>RXJC01000694.1 GCA_003963435.1 Bradyrhizobiaceae bacterium | reverse complement strand
CGGCGGGCACCGTCATCAGGCGGTTTTCGAGATCGGCCTCGCGCTCGCGCAGCTGCCGGACATTGTTCTCGACATCGGCCAGCGCGCGGCGCAGGTCGGTCGCCTTCTGCGCGGCCATGCCGCGATGCTTGTCGAGATCGACGGGATGATCAGTCATTGGCGACGCTCGCATCGACGGCTTGCGCCTCGGCAAGGTCGGCCGCGCGGATCGACAGCATCTCGACGGAGCCGGGCGCGCCGGCCGCGGGCACGATGATCAACGTGCTGAGGCGGCGCCAGCCCGTGTAGGTGTCGCTCGGGAGCGTCTCCTCGTCGGCAATCACCTCATAGGCGCCGGCCGGCAGCAGCCGCTCGATACCCTGAATGCGGAACGAATGCTTGAACGTGACGGTTTCGCGCCGCGAACGGGTGGTCATGCACGCCTGCCTTGCTGCAACAGCGACCCCAACCGACGCCGATGGTTTCCAACCATGCGCCTGCGGCGCGGCAATAGCCAGCATTATCGTCGCGCGGCGCTTTAACCCTCGCTATCGCCGCGCGACAGGCGTAGGCTCAACGCCATCACCGCATCTTCCGCTACGGCTTCGACCGGTGACTGAGGGTTACGTGCGCTCCCGCCGTCAATTCAGTCAGCCAGGACACGGCCTCGTCGTGGGCCTGCCGCGCAGGAGCATGCCATGTCGCGTTTTCGCGCCTCGGAGTGGATCGTTCCGCCGGTGATCGTTCCGCTCTTCCTGCTGCTGCTGGTGTGCGCTGCGGCCCTGCTCAATGGGTAGGAGCATGCGCGTGCCCTATCTCGTCAGCGGGACGAACGAATATGGCAGCGCCAATCTCGGACGCGGCAGCGCCACTGTCGCGTTGCGGCTGGCGCGCAGGCTGCTGCGCGACGGCTACATGGACGTGCGCGTCTGCACACCGCGCGGCCGCGTGCTGCAGGCAGACGAACTCGGCGAACTCGAACCAACGGAGAGCGACATGGCCAAGGGACAGCAACGCGGCAACCGCGAAACCAAGAAGCCGAAAAAGGAAAAAGCCAAGGTGATCGCAGCCGCGCCGAGCCGCAAGGACGCGGCCTGGCAACCGGATTTCGGACCGGCGAAGAGGAAGTAGCGGGCGGAGCAGGACGCGCGCTTTCTTCCTTCTCCCCTTGTGGGAGAGGGTGGCATAGGCGGCCTTCAGGCCGCCGTTCCTAAGAACGCTGAAGCCAAGCTTCGGCTATGGCGCCGGATGAAGGGTCTCTCTCCGCGAACTCGACATACAATTTCGCATACGGAGAGAGACCCCTCACCCGTCTCGCCGCTTCGCGGCGAGCCACCCTCTCCCACAAGGGGAGAGGGGCAGACCGCCATCGTCTCCTCGCCGTCGCGCGATTCGGCTATACTCGTTCCGGTAGCATCAGCCGGAGACGCATGCCGTGGAGCACGAGCCCAGACCCGATTCGAAAAACCTCGTCATCTGCTGTGACGGCACCGGCAACGAGATCTCGGAGAACATCTCCAACGTCCTGAAGCTCTATCGCTGCCTGCGCAAGACGGACCGGACGCAGCCGCGGCAGATGGTGTTTTACGATCCCGGCGTCGGCACGGTGACGGAGCCGACGACGTGGCACCGCTGGAAAGCCAATATCAACCTGGTGCTGGGGCTCGCCACCGGCTACGGGCTCGATGACAATGTGCTCAGCGCCTATTGCTTCCTGGTCGAGCATTACGCGCCCGGCGACAAGATCTATCTGTTCGGCTTCTCGCGCGGGGCCTACACGGTGCGCGTGCTGGCGGGGCTGATCCACAAGATCGGCCTGATCAGGCCGGAGCAGGCGAACCTCGCAGGCTCGGGCCTCGTCGCCTACAAGCAATATTCCGGCACCGGGCGCGGCAACGACGTCGAGGATCTCACGGATGTCGCCTTCGACGAGAGCGGGCCGCTGCCGAAGGACGCCTTCGACCTCGCCGCGCAGTTCGCGCGCATCACCTCGACGCGCTGGCCGACCATCCATTTCATCGGCGTCTGGGACACGGTGGCGAGCGTGATCGTGCCGCGCCCCGACCGGCTGTTCTGGCCGAGCCTGGAGGAGCTCGCCTTCACGCTGCGCAACCCCAGCGTTCGGATCTTCCGGCAGGCGATCGCGATCGACGAGCGGCGCTGCATGTTCCGCCTGAAGAAGTACGAACAGCCGCAGGAGTTCTGGAGCAACCGCTACGTGCCCGACGAGAAGAAGGTGCCGCAGGACATTTGGCAGGTGTGGTTCGCCGGCGTGCACAGCGACGTCGGCGGCGGCTATCCGGAGGCGCAAAGCGGGGATTCCAAATATCCGCTGATCTGGATGCTGGAGGAGGCGGAGAAGGCGGGGCTGAACTTCAACCCGGCGACCATCAAGCAGCTCGCCTGGGGCATCCAGCGCAAGAACTCGCCGTTTCACTATGTCGCGCCCGCCTATACCGGCAAGACCGGCGAGCTGCACAATTCCATGACGGCCGCCTGGCGGCTGCTGGAGTACATTCCGAAGAGCGCGAAGTACCGGGAATGGCCGGAGCGGAAGGTGTATTTCGGCTTCTACATCCCCGATTGCGAGCCGCGCCTCATCCCCGACGGCGCGCATGTGCACGAGAGCGTGCTGAAGCGGATGGCGGTGGAGCCGGACTATCGGCCGGTGAACATGCCTAAGGATTTCGTGACGGTGCCGATGCCGGTGCCGCCGGCGGAGGCGGAGAGCGTGACGGGGTGATGGGCGCGCACCACTCTCACCACGCGTCATTGCGAGCGCAACACCACGGCTGTCGTCCCTGCGAACGCAGGGACCCATAACCACAGGGAGTCATTGGGCGAAGACTCGTGGTTCGGTACTCCTATAGCGGACGATCGATGGATCACGCGATATGGGTCCCTGCGTTCGCAGGGACGACAGCGAGATTGTGGCGGCTAGCCCCCACCCCGCTACCTTCGCTTTCTGGCTTCGCCGACACTTTTCATTAAAATTCTCCCGCGCGGCTTAGCCGGATGGCATCAACTCGTCTGCATCATCCTGCACAACGTTCGCTTACGAAACCTGCGGAGTTGGAGGAGACGTGCCACAGTATCCGCGCCGATTTGCCCGCGTGAAGCCGGCAGGGCTGGTCTCGCGCCAGGCCAAGATCATCACCGACCCGCGCGCGCCGGTGATCCCCTGCACGCTGATCGACTATTCGCCCGGCGGGGCCTGCGTCGATCTCGGCGGCCAGGTGAAGATCCCCGACCGCTTCGAGCTGCTGCACGTCAACACCAAGAAGCGCTGCCGCATCGCCTGGAAGCGCGGCACGCGCGTCGGCGTGGTGTTTTAGCCGGCGGCTCTCTTTCCCTCTCCCCTTGTGGGAGAGGGTGGCTCGCCGCATAGCGGCGAGACGGGTGAGGGGTTTGTTTCCGCGACCTCAACTTCCACGGTCGGACTCGCTGAGGCAAACCCCTCGTCCGGCGCCATAGCCGAAGCCTGGCTTCGGCGTTCTTAGGAACGGCGGCCTGAAGGCCGCCTATGCCACCTTCTCCCACAAGGGGAGAAGGAAGAACCCTACTTCCGCATCCGCGCCTTGGCGCCCGCCACGATCTGCATCGTCACGCCGGCGAGCCAGCCGATGAAGACGAGCCAGGTCCAGCCCATGTGCGGATCGAGCCGCAGCACGATGATGGCGACGGAGGCGAAAGCGGTGAACGTGGCGAACAGCGTGCCGGCGGCGCTGAGGAATTCGGCGGCGTCGATGTGGCTGTGGGCGTCGTCGAACGGCATCTGCGGCGTGTCGATGCCGAGATAGAAGCCGATGCCGCCGATCAGCATCATCAGCAGCAGAAAACCCTGCGTGGTGAGCTGCGGGATCTCCGATCCCACATGGGCGCCGATGAACAGCCCGCAGGCCGCGCCGGCCATCGCCAGCCCCACGCGCTCGAAGATGTGGGCAGCTTTGCGGACAGGATAACGCATGGCCGGCCTCCGTTGCCTCGACTGGGCACAAGGTTAGGCCAGTTTTGCGGGGGGTGGAAGCTGAGGGGATTTACGGAGGGGGCGGGGGGTGGGGCACGCGCCTACCTCTCCACCGTCATTGCGAGCGCAGCGAAGCAATCCAGAAATGTCACCGCCGAGGGATTCTGGATTGCTTCGTCGCAAGAGCTCCTCGCAATAACGAGGTTGTGGCACGAGCTTCGCGCCACACATGCACTGCGCGAGGCCGCCCTACCGCGCCCCGAACGTGGTCTTGCCGAACAGCGCCTTTTGCGTCGAGGGCTGCGAGCGCCAATATTGCGGCGGGGCTTCGACCTCGCCGCCGAGCTCGGCGGCGGCGTGCCAGGCCCAGCGCGGGTCGTAGAGCATGCCGCGGGCGAGCGCGACCATGTCGGCCTTGCCGCTTGCGACGATCTCCTCGGCCAGCTTCGGCTCGGTGATCAGGCCGACGGCGATGGTGGGCAGGCCGGTCTCGCGCTTGATGCGGTCTGCAAACTGCACCTGATAGCCGGGGCCGAGCGGGATCTTTTGCAGCGGCGAGACGCCGCCGGAGGAGGCGTCGATCCAGTCGACGCCGCGCGCCTTCAGCGCGTTGGCGAACGCGATGGTCTGCGCCAGATCCCAGCCGCCCTCGACCCAGTCGGTCGCGGACACCCGCATGCCGACCGGCTTGTCGGCGGGGAAGGCGGCGCGCACCGCGTCGAACACCTCCAGCGGGAAGCGCATGCGGTTCTCCAGGCTGCCGCCGTATTCGTCGGTGCGCTTGTTAGAGACCGGCGACAGGAATTGATGCAGCAGATAACCGTGCGCGCCATGGACCTCGATGGCGTCGATGCCGAGCCGTGCGGCGCGGCGGGCCGAGTCGACGAAGGCCTCGCGGATGCGCTTGAGGCCCGCGGCATCCAGCGCCAGCGGGGCGGCCTCGCCCTCCTTGTGCGGCAGCGCCGACGGCGCCACCGTCTGCCAGCCGCCTTGGCTTTCCGGAATGAGCTGGCCGCCGTCCCAGGGCCGCGCGCTCGAGGCCTTGCGGCCGGCATGAGCGAGCTGCATCGCTACGGCCGTCGAGGAATGCTTGCGCACCGAGGCGAGGATCGGATGCAGCGCGGCCTCGCAGGCATCGCTGTAGAGCCCGAGGCAGCCCGGCGTGATGCGGCCGATCGCCTCGACATGGGTCGCCTCGATGCAGAACATCGCCGCGCCCGACAGGCTGAGATTGTTGATGTGGGTGAAGTGCCAGTCGGTGGCGACGCCCTCGTCGGCCGAATATTGGCACATCGGCGACACCACGACGCGGTTCTTCAGGCTCAGGCCGCGCAGCTTGATCGGGGAAAACAGGACGCTCATGCGGGGGAGTTCCGGACATGGGAGGGTTGGAAGCAATTGCATGGAGTGTAGTGGGCGGCTGGCAGATTGCCAGTTGCGCGGACGGCATAGCCGCCCGCGGGGCCATGCATTGGCCGCGTCATATGATCACGGGACGCCGCGCTACTGCCAGAAATCCCCGCGCGTCAGCCGGCCGATGCGGGTGCGGTGCTTGCGCCCGATCGTGACGGTGGCGCGGGCGGCGAACGCGATGGTGTAGCGGCCGTCCTCCATTTTGGTCAGGCTGCCGAGATCGCCGAGCTTCCCGGCCAGCGACTGGTCGTCCTCGACGAAGCGGCGGGAATCGTTGAGCACGTAGCGGCGCGGGCCTTTCCACTCCACCGTCGGGAAATACATCCGCATGTCGCCCTCGGTCTTGACCGCGACGGTGCGGCCCGTCGCCTTGCGAAACAGGTCCGGCGAAGCGATCAGCCGCGCGTTGTTGCCTTCGATCGCATAGACGTTCAGCGTCATGATGTGACGGTCGGTGCGGAAGGTGACCGCGACATAGCGCGAATCCGGCGACCAGGCCGCGTGATAGGCGTCGGGCGCGGTGTCGAGATTGTTCTCGTGGCTGATATCGTCGAGCACGTCGAGCCGGCGATGGCTGGGCTCGGCCATCAGATAAGCGTGGAATTTGTCATGCGCGCCCTCGCCTTCGCCATGAACGGCGATGGCGAGCCGCTTGTTCGGCGCCCACCCGCCCGCGATGATGCCGTACTCGCCCTTGGCGTAGGTGTGCTCGGCCGTGGCGTGCGCCCGCGGCAGCGCGGCGAGCGCGAGGAGGAGCGCGACGGCAATGACGCGGCGAAGCTGCATGACGATGTGTCGCGGCAAAAAGCCGGCTCGTTCAACGAACGGCTACTCCGCCAGCGTGAACTGCAGCAGCAGGGTCCGCTGCAGCAGCGAGAAATTGTCGTCCGACACCAGCGTCAGCACGGTCTCGCCCTCCGCCGTGACGTGGGCGTCGATGCCTTCCATGTTGTCGATCTCGTGGCCGAGATCGGCGGCGAACAGCGCAGGTCCGTCGACCAGCGCGCCCGGTGCGATCGACTTCAGCGGGATCGAGCGGATGCGGATGTTGACGCCGGTGAACCAGGAGAATTTGCGCTCGAGGATCAAGAGCTCGCCGCTAGCCAGCAGCACGGCGTCGCTGATGTCGTATTTCTCGGTGCGGCGCACGCTGAACTGGCCGGGCGACGGGCCGCCGATCAGGAAGGCGGTGAGGTTGCCGTCGGCGTCGAGCCCGCGCTCGGAGAAGGCGATCAGCGTGCCCGCGAGCGGCTGCGCCTTCTGCGTGTCCCTGGGCACGACGACCAGCGCCTCCAGCCCCTTGTTGTAGGGCAGCTTGCGCACGCCAGGCGGCACCGGCACCACCTCGCCGCGGGCGCGCGTGCCGCCCTTGGCAAAATCATAGCGCAGGATCTGGTTGACGCGCTCGAGCCCGACATAGACGAGGTTGCCGTCACGCGCGATCGATTCCGAATCCCACCACAGCCGCTTTTCCGTGATCGGCCGGCCCTCGGCACCGAGCAGCGGCGCGGCCTCGACGTCGTCGAGGCCGGTCATCTTGCCATTGGCGTAGCGGATGCGCCCGGTGAACCAGCCGCCCTGGTCGGAGACCGCGAGAAAGCGTTCGCCCTTGGCGTCCAGCCGGAGGCCGGACAAGCCGCCGAAGCCGCGATAGGGCGAGGTCAGAACGAGACCGCTGCGATATTCCAGCGACCCGAATCGCGTGCGGGTGCGGTCGCGCGGCTCGAAATTGGGAATGACGCGCGCATTGACCTCGACGCTGATGGGATCAGTGACGGCGTGCTCGAGCTGAAGCGGGCGCGGCGGCGGCTCGACCGTAGCTTGCGCCAGCACGACTCGCGAGGCTGCGAAGGTGGAGACTCCCGCCGCAGCGTATTTGAGAAAGCTGCGGCGGGATGAATGCGTGCTCACGAATGCAATTTGCGTCGCGGGCGACCGGCCGGCTGCGTGGGCGCGGTATTGGTCTCGCTGAAGAGCTCTGCGAGCTTCTCGGTAATGGCGCCGCCGAGCTCCTCGGCGTCCACGATCGTCACGGCGCGGCGATAATAGCGCGTCACGTCATGGCCGATGCCGATCGCGATCAGCTCGACCGGCGAGCGGGTCTCGATCTCCTCGATGATGTAGCGCAGGTGCCGCTCGAGATAGTTGCCGGGATTGACCGACAGCGTGGAATCGTCGACCGGCGCGCCGTCCGAGATCATCATCAGGATCTTGCGCTGCTCGGGCCGGCCGAGCAGGCGCTTGTGCGCCCAGTCGAGCGCCTCGCCGTCGATGTTCTCCTTCAGCAGCCCCTCGCGCATCATCAGGCCGAGATTCTTTCGCGCACGACGCCAGGGGGCGTCCGCCGACTTGTAGATGATGTGGCGCAGATCGTTGAGGCGGCCGGGATTGGCCGGCTTGCCGGCGGCCAGCCACGCCTCGCGCGATTGCCCGCCCTTCCAGGCGCGCGTGGTGAAGCCCAGGATTTCCACCTTGACGCCGCAACGCTCCAGCGTGCGGGCGAGGATGTCGGCGCAGGTGGCCGCGACCGTGATCGGGCGGCCGCGCATCGAGCCGGAATTGTCGAGCAGCAGCGTGACGACCGTGTCACGGAACGTCGCCTCCTTCTCGTGCATGAAGGACAGCGGGTGATAGGGATCGGTGACGACGCGCGACAGCCGCGCCGGATCCAGGATGCCCTCTTCGAGGTCGAACTCCCAGGCGCGGTTCTGCTGCGCCATCAGCTTGCGCTGCAGGCGGTTGGCGAGGCGGGCGACGATGCCTTGCAGATGCGCGAGCTGCTTGTCGAGATAGGCGCGCAAGCGCTCCAGCTCGTCATGGTCGCAGAGGTCTTCGGCGGCGATGACCTCGTCGAACTTGGGCGCGAAGGCGTGGTATTCCGGCCCGCGCGGCTCGTTCTTGCCGTGCTGGTTCGGACGCGTCGCCTCGCCCGGCGTCTCGTCGTCGCCGAGCTCGCCGTCGTCGAAGGTGTCGGAGGTCGAGGCCTGCGCGCTTTCCATCGCGCTCTCGCTCATCTCCTCGGATGAAGCCTGCGCCTGGTCGGCGCTCATCTCCTGCGCGGCGTCGGAATCCGGCGAGCCTTCGGCGCCGGACTGGTCGTTGTCGCCGTCCTGGTTCTCGTCGTTCTCGTCATTGTCCTCGCTGTCGGCGTTGCGCTCGTCGCCGAGCTCGAGCGCCGACAACAAATCATGCACGGCATCGCCGAAGCGGGTCTGGTCTTCGACGAGGCCATCGAGCCGGTCGAGCCGCTTGCCGATCTTGTCTTCGAGGATGGGGCGCCAGAGATCGACCATCTTCTTGGCGGCGGTCGGCGGCGCCAGGCCGGTCAGGCGCTCGCGCACCAGCATCGCCAGGGCGTCGGCGAGCGGCGCATCGGCGCGGTCGGTGATCTCGTCGAACTTGCCGCGGTGGAAATGATCGTCGAGCATCGCGGTGAGGTTTTTCGCGACGCCCGCCATGCGGCGCGCGCCGATCGCCTCGACGCGGGCCTGCTCCACCGCCTCGAACACGCCGCGCGCCTGCGGATTGCCGGGCATCAGCTTGCGGTGCAGTTTCGCGTCGTGACAGGCGAGCTTGAGCGCGATGGAATCGGCATGGCCGCGCACGATCGCGGCATCCCGCTTGGTCATCTTGCGTGCAGGCTCGGGCAGCCGCGCCTTGCCGGGCGCCAGGCCCGGCCGCTCCGCGGCGAAGGAGACGTCGAGCTCGGGCGACTTTGCGATCGCTTTCAGGCAGGAGGCGACCGAGCGCTTGAACGGCTCGGTCGGCGCTTCCTTGTTGCTGCGGAATTTGGAGTTGGAGGTGGTGCTCATCTCGATCTCACCGTCGTCCCCGCGAAGGCGGGGACCCATAGCCACAGGGAGCAGTTAGTGAGCACACTGACGGCTCCGATCTTCGCAACAACCACGGCCTGTGGTTATGGGTCCCGGATCTGCGCTTCGCTTGTCCGGGACGACACCATCGTTGCGTCAGCTCAGCGCCACGTTCACCGCCGATTCCGGCAGCTCGGCGTTGAAGCAGCGCTGGTAGAACTCGGCGACCAGGGGCCGCTCGAGCTCGTCGCACTTGTTGAGGAAGGTGACGCGGAAGGCGAAACCGATGTCGCCGAAGATGTCGGCGTTTTCCGCCCAGGTGATCACCGTGCGCGGGCTCATCACCGTCGACAGATCGCCGTTGGCGAAGGCGTTGCGGGTGAGATCGGCCAGGCGCACCATCTTGTTGACGATGTCACGGCCTTCCTGCGTGCGATAGTGCTTAGCCTTGGCCAGCACGATCTCCACTTCCTCGTCATGGCTGAGATAGTTCAGCGTGGTGACGATCGACCAGCGGTCCATCTGGCCCTGGTTGATCTGCTGGGTGCCGTGATAGAGGCCGGAGGTGTCGCCGAGGCCGACCGTGTTCGCCGTGGCGAACAGGCGGAACGCCGGATGCGGCTTGATCACCTTGTTCTGGTCGAGCAGCGTCAGGCGGCCGGAGACCTCGAGCACGCGCTGGATCACGAACATCACGTCCGGGCGGCCGGCGTCGTATTCGTCGAACACCAGCGCGACGTTGTGCTGCAGCGCCCAGGGCAAAATGCCGTCGCGGAATTCGGTGACCTGCTTGCCGTCGCGGACCACGATGGAGTCCTTGCCGACGAGGTCGATACGGCTGATGTGGCTGTCGAGGTTGACGCGCACGCAGGGCCAGTTCAGGCGGGCGGCGACCTGCTCGATATGGGTGGACTTGCCGGTGCCGTGATAGCCGGTCACCATCACGCGGCGGTTGCGGGCGAAGCCGGCGAGAATGGCGAGCGTGGTGGCGCGGTCGAAGCGGTAGTCGGAATCGACTTCGGGCACATGAGGATCGACTTCGGAATAGGCGGGGACTTCGAGATCGCTGTCGATCCCGAACACCTGGCGCACCGACACCTTCATGTCGGGCAGACCGGAAACTTCCTCAACTTTGGACATGGCGGCGGTCGTCATCAATCCTCCGAGGTCCCGGGCGGTCCCGAAACCGGTTATTCGCACGTTGGCTGCGGCTGGGTGCTGAAAATCAACCTAGCAGAGACAAGTGGCCGGCAGAAGCCCGCCCGCCAATCAAAGTTCCGTTGTCTTTTCATTTAGATAAGCAAGGAACGCAGTTTTTGTAGGGCTGCCTTGCGAATCACGCCCAAATTCGGGCGGGGTGCGAAGGGCCCGCCCCCGCGAATGGCACTTTGGCCGTATGCTCTTACTTATGTAGGGTCGGAAGTCCCCTGCTCCAGCCCCGCCAGAGACGACGTGACGTCCTTTCTCGATCCCCTCATCGCCTTCGTTTCCGCCCATCCGCGGCTGGCCTATCTGACCCTGTTCCTGGCGGCGCTGCTGGAGGCGGTGCCGGTGGTGGGATCGGTGATCCCCGGCTCGACCATCATCCTGGCACTGAGCGCCCTGGTTCCGGGCGGCGAGCTGATGCTGCCATGGGTGCTGCTGGCGGCAGCCAGCGGCGCCGTGCTCGGCGACGGCTCGGCCTACCTCATCGGGCACCGGCAGCAGCGCGAGATCCTCAACACCTGGCCGCTGACCAACTACCCGCGCGTGGTCGCCGAGAGCGAAAGCTTCTTCCACCGCTTCGGCACCTGGGCCGTGTTCTTCGCCCGCTTCGTCCCGCCGATCCGCGCCTTCGTACCGGTCACGGCCGGCGCGCTCGGCATGGCGCCGGCAAGGTTCTACGCGGTGAACATCCCGGCGATCCTGGTCTGGGCGCCCGCCCATGTGCTGCCGGGCGTGCTGGCGGTGTCGGCTTTGCATGAATATGCCGGGCTGCATCATCACGACCATGTCGGCAAGCACATCTGGATGCTGACCGTGGTAGGGGTCGCGACCGTAGGGGGCGTCGCGGTGTGGATGATCCGGCGCCGGAACACGATTGCGGTGGCGAAGCCACGGGCCTGAAGCGCGATGCGATCTGGATGGATCGTCGTCACGCTTGAGGTTGTTGTTTGCGCATGATCTCTTCGAAAAGCCGCTTCGCATTTTTCCGGATCATGCCTTAGCGCCCTGAACGAACCGGCTGGCGCAGCACAAGAGGCGGGCGGACCGGGCTCTCTGTTGCTCAAATTACAGTCCGCTGCGCCTTCACGATGCGCAAAAAACAGGTCGGCCAGCCCCGTTGTCGATTAATTGCTTCACGCCCCCTCGCCTTCGCACGACCCTCGCCCGATCACAGGCGGGCCGTTGCGGCCGCCGACACAATTGGGGGTCGTTGCATGCGCTCGAAACCAGCTCTCTATATGGCCTTGCTTGCGGTCTCGGCCTATGCGGCCGTCCTGAACACCGGCTCCGGGGCCAAAGCCGAAGATGTGCTGAAGGCACGGCTTGCGCAGAATCTCGCGCCGATTTCTGGCCTGGCGATTGTCGCCAAGGCGAACGGCCTGTTCGCCAAGCAGGGACTCGATATCTCCGTCTCGAATTTCACGAGCGGAAAGCAGTGCCTCGACACGGTGATGGGTGGCGGGGCGGATATCGCAACGACCGCCGAAGCTCCGGTTACGGCGGCAGCAATGGCCCAGCAACCGATCGCCTTCGTTGCCGGCATGGAATACTCGGATCTGAAGACGATGACGGCCGCGTCCGCCGCGATCAGAACCAAAGCGGATTTGCGCGGCAAACGTATTGGCTTCACGGCCGGGACGGGGAGCGAGGTCTACACCGCGGTTCTGTTGAAATCGGCGGGGCTCACCGCCAAGGATGTTACGCTGGTCAATCTTCGCCCGCAGGAG
Source organism: Bradyrhizobiaceae bacterium (assembly GCA_003963435.1). Taxonomy (GTDB): domain Bacteria; phylum Pseudomonadota; class Alphaproteobacteria; order Rhizobiales; family Xanthobacteraceae; genus Bradyrhizobium. The sequence continues at coordinate 8,441 of RXJC01000694.1, read as the reverse complement.
ATGCTTCCCGCGCTGGCGGCGGGGAGCATCGATGCATTCGACACCTGGGAGCCGCATATCGCGAATGCAAAGAAGGCTCTCGGCGAGGGCGCCGTCCTGCTCGACACCAAGGGCACCTATTCGGAAACCTTCAACATCGTCGTGACGCGAGCCTATTTGGAAGCAAACCCGGCGATCGTCAGCAAATTCCTGGCGGCCCTCATTGAAGCCGAGGGCTGGGTCAAGGCTCATCCGAACGAAGCGATCGACATCGTCGCCACGGCCTCAGGCATGAAGCGCGACGAGCTTGCGGCGATCTGGCCGGACTACGTCTATCACGTGCGCCTCGACGACAAATTGCTCGAGACGCTGAAAACACATGCCGCCTGGCGACTCGAGACGGGCAATCATCCGCCCGGAGCGGGGATGCCTGACTTCGCGAAGATCATCGCGACCGCGCCGCTGAAAGCGCTTGACGGCGCACGTGTGACGGTGTCGGCCAATCCATGAGCACAGGCAGACACGACCCTGCAAACGCCGTCCGGCGCCTGAGCGTGCTGGTCGGCGTACTCTCCGTGCCGGCCTTTGTCGGCCTCTGGGAATTGGTCGCACGATCGCGCATCGTCAACGCGGTGCTGTTTCCGCCGCCTTCGACGGTCGCTGTCGCCGTCCTCGACTGGATCCACAGCGGTCAGTTCTTCGGCGATGTTTCGGCAAGCCTCTTCCGCGTCACTGCAGGATTTGCGATCGGCGCCACCGCCGGGATCGTGCTCGGCATCCTGACCGGCGAATTCCGGCTGATCTCGAGCCTGCTCTCCCCGTTGTTCCATATTCTTCGCCCGATCCCGCCCATCGCCTTTGTGCCCATCGTGATCCTCTGGTTCGGGTTGTCCGAGACTGGCAAATTGTTTCTGGTCGTGTGGGGCGTGTTCTTCACCGTTTGGCTCGCGACCCATATCGGCGTGCAGAAAGTCGATCGCGGCCTCATTCGGGCCGCGTTGATGCTCGGCACGCCGCGCCGACAGATGCTGTCGGAGATCGTCCTCCTGGGCGCGCTCCCCTACATCGTCGTCGGCCTGCGCACCGCCGTCAGCATCTCCTTTTACACCCTCGTCGCCGCTGAGCTGGCGGGCGCGTTTGCCGGCATCGTCTACCGCATCGAGATCGCGCAACAGAACATGCAGACCGGACAGGTCATGGGAGGGCTGGCGGCACTCGGACTGCTCTCGTTCGTGGCCGATCGTTCCTTCGCGGCGATTTCCGAGCGGGCGGTATGGTGGCGATGATGCACAACCCGCTCCGTCCGGCCCAACCGCTCCGACTCGTGAATGCTCCGCCCTCTGCTTCACCGGCAACAGCTCACGCGATCATCCGCGTCGAGGATTTGAGCATCGTCTTCGATGCGCCGCGCGGCCAGGTCGTCGCGGTTGACCGGGTGTCTCTGGATGTCATGCCGGGCGAATTCGTCTCGCTGGTGGGCCCGTCGGGCTGCGGCAAGTCTACGCTGCTGAATGCGATGGCAGGCCTCGAACGGCCGTTCGAAGGCCGGGTGATGGTGGCCGGCGGGCCGATGCTGGGACCGAGGCCCGATGTCGGGATGGTCTTCCAGCAGCCGCACCTGTTTCCGTGGAAATCGGTGCGCCGTAACATCGCTCACGGCCCACGTGCGCTCGGCAAGTCCAAAGCGGAGGCGCTGCGGATGGCCGATGACCTGATCGAGATGATCGGGCTGACGAGGTTCGCGAACGCCTATCCGCATACGCTTTCAGGCGGCATGCAGCAGCGGGTGGCGATTGCACGCGCGCTCGCCAACCAGCCGCGTGTGCTGCTCATGGACGAGCCGTTCGGCGCTCTGGACGCGCAGACCCGGGCGGTGATGCAGGACAACCTTCTCGAACTTCGCGACCGGATTCACGCCACCATCGTTTTCGTGACCCACGATATCGACGAAGCCATTCTCCTGTCGGATCGGGTGCTGATCATGAGTGCCGGCCCCGGCCGAATCCTGCGGGATCTGTCCGTGGGGCTGCCGCGCCCCCGCTCCAGCGCGATCCTGACCGACCCCGCCTATCTCGCCCTCAAGCGGGATTGCCTTGATCTGATCAGAACCGAAGGGCGCAAGGCGTTCGAGCAGATGGAAGCGGTGACCTAGTCCGGTGGGGCTGGCATGGCTCTTGAATGAATCTGCTCCGACAACGAGGGAGCGGACAGATGTCAGCGGCAACTCTCAGGACAACGGCCGGGATCATGCTGGCCGAGTCGGACACCCTGGTCGGCGCACTGCCGGGTTTGCTCGATCCGTTGAACGAAACTGACCGCCGTCGCGTCCTCGCCATCGGCCGTCAGGAGGTTCTGGAGGCCGGCAAGCATGTCTGGCGCCAGGGCGACACCCAGAACGGCATCTATCTGATCGAGTCGGGCCGGATCCGCAGCTATTATGCGGCGCCCTCCGGACGCGAGGTGACGCTCGCCTATTGGTTCGCCGGCAATTTCGTCGGCGGGCCCGACCTGTTCGGAGCAGGGGCGCATGTATGGTCCTCGGTTGCGATCGAGCGCAGCCGTCTGCTGTTTCTGCCCGGCCCCCGCCTGCGCGAGCTTGCGCTTCAGTCGGCGAGCATCGCGGTTGCGCTTCTGGATGCGCTGGCGTTCAAGGCGCGGTGCTACTCGGCCATGGCACAGATGCTCGGCACCCGGTCCGTGACCGAGCGATTGCAGCGCCTGCTCATCTTTCTTTCGAAGATCTACGGATCACAGCAGGGACGCGAGATCGTGATCGGCACTCCGTTCACCCATGGCGATCTCGCCAACCTGATCGGAGCGACACGGCAATGGGTGACGGTGCAGCTTTCGCGCATGCAGGCGAGAGGCGTCATCCGCTATGACAGGGGATTGATCGTCATCCTGAATTTGCGCGCGCTCGATCTCGAACTCGTCTAGAGCTTCGGTTCGGCTTGAAGCAGAACCGAAGCTCTGGAGCACAACGAGATCGGGCCCGATCTAGCCAATTGGCTCGGGGGTCCTCTCGCCAGCGGAACGCGAATAGACCTTCAGATCGAACAAGGCGTCTCCGTTGTCCGGCTGCCATCTCGCGGCAAGGTCCAGGAGCGCATGGTCGTGCCATGGGGCCGCCAGCAGGGTGATGCCCATGGGCATACCCGTTGAGAGCGTGCCATTGGGAAGCGCCACCGCGCACAAGTCCAGAAGGTTCGCGAAATAGGAGTAGTACCCCAGACGGCTGTTGAGCGTGATGGGGTCCTCCAGCATGTCCGCAATCGTGAAGGGACGCGGCGCGGTAGGCACCATGAGGACATCGATCTGCTTGAAGAGCAGCTGGACCTGCCGCCGCAGCTTCAGGAGACGGTGCTGCGCCGCGAATGCATCCGTCGCGGCGAAGCGCGACGCCGAATGCAGGACGTTGCGCGTGACCTCCAGCAAATCACCATGATCGACATCGAAGAAAGTGCTGATCGCCGCATGGCGTTCAGCGATCCAGGGCCCCGAAAACAGCATTTCGCCGGCCTCGGCGAAAGGCGCGAAGTCGATCTCGATGGCCTGGCCGCCCAACCCCGCGAGCCGCTCGCATGCCCGTTCGTAGAGAGCGTCGCATTCAGGCATGCCGAATGAATTCAGCTGACCGGCCGAAACACGTCCGAAGCGAAATTCGCGGGGAAATGCAGCAACGAGGGCGGGCGCCTGGCGGCTGTATGGATCTTCAGCGTCGAAGCCCTCGATGAGCTCCAGCAGCACTTTGCCGTCGGCAGCGGAATTGCAGAAGATCGACGGGCAATCCAGCGTCGGGCAGTTCGGGAGGAGCCCGCGGGATGAGACAAACCCGACGGTCGGCTTGATTCCAACGATGCCATTGAATCCTGCCGGTATCCGGCCCGAGCCGCCGGTGTCGGTTCCGAGTGAAAAGGCAACGTGGCCCGAGGCAACGGCGACAGCCGAACCCGAGCTCGACCCGCCGGAGACATAGCGATCGTCAGCGGCGCTCGGACAGACACCGTAAGGCGACCTGGCGCCGGAGAGTCCGGTGGCGAACTGATCCAGATTGGTCTTGCCGAGGCAAATCGCACCGGCTGCGACCAGGCGTTCGACGCATCGGGCGGATCGCTTCGCAACATGGGCGAACGAGGGACAGGCCGCCGTCGTTGGCATGCCCTCCACGTCGATGTTGTCCTTCACCCCGAAAGGCACGCCGAGAAGCGGCAGGACTTCGCCTTGGGCAGCGCGTCGTGCGAGATCTTCAGCTTCCGCCAGCGCTTCCCGCATCGGCTTCACATAGATCCAGCAATTGCGGCGCTGGTCGCGTTCGATACGCTCATATGCGGTTGCGATGGCCGATGTGAGTTCGGCAGCGGTGCGAAGGGCGCGGCTTCGGCTAGGTAGGGTGGCTTGCGACACGAATGGCTCCGGAGGCGATAGACGATCCTGCGAGCCTGACCTGAGGTTGACGGCACGGAAAGCAATTAAGCGCTTCGGCGGGCGCCGTGAACTGCGCTGACGCGCGCCGGACGGGACGGATCGTTCGCTATCCCGTGCGCAATTGCGTATCAGGTAGGGACGACATGGGAGAACGCCGCACTCGCAGCGGCTCTAACCGGCAGCCCCCACCCTCTTTCCCGGCGCCGGCCCCACATACCGCGCCCGTGGCCGGATCAACTTTCCGAACTGCAATTGCTCGCTGGCGTGCGCGATCCAGCCGACGCTGCGGGCCATGGCGAAGAGCGCGAGCTCGCTGCCGGCCGGCAGGCGCAGCGCGTGGACGAGCACGGCGAGCGCATAGTCGATGTTGACGAATTCGCCGGTGGCTTCCGCGATGCGTTCCGGCACTTCGCGGGTGAATTTTCGCGGCGCGCCGGCGCGGGAGAGCGCGTTGAGCAGTGATTGCGCGCGGGGATCGCCGCGCTTGTAGACGCCGTGGCCGAAACCGGCAAAGCGCTCGCCGAGCGCGACGCGTTCGCGGACCATCGGCGCGACGTCGCGATCGATCAGCGTCTTGACGAGCTGCGAGGCCAGCACGCCGGCGCCGCCATGCTTCGGGCCCTTCAGCGCGGCGAGACCGGCGATCACGGCGTCGTACAGGTTGAGGCCGGTCGAGGCCGCGCAGCGGGCGGTGAAGGTCGAGGCGTTCAGCTCGTGGTCGGCGAGCAGCACGAGGGCACGGCGGATCAGGTCGGGCGCGTGCTTGTTGTCAGACGCCCAGGCTGTTGCGATCTGCTGATGCAGCGGCTCGGCCGAGGGCTCGGCATTGAGCATGGTCGCGACCAGCAGCCGAAGAATACGCCCACCGACCATGGCCCGGCCATCCGGCGCACGCGTGAACGCGCGGGGATCGACGCTCGCGGCGAGCGCCAGCACGGCGATGGCGCGGTCGATCGGCGCGGCCCGGCGCGCGGCCTGCCCGATGATGCGCATTTCTTCGGACAATGCGGGCTGATTATCGGGCGCGAAGGGATCGACGTCGGAGACGTCCCAGAGCAGCGTCGCGGTGTGCTCCAGCGTGTCGGCTTCCGAAAGATCGACGCAATTGACGCCGCGATAGATCGCGCCCTCCTCGGTGATCGTCGAGATCTCGGTATCCATCACCGGCAGGTCGGCATCGAAGCTGCGCAGACCCCGCGGCTCCGGCGACGGCACGCGGCGCTCCTTGAGCGCGCGCACGTCCTCGGCCCGGTAGCGGTTCTTGCGCGAGTCCGGCGTCGGTTCGGAGCGAATCAGGCCGCGGCTGACATAGGCGTAGAGCGTGGCCGGCGAGATCGCGAGCTCAGCGGCGGCCTCGCGGGCCGAGAGATAGAGACCTTCAGAATTTTTCATATTGATTTATGTAATCAAGATTGATCAATGTGTCGAGAGGCCCGACCTTTCCTTCCGTGCAGTGCAACAGGGAGATTGGGCCATGAATATCCACCTCACCAAAAGCCAGATCGGGCTGGACGGCGTTCCCGCAGCCGAGACCGTGCTGAGCCATGTCGATGGCGAGCGCGGCGAACTGATCATTGCCGGCGAGCATGTCGGCCGGCTCGCCGCCGCCTCGAGTTTTGAGGGCGTCACCGCCCGGCTCTGGAATGGCGCGAACAAGACGACCCTCACCGAAGCCAATGTGCGCGCGAGCCTCGGCCTTGCCCGCGAGCGCGCCTTCGCGCGGCTGCCGGACCTCTTGCCGGCCACGCGCGGCATGGGGGTCGTCGACGGATTTCGCGCGGCCGTCGCCGGGCTTCACGCCGAGCACGGGCTGGAGCATGAGGCCACCATCGTCGGCGCGTTTCCAGTGATCGCGGGCGCGCTGGTCCGGCGTGCCAAGGGGTTGGAGCCGATCGCCCCCGATCCCAAAGTGAGCCATGCGACCGATACGCTGCGCATGCTGCACGGACGCGCGCCGGCGCCGCGCGAAGTTACCGCACTGGACGCCTATCTCGTCACCGCCAGCGACCACGGCATGAACGCATCGACCTTCACCGCGCGCGTGGTGGCCTCGACCCAAGCCGATCTGTTCGCCGCCGTCACCGCGGGCTATTGCGCGCTCACGGGCCCGCTGCATGGCGGCGCGCCGGAGCCGGTGCTGGAAATGCTCGACGCGATCGGCACACGCGAGCGCATCCAGCCCTGGGTGGATGCGGCGCTCGCGCGCGGCGAGCGGATGATGGGCTTCGGTCACCGCGTCTATCGCGTGCGCGATCCGCGCGCCGACGTGCTCAAGACCGCCCTCGAGGCGCTGGCGTCGAACGGCACCGACCTGCCGTTCGCCGGCGAGGTCGAGGCGTATATTCGCGCCGCCTTGCGCAAGAAGAATCCGGAACGGCCGCTGGAGACCAATGTCGAGTTCTTCACCGCGATCCTGCTCGATGCGCTGGCGATTCCGCGGCAGGCGTTTACGCCAATCTTCGCCGTCGCACGCAGCGCAGGCTGGACCGCGCATGCACGCGAGCAGCAGCGGACGGGACGGCTGATCAGGCCGAGTTCGTCGTATGTCGGGGCAATGCCGAAGTAATGCGCGGTGGCGCAACACAACACCGTGTCGTCCCGGCGAACGCCGGGACCCATACCGCGTGATCTATCGGTGAGAGGCGGTGCTTGTACCACCGGAAGGCCCGTTCACGACGAGTCTTCGCCAAACTGCTGCCTGGGGATATGGGTCCCGGATCGGCGCTCCGCTTCGCTGCGCTTGTCCGGGACGACGCCGGGGTTGGGGGAGGCCTCAGGCCTCGCGCACCACCGTCTTCAGGTAATTATACGCCTTGATGATCTCGATCAGGCGATCCTCGGTGGAGCGGTCGCCGCCATTGGCGTCGGGGTGGTGCTGCTTCACCAGAGCCTTGTACTTGCTCTTGACGTCGGCGAGCGTGGCGCTTGGGCCGAGGCCCATGACTTGCAGCGCCTTGCGCTCGGCGTTCATGACCTTGCGCGTCTCGGCCTTGGGCGCAGCTTCAGGTCCCTTGCGCCAGCCGGCGCGACCGTTGATCTCGGAGAACATGCTGAACGGATCGGACGCCATGTCGATGTCGGCTTCCGTCCCCTTCTTGCCGCCATTGGCGCCCATCTTCCAGGTCGGACGGTGGCCGGTCAGCGCGTCCTTCTGGTAGCGCGCGACGGCGTCGGCGTTCATGCCCGAGAAGAAATTGTAGTTCTGGTTGTACTCACGCACATGGTTCAGGCAGAAATGCCAGTACTCGCGCTGGTTCTCGCGCCCCTTCGGCGCGCGATGCGCGCCCTTGTTCTGGCATCCGGCCCATTCGCAGCCGACCGCGGTGTCGCGCGGCTTCACGTCCGGCTGCTTGCCCCGCGGCTTGACGCGGATGGAGTCGAAGAACTTTGATGAATCGATCGGCATGGCTGACTTTGACTACGCAATGCAAAAACCTTCAAGTCTTGACATTGCAATTCGCTGCAAACCCGGCAAATAACGGGGCGTGACCTCTGCACCCGAATGGCACAACATGGCTATGCGCGACACTATCAGCAACAAGTTGCAGGAAGCTTTCACGCCGGAAAGCCTGCAAGTCGTCGACGAGTCACATTTGCATGAGGGCCATGCCGGCCATCGGCCGGGCGGCGAGACGCACTTCCGCGTCTATATTGTATCTGACGCCTTCAAAGGGAAGAGCCGGGTCGAGCGCCACCGCATGATAAATTCGGCGCTGGCCGCGAAACTCTCTGCCAGAGTGCACGCCCTGGCGATCCAGGCCAGGGCGCCGGGGGAAGGTTGACACTCTTTACCCTCCCCTGAGAGCCTTGCACACAATACGAAAACGGTCGTCATGCCCGGGCTTGTCCCGGGCATCCACGTTCTTGGTGCGGCGAGTAAGACGTGGATGGCCGGGTCAAGCCCGGCCATGACGATGTAGAGGGTCCGGGCGGAAAACCACGACGTCAAAACGACGTCCCGGCCCTTCTCGGCTTCGCCTCTTCCACTTCCGCCTCGCGCGGCACCGGCGAAATACGGAGCGCGGTGATGCGGTTGC
>RXJC01000456.1 GCA_003963435.1 Bradyrhizobiaceae bacterium | reverse complement strand
AGCGCAATCAGGATGGCCACCACTCCGCCGGCCACCAGCCTCAGCCGCAGCGAGCCCCAGCTCACGGCGTCGCGTCCGGTACCAGATAGCCGAAGCCGCGCCTGGTCTCGATCAGATCGGCGCCCAGCTTCTTGCGCACGCGGCCAACCAGCACCTCGAGCGCGTTCGACTCGTGGTCTTCGCCGTGGCCATAGACGTTTTCGTCGAGCTCCTGCTGCGACACGACGCGGCCACGATGGTGCAGGAGGAAGGCGATCAGGCGGTATTCAAGCGGCGACAACGCGACGGGTACGCCGCGCAGCGTCACCTTCATCTGGCGCTCGTCGAGTTCGACGTCGCCGGCGACGATGCGTGAGGTGGCATGGCCCGCCGAGCGGCGCACGATCGAGCGCAGACGTGCGAGCAATTCTTCCATGCGGAACGGCTTAGGCAGGTAGTCGTCGGCGCCTGCGTCGATTCCATCGACGCGCTCGGCCCAGCTGCCCCGCGCCGTCAGGATCAGCACCGGCATGGTCCGCCCGTTCGCACGCCAGCGCTTGAGCACCGCCAGCCCGTCCATGCCGGGCAAGCCGAGATCGAGGACGACGGCGCCGTAATCCTCGGTATCTCCGCGGAACCAGGCTTCCTCGCCGTTGCGCACGGTGTCGACCACATAGCCGGCCGCCTGGAGCGCCCGCTCCACGTCGGCTGCGATCCGTCGGTCATCCTCCACCAGCATCAGCCGCATCACTTCTCCTTGACGCGCTCAATCTCGCCGCTGCGCGCATCGACGTAGGCTTCGTAGAGGCGGCCCTTGTCGTCGACGAGGCGAAACTCGTAAATCCAGCGACCGCGCTCGCGCTCTATCTCGACGCCGGCAACCTGGCCCGGCAGCTTGTCACGAAGGGACGCGAGAATGTCGGCGAGCGACTTGATCTCGCCCGCCTCGACTGCGCGACGAACCGCGTCGGGCGCACCTTTGTCGTGGTCGCTCGCAGCCGCAGGCACCGGCGCAAGCAGGACGCCTGCCAGCAGCGGCACTACGAGGAACCCGAGAATGCCAGGGAATTGCATGAGCTGAGAATGCCCCAATCAACCTGACAAATTGCTGACGTGGATCAACAGGCGCCGGTCACGGCTCTTCTGCCAATGTCCTGACATCGCCTCACCGCATGACGCGGCCGGGCACCACACGCCGGAAGAGAACCATGCGCAAGATCACCATCATCGCCGCCACCGCCGCCTTGCTTGCAACCGCCGCGACCGCTCATGCCGGGAGCCTCGGGCGGCCCTGCACCGCAGCGCCACAGACGAGCTGGCTGTCGCTCGAACAATTGCAGGCCAAGGTCGAAGCCCAAGGCTACAAGGTCCAGAAAGCCAAGCTCAAGAATGCCTGTGGCGAGCTCTACACGATCGACAAGTCCGGCAGCCGGGTCGAATTGTTCGTCGATCCGACCAGCGGCCAGATCGTCGGTCAGCTGTAAAGGGCTGCATCATGAGCGCCATTCACGACGCGATCGAGGTCGGCGGCGGCAAGCCGCCGGCCACCGTCAAGGTCTGGGATCCTTTCGTCCGCGTGTTCCATTGGTCGCTGGCCGGGCTGTTTCTGCTCGCTTATGCGACCGGCGACGAGATCAAAACCGTTCACATCGCCGCCGGCTACACCATTGCCGGGTTGCTGACGCTGCGGATTCTGTGGGGCATCGTCGGGCCGCGCCATGCGCGCTTCAGCGATTTCGTGCGCTCGCCGCGCGCGGTGCTCGCCTATATGCGCGACGTCGCGCTGCTCCGAGCGCCGCGCTATCTCGGCCACAATCCAGCGGGCGGCGCGATGGTCGTGGCACTGATCGTCATGCTGATCGGCACCTGCATCACCGGCTACATGATGACGACCGCCAGCTTCTGGGGAGCAAAATGGGTCGAGGAGGTGCATGAGGCCTTCGCCAACCTCACGATCGGCCTCGTCGTCGTCCATGTGCTTGGCGTCCTGGTGGCGAGCTTCGAGCACCACGAAAACCTGGTGAAAGCGATGATCACCGGCCGGAAGCGTCCGTCGTGAGCGGGGCTGGTTCACCTGACTGGCGCCCGGCAGACGCCCCGCGAGGGACGAGCAGCCTTCCGCAATGGCCGGCCCGCTTGAGGCAAATCAACCCGCCGAGACGCCGGTGGAGTAGTCGAAACCTTCAAGCAGGCCGGGCATCGCCCGCTCGTGGGTGTGGAACGTCCCTCATGCGAATCCTTCGCAGAACTCTTCTTCTCCCCTCTCGGAGGGAGGCGTTCGTTCGGACATGCTTCAGCATTGCACTGAGCCTGCTGCCTTCCGTATCGATGGCACAGGACGAGGTGAAGCTGAGCGATGCGCAGGCACGCAATCTCGGCGTCCGGGTGACCCATCCGATTCCGAGCCGCACCGACCTGACGCTGCCCTATCCCGTCCAGATCGTGATTCCCACGCAGCAATTGTGGGTCGTCAGCGCCCCCGTGGCTGGCATGGTCGCCAATCTCCTGGTTGGACGCGGTGACCGCGCCACGGCCGGCCAGCCGCTGGTCACGCTGGAGAGCCCGAGCTTCGTTTCCCAGCAACGCGACTATCTGCACGCGATCGCGCAGGAGCACCTCGCCAGCCAGCAGCTCAATCGCAACGTCGATCTGTTCGAAGGCAAGGCCGTGCCGCAACGCGTGCTCGAGGCCAGCCAGGCCGAAGCGCGGCAGGCCGCGCTCGTCGTCGCCGAACGGCGCCAGATGCTGCGTTTGAGCGGAATGCCCGACGATGCCATTTCCCGGCTGTCCCAGGACGCGGCGATCAGCGGCACGCTGACCGTCAATGCGCCGCAAACCGCATCCGTGGTCGACGTCCTGGTGTCGCCAGGACAGCGACTCGAACAATCGGCGCCGCTCGTCAAGCTGGCGCGGCTCTCGCCGCTATGGGCCGAAATCGCGGTTCCTGCCGCCAATATTCGAGCGATCCGCACCGGTGCGAGAGTGGAGATCGAGGGCTACTCAACCCCGGGCCAGGTCGTGCTGGTCTCCGAGACCATCGACCCCGCTACCCAGACCATTCTGGTGCGCGCCGAAGTCCCCAACGACGGCGACCTGCATCCCGGTCAGACCACCGCAGCCCGTATCGGCTTCCTCTCCGCCGGCGAAAGCGCCTTCGAGATACCCTATAGCGGGCTGATCCGGCGCGGCGAGCAGACGTCGGTCTTCGTCGCCTTCGACGGCGGCTTCCGCCTGGTCCCGGTCAAGCTGCTTGCGGAAGACCAGGACCACGTCGTGGTGTCGGGCCCCATCACGGACCGAGACGCCATCGCGATCGGCGGAATCTCGGCGCTTCGCGGCATTCTCTCCGGACTGGGGCAATAGATGCTCCGCCGCCTGGTTGCGTTCGCATTGTCGCAGCGACTGTTCGTCATGCTGGGCGTGCTGCTCGTGATCGGTGCCGGCGCGGTCCTGCTGCCCGGCCTGCCGATCGACGCCTTCCCTGATGTCTCGCCGGTTCAGGTGAAGATCATCGTCAAGGCGCCGGGTCTCACTCCCGAAGAGGTCGAGCAGCGCATCACCGTCCCGGCCGAGCTCGAGCTGCTCGGATTGCCGAACAAGAAGGTGCTTCGGTCCACCACGAAATATGCGCTGGCCGACATCACCGTCGATTTCGAGGACGGCACCGACATCTATTGGGCGCGCAACCAGGTCTCGGAGCGTCTGTCGAACATCTCGCGCGATTTCCCGGAAGGGGTGACCGGCGGACTTGCGCCGATCACGAGCCCCCTCGGCGAGATGTTCATGTTCACGATCGACAGCCCCGAGCTTTCGCTCGCCGAGCGCCGCACCCTGCTCGATTGGGTGATCCGCCCTGCTTTGCGGACGGTGCCCGGCGTCGCCGACGTCAATGCGCTCGGCGGTTACGTCCGCGCCTTCGAGATCGTGCCGCGCAACGACGCGCTGGCCGCGCGCGGGATTACCTACGACCTGTTCCGCCGGGCCATCGAGGCCAACAGCCGCAACGACGGCGCCGGGCGGGTGAACCAGGGCGAGGACAGCGCCCTGGTTCGGATCGAAGGCAGCATCCGTTCGATCGAGGACATCAAGGCCATCGTCGTCGACACCCGCGAGGGCGTGCCCATCCTGGTCAACGACGTCGCCACCGTCAAAGTCGGGACGCTGACGCGCTATGGCGCCGTCACCGCCGACGGCCGCGGCGAAACCGTCGAGGGGCTGGTCCTCGGCCTGCGCGGCGCCAACGCCGGCCAGCTCATCCGCGACGTGCGCGCCCGGCTCGCCGAGCTGCAGCCCTCGCTGCCCAAGAGCGTGTCGATCAACGTGTTCTATGACCGCAGCCGCCTCGTCAACCGCGCGGTCGGCACCGTGGTGCGGGCGCTTGCCGAGGCCACGGTCCTCGTCATCGTTCTGCTGCTGCTCTTCCTCGGCAATTGGCGCGCTTCGCTGGTGATCGCGCTCAGCCTGCCGCTCGCCATCGTGATCGCCTTGATCATCATGCGCCTGGTCGGCATGTCGGCCAACCTGATGAGCCTCGGCGGACTTGCGATCGCCATCGGCATGTTGATCGACGCGCTAGTGGTCGTGGTCGAGAACATCATCGGCAATCTCGGCAAGCACGAGCCGGGCAAGGGTCTCCCGCTGATCCACCTGATCTACCGTTCGGTCTGCGAGGTGCTGGAGCCGGTCGCCTCGGGCGTGCTGATCATCATCATCGTGTTCGTCCCGCTGCTGACGCTGCAGGGGCTGGAGGGCAAGCTGTTCATCCCGGTCGCGCTGGCCATCATCTTCGCGCTGGCCGGCTCGCTGCTGCTGGCACTCACCGTGATCCCGGTTGCGACCTCCTTCGTGCTCAAATCCGCCTCGCATCGCGATCCCCTGCTGGTGCGCGCGGCCCAACGGGTCTACGCGCCGGCATTGGGCTGGGCCTTGAACAACGAGCGCAAGGTGATGGCGGCGGCGCTGATCGGCCTCGTCGCGGCGGGTTTCGCCTACACCAATCTCGGCAAGACCTTCATGCCGACCATGGACGAAGGCGACGTCATCGTCAGCGTGGAGACGCTCCCCTCCGTCAATCTCGACGAGTCGCTTGCGATGAACGCCAGGCTGCAGGCCGCGCTGCTGAAGGTGCCTGATGTCGCCGGCATCGTCGCCCGGACCGGATCGGACGAGCTCGGCCTCGATCCCATGGGTCCCAACCAGACCGACACGTTCCTGGTGCTCAAACCTGCGGCCGAGCGGCAGACCGACGACCGCGAGGTCCTGCTCCAGAAGCTCCGCGAGGTCCTGGCCGGCTTTCCCGGCATCTCGCTCAGCTTCACCCAGCCCATCGACATGCGCGTGCAGGAGATGATCAGCGGCGTCCGCGGCGACGTCGCCGTCAAGATCTTCGGCCCCGACATCGCCAAGCTGAACGAAACCGCGGCCAAGCTGTCGGCGATCCTCTCCGGCATCGACGGGGCCGAGGACGTCTACACCACGCTGAACGAGGGCGCCCAATATTACACGGTCGCGGTCAATCGCATGGAGGCCGGCCGGCTCGGCCTGACCGTCGATTCCATCGTCAACTCGCTGCGGACCCAGATCGAGGGCCGGACCATCGGCACCGCGCTCGAGGAAGGCCGCCGCACGCCGATCCTGGTCCGCGGCAACGAGACGACGCGGGAAGCGCCGACATTGCTCGCGAGCCTGCCGCTGACGCTGGCGTCCGGAAAGCACGTGGCGCTGTCGCAGGTCGCCCGCATCCAGCGCGTGGACGGCCCGGTGAAGATCGACCGCGAGGACGGCGCCCGCATGAGCGTGGTGCGCGCCAACATCCGCGGCCGCGACATGGTCGGCTTCGTCGAAGCCGCCCGCCAGAAGGTGGCGAGCGACCTTCCGCTTCCGAACGGCTACCGGCTGACCTGGGGCGGACAGTTCGAGAACCAGCAGCGCGCCGCCGCGCGCCTGTCCGTCGTGGTGCCCGTCGCGATCGGCTTGATCTTCGTGCTGCTGTTCACCACGTTCGGCGCCATCCGCCAGGCCTTGCTGGTGCTGGTCAACATTCCCTTCGCCCTGATCGGCGGCGTGTTCGCGCTGGTCGTGGCGGGCGAATATCTGTCGGTGCCGGCCTCGGTCGGATTCATCGCGCTGCTCGGCATCGCCGTGCTCAACGGCGTCGTGCTGGTCTCCTACTTCAATCAGCTCCGCGCCCACGGCCTTCCCGAGGATCGCATCGTGGTCGAAGGCGCCATGCGCAGGCTGCGGCCCGTGCTGATGACCGCGAGCATCACGGCGCTGGGCCTGATTCCGCTGCTGTTCGCCTCCGGCCCCGGATCCGAAGTGCAGCGGCCGCTGGCCATCGTCGTGATCGGAGGACTCTTGTCCTCCACCCTGCTCACGTTGATTCTCCTGCCGATCCTGTATCGCCGCTATGGCGGGACGTCGAAGGGGGCGAAATGACCGACCAGCCCGTCTGCCTCACGCTGATCGTGCCGCATCGGCTTCGCGACGAGATGTTCGACAATCTCGCCGAGCAAAGCGACCTGGTTTCGGGATTCACGGCCCTCGAGGGAGCCGGTCACGGCACTGAAGTCCGATTGCATACGGCCGCCGAACGCGTGAAGGGCCATGCCGATCAAACCGTGGTGCAAGTGGTGCTGGCAGGGCAAGATGCCGCCCGCCTGCTCGACCGCCTGCGGGTCTCGTTTGCCGGCACCAAGCTGGTCTACTGGACCACGCCCGTGACGGAGCGCGGCACGATCGACTGAGCGAGCCTACTCCGCCGAGACCCTGGCGTGGCGCTCGGACGATTCCAGCGCGGCGGCGGTCAGGCGGCGGCGACGCCAGATCGAGCCGACCACCAGCACGACCACGACGCCGAGCGCGGCGCAGAAATATTCGGCGCCGGCGCCGCCATGGCCGAATTGCGGTGGGATGCGCAAGGAAGCGAGCATGCCGTCGAGCGAAGCACCGACCGGACCGTCGAACAGCGTATGCAGCTTGGGCGCGACGCCGGGATCGGTTGCGACCACCTCGCCGGCAATCCAGCCGAGCAGCGCAGCACCGGCCCAGACCAGCACCGGCAGTTTTTCGAGCAGCGCCATGATCAGCGCCGCGCCGGCGACGATCAGCGGCACGCTGATGGCAAGGCCGAGGATCAGCAGCGGCACGCTGCCATTGGCCGCGGCGGCCACCGCAATGACGTTGTCGAGCGACATCACGATGTCGGCGACCACGACGATCTGGACGGCCTGCCACAGATGCGAGGCCGCGTCGACGTCGTCGTCCTCGTCGTGCTCCGGCACCAGGAGCTTGGCCGCGATCACGATCAGCGCAAGGCCGCCGACAAGCTTGAGATACGGCAGCTCCATCAGGCTGGCGACGATGCCGGTGAAGATGATCCGCAGGAACACCGCTGCGCCGGCGCCGAAGATCATGCCCCACAGCCGGTGTCGCGGCGAGAGGCCGCGGCACGCCAGCGCGATCACCAGCGCGTTGTCACCGGACAAAAGGATGTTGATCCAGATGATCTTGCCGACCGCGATCCAGAAGGTCGGTTCGGCCATCTCGTTGCGAAACTGGGTGAAGAATGCCCCGATCGTGGCGGGATCGAAGATCTGCCAGAGCCAGTTCACAATACGTCCTTTCGCCGCGTCGTCTTAACTTACGGCTGCTTGATCAGCCGACGATCTCGTTGCCCGAGAAGAACTGAGCGATCTCGATCGCGGCGGTCTCCGGCGCATCCGAGCCGTGCACCGAATTCTCGCCGATCGACTTGGCGTAGAGCTTGCGGACGGTACCCTCGGCGGCCTTGGACGGATCGGTCGCGCCCATCACTTCGCGATACTTGGCGATCGCGCCCTCGCCTTCCAGCACCTGGACGACGACCGGACCCGAGGTCATGAACTCGACGAGCTCGCCGAAGAACGGGCGCGCCTTGTGGACGGCGTAGAAGGTCTCGGCCTGCCCCTTGGTCATGCGGATGCGCTTCTGCGCGACGATGCGCAGGCCCGCCTTCTCGATCACGGCGTTGACCGCGCCGGTCAGGTTACGCTCGGTCGCGTCGGGCTTGATGATCGAGAAAGTGCGTTCAATGGCCATGATCTTGTCCTTGGGGAGAAAGCGGTGGTTGGGAGTTGCGGGGCTTATATCGGCGCCTTTGCCATCCGGCAAGCGACCGCCAAACCCCTCTCACGGGCGCTTCGCCGCAGGCGGCCTCGTCGGATCCAGACATGGATTACCGAGATTTCACCCAGATGAACCGAATCTGAAGCCTCCATTCAGGGTTTGGTTCAGCGCAGCGGCTTAAGCTGCTTCCATCGAAACCAAAGCCTGATCATCAGGCGGACCGTTTCGGCGGCTTTTCCCATCGACGCGGAGTGCCCCCGCGCCGGCAGTCTTGAGGAGATCACCATGTTGAGGAAACTTTCGCTTGCCGCTGTCGCCGCGGTTGCGCTCGGTGCCGCGCTGGCGCCGACCTCGGCCTCCGCTCACTGGCATGGCGGCGGTCCGGGCTGGCACGGCGGCTACCGCTGGGGCGGACCGCGCTTCTATGCCCCCGTCTCCTACGGTTATGGCGGCTGCTATGTGCGCCGGCTGGTCCCGACCCCCTGGGGACCCCGCTGGCGGCTGATCAACCGCTGCTACTGAACCCGACAGCACCTTCCTGAGACCCCAAAAGGTATCTGCGCCCCCCACAGGTACCTTCCAAGAGGAGCCCCGGCGATCCCCCCGGGAATGGCGAAACCATTTTGGGGGGCAATGACTTAGTACCGTGTCTTTACTCTGAGAACACGGAACCGCACGATGATTGGGCCCTTTGCCAACGACAGCGAGCAGATCGACCGGCGCACCAGCCGCTCGATTTGCGATGCCGTGGGCGAGCGGCTCCAGCAGAGCCTGCGTCCCGAGCCCCGGCTTCCGACGCATCTTGAGCAGCTCCTCAACGAGCTGGAGCGGCGCGACCGCGACCCGCACTAGCGCGGCCCGGAAAAACGGTTGCGTTTGGTCCCGCCTGCGGTGACAAGGCCGCATGCTTGTCATCACCGACCTCTCCATCCGCCTCGCCGGACGCCTTTTGATTGACCAGAGTTCCGTGCAGATCACGCCCGGCTCGCGTGTCGGTCTGGTCGGACGCAACGGCACCGGCAAGTCGACGCTGTTCAAGGTGATCCGCGGGGAACTCGCGGCCGAGCACGGCTCGGTGACCTTGCCGCCGCGCTGGAGCATCGGCAGCCTCGCCCAGGAAGCCCCGAACGGACCCGAAAGCCTGATCTCCGTCGTCCTCAAGGCCGATCTCGAGCGCGACGCGCTGCTCACCGAGGCCGAGACGGCGACCGATCCGCACCGGATCGCCGAGATCCAGACCCGCCTCGTCGACATCGACGCGCATTCGGCGCCGAGCCGTGCCGCCGCGATTCTCTCCGGCCTCGGCTTTTCCGCCGCCGATCAGCTCCGCCCCTGCGCCGAATTCTCCGGCGGCTGGCGCATGCGCGTCGCGCTCGCCGCCACGCTGTTCGCGGCTCCCGACCTGTTGCTGCTCGACGAGCCCACCAACTATCTCGACCTCGAAGGCACGCTGTGGCTGGAAGATCACCTCGCGCATTATCCGCGCACGGTGATCGTGATCAGCCACGACCGCGATCTGCTCGAAAGCTCGGTCGACCAGATCCTGCACCTGGAGCGCGGCAGGCTCACGCTCTACAAGGGCAGTTATTCCTCATTCGAGGAGCAGCGCGCCGCGCGCGAGCTGCTCGATGCCAAGGCGGTGAAGCGCCAGGAGGCCGAACGCGCCCGCCTGCAGGCCTTCGTCGACCGCTTCAAGGCCAAGGCCTCGAAGGCCCGACAAGCCCAGTCCCGCGTAAAAATGCTGGAGCGGCTGAAGCCGATCACCGCGCTGGTCACCGAAGACGTGCGCGAGATCAGCTTTCCTGCGCCGGAAAAGATCCTGTCGCCGCCGATCATCGCCGTCGACAACGCCTCGGTCGGCTACGATCCGGCGAGCCCGGTGCTCAATCGCGTCACCTTGCGCATCGACAATGACGACCGCATCGCGCTGTTAGGAGCCAACGGCAACGGCAAGTCGACGCTGGTCAAGCTGCTCGCAGGACGTCTTGCGCCGTTCTCGGGAAAAGTGACACGCGCGGACAAGCTGTCGATCGCCTATTTCGCGCAGCATCAGCTCGACGAACTGAATGAAGATGCCTCCGCCTACGACCACGTCCGCAAGCTGATGGGCGATGCGCCCGAAGCCAAGGTCCGCGCCCGCGCCGGCGCGATCGGCTTCTCCGGCAAGGCGGCTGATACCAAGGCCGGCAAATTGTCGGGCGGCGAGAAGGCGCGGCTGCTGCTGGGCCTTGCGACCTTCTTCGGCCCCAACATGATCATCCTGGACGAGCCGACCAACCATCTCGACATCGACAGCCGCGGCGCTTTGGCCGAAGCGATCAACGAATTTCCCGGCGCGGTGATCATGGTCTCGCACGACCGCTATCTGATCGAGGCCTGCGCCGACCGGCTCTGGATCGTCGCCGACCGCACCGTCACCAATTACGACGGCGACCTCGACGAATATCGCCGCCTGGTGCTGTCGACGCGCAACGGCGACCCCGCCCCGCGCGAGCGCAGCGCGCCGAGCGAAAAGCCGCAGCGCGCAAGATCGGACAACCGCGGCTCATTGAAAAAGCGCATTGCGGAAGCCGAAGCCGAGATCGCCCGCGTCAGCGAGATCATCGCCAAGATCGACACCGCGCTGTCATTGCCCGACATCTTCACGCGCGATCCCAAGCAGGCGGCGCAACTGTCGAAAGCGCGCGCCAACGCCGCCGACGCGCTCGCGCGTGCGGAGGAACAATGGCTCGAGGCGAGCACGCAGTTCGACGAGGCGGCGGGCTAGCTGCTCATCGCATGAAGAAATGCCGCAGGGCCGTCCTACTCGACCACGCGATCGGCGCGGACCAGGAGCAAAGGCGGCACCTCGAACGCCATCGCCTTTGCGGCTTGCGCGTTGATCACCAACTCGTAGCGCCGCGGCGCCTGGATCGGCAGATCGTGCGGCGATCCGCCCTTCAGGATGCGATCGATGTAGCTGACGGGCGCGCTGACGAGTTCATCCCACACGAACGTGTAGGACATCAGCGCTCCGCCATCGACCGCGCCGAGCACGGAGTTCAGCGCAGGCACACGAAAGCGGGCGCATTGGGCGACGATGTGGTCGCGGTGCCCGTTGGTGAACGGCTCGGGGATCACCAGCAGGCTGGCATGCCGCTCGTTGCCGAGCCCCCCGATCAGCGCCTCGGTCTCGGCGTCATTGCGCGTCCGCAACTCGACGACGTCGACGCCGGACGCAGCGCTCCTTGCGGCCGCGATCAGGCCCGGCGCATAGGGCGCGGTACCGGGATTGAACAATATGCCGACTTTGGCCAGCTTCGGATCGAGCTCGCGCAACAGCTCCATCCACTTGCCGCCGATCTCGAAATCCCAGGTGACGAAGCCGGTGACGTTGCC
>RXJC01000425.1 GCA_003963435.1 Bradyrhizobiaceae bacterium | reverse complement strand
GGACAAGGATCCGGCCGTGGTCAAATGGCGCGAGTTCATGGACAAATATTACCCCGACGGCGACAAGGCCAACGCCAACAACATCTACGGCTACGTCCAGGCCGAGGCGATGGCACAGGTGCTCAAGCAGTGCGGCGACAACCTCACGCGCGAGAACGTCATGAAGCAGGCGGCGAACCTGAAGGACTTTCACACCGACCTGATGCTGCCCGGCATCATGGTCAACACCTCGCCGGACGACTATTTTCCGATCGAGCAGATGCAGCTGATGCGCTTCAACGGGCAGGCCTGGGAGCTGTTCGGCGACGTCATCACAGGGGAGGTGGGCCACGAGCGCGGCCAATAAGTAGTCAGGGCTCGCCGGTGCTCCTCTTCAGCACCATGCCGCCGGCGACGCCGACAGCGAGCACATACATCCACCCCTCGTGGAAATCGAACAGGTGCGAGTTCAGAAGCGAGCTCGCAATGTTCTGCACGACGGCCACAAGGCCGATCCAGGCCGCAACACCGCCGCCAAGGAACAGGCGGAGATGGGCGATCCACATCGTGTAGAGCAGGACGATGCCCAGGAGGCCCCATTGCACGGCGACGTTGAGCGTCTGGTTGTGGGGATTGCTGACGATCTCCGCATCGAGATTGCTTTCGCCCGTGGCGGCGCGCTCGAACTGTCGCTTGATCGAGCCGGTACCATGGCCGAGCAGAGGCGCCTCGGCGAAGGCGTGCAGCGATTTGCGCCAATAAGTCAGGCGCTGGGCGGTCGAGGCATGGCTGATGTCCTCATGACCGTGGCGATACTCGACGGCAATATCGGTGACGCGCTGGCGCAGGTAAGGCGACGTCGTCCAGGCGAAGAGGCTCGCGGCGACCGAGCCTGCGAGCAGGACCAGCGCTGCCCGCCGGTTCAGATGCTTCCATGCAAACAGGGCCAGCAGCACCCCAATGCACAGCAGCGCGGTGCGGGCCGAGGCGACAAAGATCATGTTGGTGGCGAACGGCAGGATCAGGGCAAGGCAGGCGGTTGCCGCGATCGCGCGTCCGCTGCGCCAGCAGGTGAGAGCCGGCAGGGCGAGCGCAAAGGCGCAGAGCGTGAACTCCTGGCTCTGGTCGATGTAGTTCTTGACGGGAACGCCTGGTGACGCCGTCGCCGTGATTTTCCAGGCGGGGTCGAACAGCACGATC
Organism: Bradyrhizobiaceae bacterium; assembly: GCA_003963435.1. GTDB lineage: Bacteria > Pseudomonadota > Alphaproteobacteria > Rhizobiales > Xanthobacteraceae > Bradyrhizobium. The sequence continues at coordinate 5,298 of RXJC01000425.1, read as the reverse complement.
CAGGAGAAGGCCGCGAGCAAGGCACAGGAGGCGAGAAACGCGAAGCCGACCCAGGCGCCGCGGTCCGAGCGGCTGAAATGGTAGAGCAGCGGCGGTATCAGCACGAGCTTTGCGACCGGCTTGATCGCGTGCAAGCGGTCAGCCCAGGCGGCGTCCGACCACAGCAGGCCCGCGAGCGCGAGCAGCAGGATCGCGATGGTCAGCGCATAGGCCGCCTGCGTGAGCCTGCGCGCATAGTCCGGCCAGTTGATGGTCGGCGTCACCGCAAGCAGAAAGAGGCCGACAAGGATCGACGGCGCCGTGGTCGACCACGGCAGCGAGGCCGCGATCAGGATGACCAGCACGTCCGCCGCCCGGACCAGCGCGGCCGACTTGCGCCAGGTCTGCCATCGCTCCCGAACGTCTCGTCGATCGGCCGAAGCGGGCGGCACCGCGGATTCGGTGCTCATCCGTATGATGCGAGCGGAGCGGCGGCGAGGCTTTCGGCGGGCGCGGGCTGGCCCAGGAAATCGCGGGCCTGGGTCTCGTAGCCGAAGCGCTGTGCGAGCTCGTGGCGCCGCGCCCGGATCCTGCCGCGCCACTCCTCCTGCCGCGTCAGCGCGCGGGTGACCGAGGCGGCGATCGAGTCCGTGGAGAACGGATCGAAATAATCGGCAAGCTCGCCCGCGACCTCGCGGAACACGGCGATGTCGGAGCACAGCACGGGCGTGTTCGCAGCCAGCGCCTCGATGATCGGAACGCCAAAACCCTCGGCGAGGCTCGGCATGATCAGGCCGTGCGCCTCCGCAATCAGGGCCGCCTTTTCGTGCTCGTCGACATAGCCGGCGAAGCGGACATTCGGGGGCCGATTGCGCATCCGGCCGATCTCGCCGGCATAGCCGATCACGACGAGATCGGCCTGGGGCACGCCACGGAAGGCGCGGACGACGGTGGCAACGTTCTTGCGCGGCTCGTTCGAGACGATGACGACAAAGCTCGGTCGCCCCGGCCGCCCCGACGGGGCTGGGAGGTGCAGGACATCCGGGGCGTCGAACCGGGTGCGGGGATACACGACCCGCGCCGGCAGGTGCGCAAATTGCGGTAACAGGTCCCTGAACCGCATCATGCTGTAGTTTGAAACAAAGGCGAGTTCGTCGGCCTGGCGCAGGCTGGTGAGGAGCCGCGACAGGAACAGACGCGTTGCGACGTCGCTGAGCTTGAGGTCGGTGAGCGGCAGCAGATCATGCACGACGCAGATCACCTTCGCGTCGGGCCTGCGCGTGATCGCAACCCGGGTCGGGGTGTCCACGACGATGACGTCGTAATTGCGCGCATCGACCCGCGGCGGCGGCAGCAGGAAGAAGGCCGAGGAGTCCTGATAGCTGTAGAAGCCGGACTCGAGCTGGAAATCACGAAACAGTTCGAGATGGCGCAGGTCCGGCGGGACGTATTCGAGCGCCGCGGTCCTGTTCTCGATCAGCCGGGCGCGCAAGGCCCGCAGGCCGACCGCGCGCAGGAAGCAGACCATATAGTCCCACGACACCGACTTGGTGGCCTTGTGGCGGATCCAGTCGAGCGTGCGGCGCAGGCCGCCGCGTACGGCCGGCTCGCCCATGTTGATCTCATCGAGGAAGCGGTAGAGCGCGAGCAGCTCGATGTTGCGCGAGTCCGCCGGGAACAGCCTGGTGCGCCGCTCGCGCCGCTGCAGCTTGCGATAGCGCCGCGTGGTTTCGACCAGCAGCGTCAGATCATGACCTTCGGCCGCGAGCGAACGCACCAGCTCGCGGGTGAAGTGGAAGATGCCGCGCTTGTGGTTGGGCTCGCCCAGCGCTTCGGAGACGACGAGGATGTTCTGCTTCATGCGCGTTTCTCGCGGAGCTCGGGAGCGTGTGCGGCCGGCGGCTCGACCATGACGGTCGAGGCGATGCGGCCGTGATCGAGGTTGATGATGCGGGTGCAGGTACGGCGCAGCAGCGGCTGGTCGTGCGAGGCGATGATGACGATCGCCGCCTGCGATACCAGGTTCAGCAGCCGCGCCTGGGCCTTCTCCGCAAAATGCTCGTCGACCACGCTGAGCCATTCGTCGAGCAGCAGGATGTCCGCGGGAAAAGCGGTCGCGGTCGCAAACAGCACCCGCATCAGCATGCCCGAGGAGAACATCCTCAGGGGAAGCCGCTGCATCCGGGTTTCGAGCTCGGTGAAAGCCCAGATCTCGTCGATCATCGTTCGGGTCGGCTTGCGGCCGCTGATCCGCAGCAGCAGCGCGATGTTGTCTTCCGCGACGAAGTCGAGGTTGACGCCGGCGTTGAGGCCGAGCAGGGGCACGACATTGCCCTGGATCGTGACGCTGCCGCTGCTCGGCGGATAGACGCCGGCGATCAGCCGCAACAGGGTTGATTTGCCGGAGCCGTTGGGGCCGGCGAGCCCGATGCGGGCGCCGGTTTCGGCCTCGATCGTGACGTTGTCCACGGCGCGGATGATCCGCATCTCGCCAGGCTCGCGGATCAGATGCCCGAGCAGCCGCCGTTTCAGCGAATAGTCGTAGGCACCGTAGAGCGGATAGTCGAGGCAGACGTTGCGCAGGTTGATGGAGACCATGGATCAGATCCAGAACGCCGCTTTGCGCAGATGGAACAGCGTCAGCACGCTCGCGCCGATCAGCAGCGCCAGCGCGACGAGGACGTAGGCGATGCTGACGGGATCGACGGGGCTGCCCGTCAGGGGCTCGCGCCACACCGCGAAGAGATGCGTCAGCGGATTGAGCCGCACTACCGTCGAGCGATGGCTGATCACGTCCGAGGACCAGATCACGGGTGAGGCGAGAAAGGCGAGCATCAGGGTCGATTCGATGATCGGCTTGAGGTCGCGATAGCGCGTTGCCATCGCGCCGAGGACGAGACTGAGGGCGAAGGTGCAGACCACGAACAGCAGCAGGCCGGGCAGCGCCGCGAGCCCATGCGAGAGGTCGTGCGGCGACAGGATCAGCCACAGCACCAGCGGCACACAGGCGTTATGAAGCGCGAACAGCGCCTGGCGGAACGTGCACTGCAGGAGGAAGATGACCGGGGGCAGCGCGCGGTCGCGGATCAGGCTCGCGGAGTTTTGCAGTGCCGTGGTGGCGTCGAGCACCACGCTGTTGAGGAAGGTCCAGGCCGTCATCGACAGCGCGAGCATCGGCAGACGCGACAGCACGTCGGCATTCGAGATCTGCCCGATCACCGAGCCCAGCACCGCGACCACGATCGCCATCTGGAGCGACATCCAGAACGGGCCGAGCAGGGAGCGGACGTAGCGGTGGCGCATGTCCGACCAGGCCAGCGTCGCCGCGATCCGGATGCTGTCGAACCACGCGGTTGCCGGCGGCGGCTCGGCACTTGCCGATCGCTGCTCGCTGGGTGCGGCGACGGCGTCGCGGTAGACGGTCTCCATGCCTTGTCTGAAGGCGGTCGCCGAATAGTGGGTGAGAGCGCGCGTCCGCGCCGCGAGTCCCATGTGGCGACGACGCTCGGGATCGCAGATCAGGGTGTCGATGGCCTCGCCCAGTTTCTCGGCGTCGCCCGGCGGGACGGTGATGGCCTCCATGCCGTGGCGGGCAACGCGCGGCACCGCGGTGTCGAGCGCCGTGTTCACGACCGGGCGGCCCGCGGCCATGGCCTCAAGCTGAACCAGCCCGAAGGTCTCGGCATTGGTGAGCGAAGGCATCACGAAGACGTCGGCGAGGCACATCAGCTTGATACGCTCGCAATCGTTGACCGAGCCGAGCAGGCGGACGCGCTCGGTGAGGCCGAACTCCTCGATCAGCTGCACCAGCCGCGGTCGCTCGACGCCTTCGCCGATGATCCAGACTTCGAAATTGTGGGCGGCCGCCGCGCGGATCAGCACGTCGAATCCCTTGTAGGGCACGAGCCGGCCGCAGGCGAGCACCAGCCGGCCGCGGTCGTTGACGTGGTGCGGCTCGATTTTCGGCCAGTCGTAGCCCGAGGTGTCGATGCCGAACGGCACGACGTGGCATTTGTCCTCGAACTCGCACAACAGCGGGGTGTTGTCGACCAGCACGTGGTCCGAGACAATAATCGCCTTGGCGCGCCGCAGGGTCTGCCGCATCAAGGGTTCGATGAACCAGCGCAGGCCGGCATGGGTGACGATGTCGGCGTGCCAGTGCACCACGAGCGGCCGCTTGCGCCCGAAGCCAAACGCGAAAACGAGGTCGGCCAGCGGGAAGGGCGCGTGCAGCGCCAGCAGGTCATGCTCGGCGATCTTGCGCCACAGGCGCCAGGGATAGGTCGGAGCGGCCGGCAGCGACAGCAGATTGCCGAACGAGCGGACGCGCTCGACCGGCACGTCGTTGACGACGATCTGGCGCTGCTCGGCCGATTGCGAGCAGACCAGCACGGCGGAGGCGAAGGCGTCCTTCAGGCTCGCGCAGATGTCGCGGATCACCGTGAGCGTGCCGCCGAACAGGTCGGGATAGTAGATCTTGAAGATGTGCAGCACCGACGGGCGGCGCGGGGTGTCGTGGGAGGTCTCGTGAGTGTGATGCATGATGGCGTCAGCCTGCCAGAAGTGCTGCGACGAACGGCGCGGCCAGCACCGAGATGAAGATCACGCCGCGCAACAGCGCCGGCAGCATCGGTTCGATCGCACCGTGCCCCCAGTCGGGAGCCGGCACGGCACGCGGTGAACTGGAAATGCGGACCAGATGGTCAGCCATGTCGTGTCCTTTACGTCGCGCCCCTCAGCGCCGATCCGTATATGTGGGAAAATTTACCACGTCAATTGGCAAGCAGGAAAAAGTGGGATTGTGTCCCACGTCGCGGATCGCTACAATTCGGACATGAATGCCAGGCCCGGGTCCAAAGCAGCGGCGCCACAGCCGAATGCTGCCGCGAAGCTGCACGCGCCGCTTGCGCGGCTGCTGCGCCCGCTGGTGCGGCTTTGCATCCGCAGCGGCATGACCTTTCCGGCGCTGGCGCAATTGCTGCGCGAGCTGTTCGTCAACGTCGCCGAGCACGATTTCGCCCTGGAGGGAAAGGAGCAGACCGACAGCCGCGTCAGCCTGCTCACCGGCATCCACCGCAAGGAGGTGGCGCGGCTGCGCGGCGCGGGGGCACCGGTGCACGAGGCCCCGGCGGCAGTGTCGCTGACCAGCGCCGTGATCGCGCGCTGGCTGGCCGCTCCCGAATTCACCGATGCCAGGGGGGAGCCGCTGCCGCTGCCGCGAACGGCGGAGGGCGATGCGCCGTCGTTCGAGCAACTGGTCGCGTCCGTCACCAAGGACGTGCGCCCGCGCGCGGTGCTCGACGAATGGGTCGACCGCAA
>RXJC01000127.1 GCA_003963435.1 Bradyrhizobiaceae bacterium | reverse complement strand
ACCAAGGCCGCGGTCGAAGCCATGACGCATGTGCTTGCGAAAGAGCTTGGCGGCCGGCGCATCACCGTCAATGCGGTCGCGCCCGGACCGGTCGAGACCCGGCTCTTCCTCGAGGGCAAGAGCGAGCAGCAGGTGCGCGCCATCGCCGCCATGAATCCGTTCGGACGCCTCGGCCAGCCCGACGACATCGCAGGCCTCGTCGCCTTCCTTGCCGGCAACGACAGCGGCTGGGTCAACGGCCAGATCATCCGCGCCAATGGCGGCGTGATCTGACGCGACACGATTTTCCACACGGGAGAGATCATCATGCCTTTCGCCAACATCAAGATTCCTCAAGCCGCGCTGTCGCGGGCCCAGAAGACGGAGATCGTGCATCGCCTGACCGCGCTGTTCGTCGAGTATTTCGGCGAAGCGGCCCGGCCGCACACGATGGTTCTGATCGAGGAAGTCCAAGACGGCGGTTACGGCCGCGCCGACGAAGTGTTTATCATTCCCGAGGCCTGGCGCGCCACTGACGCGGACGTCACGCCGGCTCCGAGCTAAGGGCGGTGTCGCCAGCGTTGCACGCCGCACGCGGCGTGCTATCGCTGTTGCAATGACACCCAAGACCTTCGAAGCACGCTGCCTGCGCCTGCCGGGCGCCACCAAGGTGGTGCAGTGGGAAGGAACCTCCGTGTTCAAGGTCGGCGGCAAGATGTTCGCACTCGGCGGCGGCTTTGCCGCGGGCTCCGGCGGCTACATGTTCAAGGTCTCGCACATGGCCTATACGATGCTGATCGAGCACGGCCTGGCGCGGCCGGCACCATACCTGGCGCGCGCCAAATGGGTGCAGCTCGTCAGCAACAATGCCTTGTCAGACGCAGAGCTCACCACTTATCTGGCACAGGCCCATGCACTGATCGCGGCCAAGCTGACGCGAAAACTCCGCAAGGAACTCGGGCTGGTCTCGCCAGCGCGATGACGATCGCCGGTGTAATTGACCTTCGCACGATATCTGACTAAAGTCAGATATTATGCTCGATGCCGTCGCCCGCGTCCGCCGCTTCAACCGTGCCGTCACCTCCGCCGTCGGCGCGCTCGATAATTCCTTCCTGGGCCGCGGCCGGCCGCTCGGCGCAGCGCGGGTGCTCAATGCGATCGGGCACGGCCGCTCGGACGTGGCGGAGATCCGCGACTATCTCGGCCTCGATTCCGGGCTGATGAGCCGCCTCTTGCGCAGCCTCGAGGATGAAGGGCTGGTCGAGACCGAAGCGCATGAGAACGATGCGCGACGGCGTGTCGCGACATTGACGCGGACCGGCAAGCGCGAGTTTGCGGCCTATGAGGCGCTGTCGAACGCGCAGGCCGAGGGTTTTCTCGCGCAACATTCACAAGCCGAGGCGCTGCTGGCGGCGATGGACCTAGTCGCCTCCACCCTGACGCGCGAGCGCATCGCGCTGGACGAGATGGATCCACGATCCGAGGAGGCGCGCTACTGCCTCGGCGAGTACTATGCCGAGCTCGGCCGCCGCTTCAGCCAAGGTTTTGACGTCTCACTGTCGCGCGACCCGGACGCCAAGGACATGCGCCGCCCGCGCGGCACTTTCATCGTCGCGATGTCGGACACGCTGCCGATCGGCTGCGTCGGCTTGAAGGGAACCGATCACGGCTACGCCGAGATCAAGCGCCTGTGGGTCGCCCCCGCCGCGCGCGGATTACGGCTCGGCCGGCGCCTGATGGACGCAGCCGAGGATGCCGCGCGCGGGCTCGGCATCGCGCTGCTGCGGCTCGACACCAACAGCGCGCTGCCCGAGGCCGGCCGACTCTACCGCACGACGGGCTGGCGCGAGATTCCGCGCTTCAACGATGATCCTTATCCGGACCTGTTCTTCGAAAAGCGCCTCTGAGCGACAAACTCACGCCGCCGCCGGGGCCACCTGCCCTTGCGGCTTTGGAAACGGCTTGAACGTCATCGCCATCAGGAAGGCACCGAGGCCCATCGCCCAGGAGGCGATGTAGAGCCAGGCGTAGCTGGAGAAGGCGTCGTAGATCAGGCCGCCGGCGAGCGGGCCGGTCGCCATGCCGAGGCTGCCGGCCATCGCCGTGCCGCCGATCACCGTGCCCATCATCCGAAGCGGAAAGTTCTCGCGGATGAGCACGGCATAGAGCGGCATGGTGCCGGCATAGATGAAGCCGAACACGGCGCCGACCGCGTAGAACGTCGCGAGCTGGTGCGCGAAGACGTAGGCGAGCGCGCCGAACGCCTGCAGCAACAGGCCCGACACCAGCACGCGCTTGGCGCCGAAGCGGTCGCCCATCAGGCCGAAGGCGATGCGGCCGCCGAGGCCGGCGAACCCCTCGATGCTGTAGATCGTCACCGCCGCGATCAGCGGGATGCCGCAGCTCACGGCATAGCTGACGGTGTGGATGATCGGGCCGGAATGGGTGGCGCAGCAGAAGAAATTGGTCGCGAGCAGGACCAGGAATTGCGGCGAGCGCAGCGCCTCGCTCATCGACATCTCGCTCTGCGCAGCCCCCTCGCCCACCGGCGCGGCCACGGCCTGCGTGAGCGCCGGCGGACGGCGCACCAGGAACGAGACCGGGATCATAATGGCGCCGACCACCAGCGCCACGATCTGCATCGAGGTGCGCCAGTCGTGGCCGGAGACGAGCCAGGCCGCGAATGGTGCCATCGTCATCGGCGCCATGCCCATGCCGGCCGAGACCAGCGACACCGCGAGGCTCCGATGCGTCTCGAACCAGCCGGTCACGGTCGCCATCATCGGCGCGAAGATCGCCGCGCAGGATGCGCCGGTCGTAAGGCCGAACACGATTTGGAACGCCAGCAGCGAGGTCGCATGGCTCGCCGCGAACAGGCTGAGCGCCAGCACCGTGGATCCCGTCAGCACCACCGGGAGCGGTCCGAACCGGTCCGACAGCGTGCCCCAGGCCATGCTGGTGAAGGCCATCGCCAGAAAGCCGATCGTCATCGCGCTGGAGATGCCGGTCACCGACCAGCCGGTGTCCTTGGCGATCGGCTGCAGGAACACCGGCAGCGAAAACATGCCGCCGATGGCGACGCAGCCGAGCAGGCCGCCGGCGGCGACGATCACCCAGCGATAGGGGGATTGGGTCATTTGGGTCTCCCGTGAGATCTGTCTGGGGAGAAGACGAATGGGAACTACGTCGGCCGACAATGGAACGACATTTTTGCCGAGGCCTTGGTCACCTGCCAATAGACAATAGAAAAGTCGAAAAACAACCCCATGCACAGTAGGCTGCCTCAACGGGATCAAGGACTTACGAGCCCTGTGTTTTGCGAAACCCAGGGAGCGATTTGACGTGTCGGGCAAAACACGGGCACGATGTCATGATCCCGCCAATCACAAGCGGGATACTCCCGCGCGCTCAGTCCACCGCCAAGACAACCTTTCCAAATCCTCCGCCGCGCTCCACGCTGCGATGGGCATCGGCGGCCCGTTCCAGCGGAAACACCCGGTCGACCAACGGTTTCAGCCGCCCCGACTCGAACAGCGGCAAGAACCCCTCAGAGAAACGACGCACCATCGCCCGCTTCTCGTCCACGCCTCGCGATTTCATGACGGTGCCCACCAAACGCAGGTGGTTGTGGAGCAGCAGGTTGAGCGGAATCGAGGGGGCGTGCTGGCCGCTCAAGATGCCAACTTGAACCAGGGTTCCGCCGGGGCGAAGGCTGCGGAGGTTGCGCGGCAGATAATCGCCGCCGACGAAATCGATGACGGCGTCAGCGCCGCGATGATCGGTCAGTCCAGTGACGACGCTTTCGAAATCGTCGCCGCGGTAGTCGATCACGGCGGCGGCGCCGATGCTGGCGACATCCGCCAACCGCGAAGCGCTCGCCGTTGCGTAGACGGTGGCGCCGAGGGCATGGGCGACCTGCACACAGGCGGAGCCCACTCCGCCCGCGGCACCGTGAACCAGGACGGTTTGACCTTGCCCGACGCCTGCAACATGTGAGACCGCCTCGACCGCCGTGACAAATGACTCCATGATCGCCGCGCCCTCGACGAACGAGATATTGTCCGGAATCCTGGTCGCCATGCGACGGTCGACCCGAGCGAATTCAGCATACGCGCCCCCGCCGACGATCGCCATCACACGCTGCCCGATCGAGACGTCGTCGACTGCGCTGCCGACGCCAACGACCTCACCCGCCAGTTCGAGGCCAAGCAGAGTGCTCTCGCCAAAGCTCTGATTGCCATAGGCGCCGTTTCGCTGGAGAATATCTGCGCGATTGACGCCCGCCGCCTTCACACGCACCAGGAGATCGTGAGGGCGAACCTCCGGCCTCGGCACTTCGGCCAGGCGGAGAACCTCCGCCGGACCGAAGCCGTCATAGACGACGCCCATCATTGCTTCTGCTCCTGCCTATGGGCCTTCGTATGGGCCTTGGCGCGCCGCGCGATGCTGGCGGCGAACAACGGCGTCTCCCGCCGATTGTGGTCGCTTCCGGCCGCCTGACGCGCGTTGGCGGCGTCGTCGAAGGAAATGCCGTGCTTGTCCAGGAATGCCATGAAGACATCGGTCGGGTGTGCCGTGACGCTGTTGGTGTAGCGTGTGTGGCCTTCATCAATTGCTTCGGCCTTCAGCTCCCAGATCACGTTGACCTGGGTCCTGCCATTTGTCGTAAACACGTCCGAGATCGAATTCATGCGGCAGTAGCTCTTGCCGGCCTCCTCCGCGACATAGTGCTGGATGACCAGCCCGGTGCCGATTTGCTCGACGTTGATCATCATGCGGCGCCCGTCGTCCGTGGTGCTGACGCCGGCCGCAATGTGATCAGGCGGGCAGCAACGCAGATATTCGGCTTCGGAGAGCGTGAACAGCCATTCGGCGATGTCCACTCGGTCGAGAGGCACATCAATGACCGAGGTATAGGCCGATTGCGACAGGATACGATCGAGAACCTTCATGATATCTCCTTCCATTCAAGGGCTTGGGCCGGTAAGGCCCGCCTTCGAGAGACGAGATACGGTTTTCGAGAGTTGATGATAATGAACGTTGAGCTCGAAACCCTTTTGCGAAAGGCGCAAAGATGAAAGACCCGCGTTTTGCGGAACATCTGGCAATCTATGTTGACGTGGTTCGTGGCGGGAGCTTCTCCAGCGCCGCCCGTCATCGCGGTGTGACGCCCTCGGCCATCGTCAGGCAGATCGACGCGCTGGAGCACAGTGTCGGCGTGCCGCTATTGGTGCGCTCGACCCGCGCGCTCGCGGTGACCGATGCTGGAGAGCGACTGTTCGAACGCGCGCAGCGGCTGCTCGACGACCTCGCCGACACGCATGCCGAGATCGCCGCCTTCGATGGTGCGGTCGCCGGCGTTCTTCGCCTTGCCTGCTTTCCGACCTTTGGCAAGCGCTATGTGATCCCCACGCTGGAAACGGTCATGCGGGATCATCCCGGCCTCACGGTCGAGCTCGATCTCACGGAAAGGCTCGCAGATCCCGTGCTGGAGCGGCTCGATGCGGTGATCCGGATCGGCGAACTTGCAGACAGCACGCTCATCGCGACCAAGCTGGCTTCGCAGAACAGGCTGCTGGTCGCCACTCCTGCTTATCTCGATCGTCACGGCACACCGGCCGAAGCGAAAGACCTCACCGGCCATCGGCTGATTGACAAATTGCACGGCGCCGACCTGCTGGGCTGGACGGACGTGCTGGGTCACCCCGCGGGCGCAGCGCCGGGACCGCAAGCCGTGTTTCGATGCGACGACTTCGAAGCGATGCGGCTCGCGGCACTCGCCGGCATCGGCATCGCGTTCCTGGCAGACTGGGTCGTCGGGACAGATGTGCGTGCCGGTTCGTTGACACGAATCCCGCTCGACGACGAGCGGTGGAACGAGACGAAGACCGGCGTCTATCTGCTGCGTGCCCTCGCCCAGCCGTCCGCCAAACTGACGATCCTGACCGCCGCGTTGCGAGACTCAATCGGGTCCCCGCCGGTGTGGGCATAGTTGCCGGCGCCAATGACATCATGACCATCCGCCCCATCATCCGCTACCCCGATCGCCGGCTGGCGATGCCGGCCCGCGCCGTCACCGTGTTCGACGACGGCTTGCGCGAGCTTGCGGCCGACCTGCTGGAGACGATGCGGGCCGCGCCCGGCATCGGCATCACCGCGCCGCATGTCGGCGTGCCCCTGCGTGTCGTCGTGCTCGAGCTCGACGCCAAAGAGGGTCCCCTCACCTACGTCAATCC
>RXJC01000596.1 GCA_003963435.1 Bradyrhizobiaceae bacterium | reverse complement strand
CGAGCGCGTGATCGCCTGCCGGATCCACCACGTGGCGTAGGTCGAGAACTTGTAGCCGCGGCGGTACTCGAACTTGTCGACCGCCTTCATCAGGCCGATGTTGCCTTCCTGGATCAGGTCGAGGAACTGCAGGCCGCGGTTGGTGTACTTTTTCGCAATCGAGATCACGAGACGGAGGTTGGCTTCCACCATCTCCTTCTTGGCCTGGCGGGCTTCGCGCTCGCCCTTCTGCACGGAGTGCACGATCTTGCGGAACTCGACGATCTCGAGGCCCGTCAGCGCGGCGAGCTGATGCACCTCGTGACGGAGGTCCTTGATGCGGTCCTTCTCGTGATGAACGAAGTTCTTCCAGCCCTTGGCGGACAGCTTCGAGACGCGATTGAGCCAGCGCGGATCGAGCTCCGAGCCGGTGTAGTTGCGCAGGAAGTCCTCGCGCGCGACGCCGTGACTGTCGGCGAGGCGCATCAGGCGGCCCTCATGCGAGACGAGGCGCTTGTTGATGTCGTAGAGCTGCTCGACGAGGCTGTCGATACGCGCCTGGTTGAGGCGCAGCGACTTCACCTCGACGATGATCTCGTCCTTCAGCTTCTTGTACTTGCGCTCCTGGTGCGGCGAGAGCGACTCGTTCTGGAGCTGGTTCTGGATGTCCTGCTCCTGAAGCTTGCGCAGCTTCTTGTAGCTGTCGGCGATCTTGTCGAAGATCTCGACCACCTTCGGCTTGAGCTCGGCCTCGATGGCGGCGAGCGACATCTGGTTCTCGAACTCGTCGTCGTCCATGTCGGACTCGGCGGCGGCTTCGCCCGGATCCTTTTCCTCGCCCTCGGCGGCACCCGGCGCAGGCGCGGCACGGAACGGGGTCGGCGCCGGCGGCGCGGCCGGCGGGGCGACATGCGCGGGCGCAGCCGCGGCGGCTTCACCGCCCTCGGCCGGCGCTTCGCCGTTCTCGCCGGTGGGCCCTGCGATCATCGCGTTGTTCATGCCGGCCTTGGCGTCGGGGCCGGCATAGGTGGCTTCGAGGTCGATGATGTCGCGGAGGAAGATCTTGCCTTCGTTGAGCTCGTCGCGCCAGATGATGATGGCCTGGAAGGTCAGCGGGCTTTCGCACAGGCCTGCGATCATCGCCTCGCGGCCGGCCTCGATGCGCTTGGCGATCGCGATTTCGCCTTCGCGGGAGAGCAGCTCGACCGTGCCCATCTCGCGCAGATACATGCGCACGGGATCGTCGGTGCGCTCGCCCGGCTCGCTCTTCTTGACCTCGGTGACGGCCTTCTGGGTGACTTCGACGAGCTCGTTGTCGGTCTCGTCCTCGCCGCCCTCGTCCTTCTCTTCCTCGCCTTCGCTATCGTCGGCTTCGGTGACATTGATGCCCATGTCCGAGAGCATCGACATGATGTCCTCGATCTGTTCGGGCGAGGTCTGGTCGGACGGCAAGACTTCGTTGAGCTGATCGAAGGTCACGAAGCCGCGCTTCTTGGCCTGCTTGATCATCTTCTTGACTGCCGCGTCGGACAGATCGAGCAAGGGAGAGGGCGCGTCCTGGGAGTCCTTCTCCGGCGCGTCCGCTGCCTTGTCGTCTTTTTCCTTGTCTTTCGCCTGCAGCGTCTTTGCCTTGGTGGCCATCCATTGCTCCTAAACGCGCTTCATGCGAGGCGTCGCCGCGCCTTGCGTGAATTCACATGAACCTGTTGCTCGACGCTCTCGCTTCGGCAGCTCTCGACACGGAAAGGGCGGCGCAAATGTCTCTCGCCACCCCCAACTCTCTCTCGCCGGAATTGCCTAACGCTTCGTCAGCCTCTTTGTCGCAGCGGATGCAGGTGTAGTGCCAACAGCGATTGCGCGGATTCATTCCTGACGCGTCTGTTCTGCCTGCGGCCGCCTCTGGGCCAAAGTGCTACAAGACCGTTAAGCCTCGATTAACCCTGTTTTTGCCGCCAAACCTTGGATTTGGCGAGTCTTTTAGCGGTTCCGGCCCCGGCCGTCCGCATGATTCTTTTCATCACATGCTCTTCTGGAACCGGCCCGACAGCTCGCCAAAACCCTCGATCAGGGCCTCGGTGCCGTCGACCTCGGCCATCCGGGCCTTGACGTCACGCAGCCACGCCATATTGGCCTCGCTGGGGTCCTCCCCCAAGGCCAGCTCGGCGTCCTTCAGCTCTCTAAGTAGTGAATGCCATTGCCGATGCAAGGCAACCAGCTGATGCCAGGTGGAGAGAACGTCGTCCCGTGCCGCGCCCTCGCGCGCGCCCCACACCGCGGCGGTGGTGATGCCGTTCTCAACCCTTTGAAGAACTTGCGAAAATCCCCCCTTCTCGAGATCGCCGCGCATCTTCTCGGCCTGCTCCTCGGGATCAGGCGAATGGTGATGGTCGTTGGCAAAGGCGGCGATGATGCCGGCCCTGAGCTTGTGGGCCTCGGGATGGGCCAGCTCAAGGGCGGCGACCTCCTCGAGGTGGTCGTGCAGCAGCCAGGGGTGGTTGATCAGGCATTGCAGGATCAGGGCCTCGCGGCGGGAGATGGCGCTGCGCTGGCCCTTCATGATCGGGCTTGCCGCCAGCTGGGGGCTGGCCGCCTGGTAGGGGCCTGACGGTAGCGGGGTGGGGGCGAACGCACCGCGTCGCCCTCCTCCGAAGCTTTGGCCGCCGAATCGATTCGGTCCCGCGCCCCTCGGCTGGAACGGACGACCCCCTTGGCGGAAATTGCCCCGGCCGCCGAAGCCGCCGCGCCCGCCTTCGGGAGCAAAGGTGCGCTGCAGCCGCTCGACGAATTCGTCGCGGTAATAGCGCCGCACCACCTCGTCGCGGATGCCGTTCGTCAGCTCCTTGATACGCGCTTCCAGCGCGGCGCGGCGCTCGGGCGTTGCGAAATTGCCGCCTTCGAGCTCGCGCGACCAGATCATGTCGGCGAGCGGGCGGGCAGCTCCAATCACCTCCTCGATCGCGCCGCGCCCGCCGGAGCGCGCGAGATCGTCGGGGTCCTGCCCTTCCGGCAGCAGCGCGAAACGAAGACTTTTTCCCGGCGCGAGGTAGGGCAAGGCGAGGTCGGCGGCGCGATAGGCCGCCTTTTGACCGGCCCGGTCGCCGTCGAAGCAGAGGATCGGCTCGTCCGCCATCTTCCAGAGCAGCGCGAGCTGGTTTTCGGTGAGCGCGGTGCCGAGCGGCGCGACGCTGCCGGCAAAGCCCGCGGTCACCATGGCGATGACGTCGACATAACCTTCGACCACGATCAGCGGCGCGCCATCATGAGTGGCTTTGCGCGCGGTCTGGTGGTTGTAGAGATTGTCGCCCTTGTGGAAGAGCGGCGTCTCCGGCGAGTTCAGGTATTTGGCCGGAACGTCCTTCTCCAGTGCGCGCCCGCCGAAAGCGATGACGCGGCCGCGCAGATCCGTGATCGGAAACATCACGCGATCGCGGAAGCGGTCGTAAGGCACGGGAATGTCGTCGCCGCCGATCAAGAGGCCGGTCTCGACCATGTCCTCGACGGAGACACCGAGCTTGCCGAGATGCTCCTTCAGCGCGAACCGATCCGGCGAGGCATAGCCGAGCCGGAACTGCAATTGCGTCGCCGGCGAGATGGCGCGGTCGGCGAGATAGCCGCGGGCCTTGGCACCCAAGCGCGAGGCCAGCGTCTCCGCAAAATATTTTGCGGCGAGGTCCATGACGTCATGCAGCGAGCGTCGCCGCTGCTCCTCGCGGGCCGCGTTCGGCGTCACCGCCGGCAGCGCCAGGCCCGCCATGCTGGCGAGCCGCTCGACGGCCTCCGCGAATGGCAGGCCGTCGGTCTCCATCACGAAGTTGATGATGTCGCCGTGCTTGCCGGAGGAGAAGTCGTGGTAAAAACCCTTCTGGTCGTTGACGTAGAAGGACGGCGTCTTTTCCTGCTGGAACGGCGACAGCCCCTTCCACTCCCGCCCCGCCTTCTTCAACTTCACGCGCTTGCCCACGACTTCGGAGACCGAAAGCCGGGCACGAAGCTCGTCGAGGAATTGGGGCGTGAAGCGCATGGGCTGTGTCTAGCGCAATCCAGGGTGAGTCGGGCTGGGGATCAGGGATATAGGTGCGGCATCATCAAAAGTCAGGTTTAGGCGGGTTATCCGGGTTATTCGACCTATGCACAGGCCTGACGGTCATTGCTCCGTCATTCCGGGCCGCGCGAGGCGAGCCATGATGCGCAATCGCGCATCTGAGAATCCATTTCTCCCAGCATTCCGGCGGCGCGATGGATTCCGGGCTCGCCCCTTCGGGGCGCCCCGGAATGACGGAGCCTCTTGAACCCGGCCCGGTTCCACGCTTCCATAGCCCCATGTTCAGGACCTTTCGAGGCGGCCAGAGCGGGGGCTGGCGTGTGACCTCGATTGCACCGGTAACGGGCGAGCCCCTGCCCTTCGTCCCCGCGCTGTCGGTGACCGACAGCGAGGCCGTCTCGCTGCCGCTGGTGCCCTCGCGCAATGCCTGGCGGCTGGTCGGCGTCGCCAGCAGCCTGCGCTACACCGAGCGGGCCGAGAAGGAGCAGCTCATGGCCGTGCAGGCCGGGCTCGGCCGGGTGGAGGCGACCAGCGCCGCGCTGATCCCGATCCGCAAGTCGCAGGCCTGGTGGGACCTGACGCAGGAGGAGCGGCGCAAGATTTTTGAGGACAAGTCGCATCACATCGCCAGCAGCATGCGCTTCCTGCCTGCGATCGCACGCCAGCTCTATCACTGCCGCGATCTCGGCGAGCCCTTCGATTTCCTGACCTGGTTCGAATTCGCCCCCGCGCATGCCTCGCGGTTCGAGGAGCTTGTGGGAATGCTGCGGCGGACCGAGGAATGGAGCTATGTCGAGCGCGAGGTCGACGTGCGCGTGGTGAAGGAAGTGCTGTCGGCTTAGTGCTGCAAAAACCGCCCGGACTCGATGCGCGGCAGATCGGCGACCGGCCAGTTGTAGACGTAGGTCCAGGCCTTCTCCGTCACGCCGTCGGCGCCCGTCACGTCGACCAGCTCGCGCAGATATTCGGTCGGCTCCGGAAAGCCTTCGCCGCAGGCCTCGTACATGTCGAGTTCGCGCAAGAGCTCGTCGGGCACGCGCAAGCGAAAGAGCTCGCCATGGACGAGTTCGGAGGCCGCCTCCGACAGCAGCAATCCCGGATAGTGCTTCACCAGCACGAGCCGGCCGCGGCAGGTCGCTTCGCCCAGAAAATCCGCATGGCCCGCCAGCAGCCGCGCCATCGGATGGTCGAAGCCGCGCATCAGTGTGCCGTAGACGAAGAGGCGATCGGAGGTCATGCTGATCTAACGTTGCGAGGTCGGTGCATTCGGGCTACTCCGTTTAGACAAATTATCGCGTGATAGGCAATCGGGATGGACCAGCACACGGCCGAGACGACCGATCGACTGCTCGGCGAGGGCGATATTGCGCCCGTGCATGAGGTGAATCGGGAAGGACAATCGCCCTTCCTGCTCACCTCGGATCATTACGGGCGGGTGCTGCCGCGCGCGCTCGGCGATCTCGGCATCGCGGAAAGCGAGCTCGTCAGGCACATCGGCTGGGACATCGGCATCGCCGGCGTCGCCGACCGGCTCGCTCAGCTGCTCGACGCGCATCTGATCGCTCAGCGTTATTCGCGGCTCGTGATCGACTGCAACCGCCCGCCCGCCGCTGCAAGCTCGATCCCCGTCATCTCCGAGGCAACTGCGATCCCGCGCAACGAGGGCATCTCGGACGGGGAGCGCGAGACGCGGCGGCGCGAGATTTTTGAACCCTATCATGACCGCATCGATGCTGCGATCGACGCCCGCCTCGTCGCCAAGCGGCCGACGGTGCTGGTGTCGCTGCACAGCTTCACGCCTGTCTATGCCGGCGTCGCGCGGCCCTGGCACATCGGCGCGCTGTACAATCGCGACACCGTGCTGCCGCATCTGCTGCTGAGGCATCTGCGCGGAGAAGGCGATCTCGTCGTCGGCGACAACGAGCCTTACGCCGTGAGCGACCTCACCGACTACACCATTCCCGTCCACGGCGAAGGGCGCGGCCTCGTCAACACCGGCATCGAGATCCGGCAGGACCTGATCGCCGACCACACGGGCCAGCGGCAATGGGCCGAACGACTGGCAAGGATTTTTGCGGAGATCGAAGCGGAGCTGCGGCCCGAGCAGCTGGTCGGTTAGCCGCCGCGCGTTGCGACGAACAGCGCCAGCGCGGCGAAGATCGCGGCAATGCCCCACAGCACGTAGGCCAGACGGCCGTCGCCGCGCGCGTCGAGCGTGGCTTCCGCCGGGTTGTCGGGATTGA
>RXJC01000699.1:8253-9054 GCA_003963435.1 Bradyrhizobiaceae bacterium | reverse complement strand
TTGTTCATGGCCTCGTAGGCCATGCCGGCCGACATCGCGCCGTCACCGATCACGGCGATGACGTTGTTCTTGCCGCCGGAGAGGTCGCGCGCCACGGCCATGCCGAGGCCGGCGGAGATCGAGGTCGAGGAATGCGCCGCGCCGAACGGATCGTAATCGCTCTCGCTGCGCTTGGTGAAGCCGGACAGGCCGCCGCCGGTGCGCAGCGTGCGGATACGGTCACGGCGGCCGGTGAGGATCTTGTGCGGATAGGCCTGATGGCCGACGTCCCAGATCAGCCGGTCGCGCGGCGTGTCGAAGACATAATGGATCGCGGTGGTGAGCTCGACCACGCCGAGGCCCGCGCCGAAGTGACCGCCGGTCACCGAGACGGCATCGATGGTCTCCTGCCGCAGCTCGTCGGCAACCTGGCGAACCTGCTCGACCTTGAGCTTGCGCAGGTCTTCCGGCGTCCGGATGGTGTCGAGAAGCGGCGTTTTACTGTATGCGTTCACGGCGATTTCCAATTTGTCAGCGCCGGAAGGTCATTCCGGTGCGCGATGGGTTTGCACAATATCGGCGCAGCGCGAGTCCTAACCGTCGGAGCCACCTGCATGGGGCCAAGCCTCTTCTTCAAGCTGACAACCCCGTCTTCAAGCTTAGGTAAGCTTAAGTGCGCTCCGGTTCAGTCTCTGTGATCCCTGTCACTTAGATCGGCTTCGTCCGTCCCAAGCCAATTTCATTAGCAGTTTGAAGCTCTTGCCGTCGGTAATCGGTGCCCACGCAAGGCTTGCAAAAAGCCACACTCCGCGCAGCTTTACA
>RXJC01000699.1:7919-8203 GCA_003963435.1 Bradyrhizobiaceae bacterium | reverse complement strand
CTTGGGCCAAAGCCAACCCGCTGGACCGATTAGGGGTATGCAGATGCAACCGGCGGGCCAAGGTAGTTAACTGTGGGCCGGGGCCATGGGTTCCTGCCAGCCCGGGACTTCGGCAGGCTTTTTTGCCGAGATCAGAGGGATATGGGCTGAAAAAGCCCCATTTCGGCGGCCGATCTCCGCCTGCACGAAGGCAACCGCCGCCTCCCGCGGAACCGGCGCCTTGCAATCATGAAAACGGAGTGGGGACGGCTCGGGCCTACTGGACGTCGAGCGGCGCCGTGCCG
>RXJC01000699.1:1735-7869 GCA_003963435.1 Bradyrhizobiaceae bacterium | reverse complement strand
GGCATCGGTGGTGATCTTGTCGACGCGCGCCTCGGCCTGGCGCAGCAACTCCTCGCAGCGGCGCTTCAGCGCCTCGCCGCGCTCGTAGATCGTCACGGATTCCTCGAGCGGCACCTTGCCGTCCTCGAGCCGCTTCACGATCGTTTCGAGTTCCTCGATCGCGCGCTCGAAGGTGAGCCTGGAGACGTCGACTTGGGTGTTTTCGGCCATATCCGTTTCCGATTGCCCGATTCGCTTGGCCTTCAGTGAAGGCGAGTTTTGCGGGCTAAATGTGGCGGGTGCGGTCTACGCGCCCATCAGGGCGCCGACATGCGCCGTAACAGATTCTTTCAGTCCTTGCAGGTCGTAGCCGCCCTCGAGCACAGACACAACGCGGCCGCCCGCGGTCTTGTCGGCGAGGTCCATCAGCTTGCGCGTCACCCAGGCATAGTCCTCCGCGCGCAAATTCAGCGAGGCCAGCGGATCGCGGTAATGCGCGTCGAAGCCGGCGGAGATGACGAGCAGCTCGGGGCTGAATTTTTCGAGCTGCGGCAGGATCAGATGCTCGAACGCGGAGCGGAATTCCGGCCCGCCGTCCTCGGAGGCGAGCGGCGCGTTGACGATGGTGTCGTGGTCGCCGCGCTCGCTCTTGGCGCCGGTGCCCGGAAACAGCGGCATCTGGTGCGTCGAGCAGTACATCACGGTCGGGTCCGACCAGAAGATGTCCTGCGTGCCGTTGCCGTGATGCACGTCGAAATCGACGATGGCGGCGCGCGTGATGCCGAATTTGCGCTGGGCGTGCCGCGCGGCGATCGCGACGTTGTCGAAGAAGCAGAAGCCCATCGGCTTGCCGATCTCGGCGTGGTGTCCGGGCGGGCGAATCGCGACGAAGGCGTTGCGATGCTCGCCATTCATCACCGCTTCGGTCGCCGCGACCGCGCCGCCGACGCCGCGCATCACCGCTTCCCACGTGCCAGGGGACATCGAGGTGTCGCCGTCGATATAGACCAGCCCGCTGGTCGGCGCGATGTGGCGCAGCTCAGTGACGTAATGCTCGTTGTGGCAGAGCGTGACCAGATCGAGATCGCCCTCCGGCGCCTGGTCGCGCGCCAGGAACTGGAAGCGCTCATGCGACAGCGCTTCCTCCACCGCACGCAGGCGATCGGGCCTTTCGGGGTGTCCCGGCGGCGTCACATGGTCGAGGCAGGCCTTGTGGGACAGGAGAAGCGTGCTCATCAGCTCGGCCTCATGGGATACTGTTGTCGTCGCTTGGCGTATCCGGCGCCAAAACGCAATGCAAAACCCAATCTAGGCGCTTGGCCGGAAATGGCAAACGGCGGCCCGCTTGATCCGGATCAATTCACCCGCAGGATGCGGCTCAGTGGCAGCGGACCGATCGGTCCGTGCGCCCGGAAGAACGCGAACAGCGCGTCCGCGTCGTAACCGCCATATTGCGGCGAGCTGCCCTGCTTGGCGACGGTAAAACCGTCGCCGCCGACGGCGAGGTAATCATTGAGGGTGACGCGGTAGCCGCTTCCAGGCTCGATCGGCCTGCCGCCGAGCATCATCTTCTCGGGGATCACGCGCTCGCCGAATGGCTTCGACGCATCCCAGGCATAGCTGAATCCGTTCGAGACCTGCAGGATCCGCGGCCGTTTCGGGTCTAACCATTGCTGCTCGAGCATGTCCTTGAGCTGGCTGCCCGTCAGCGTCATCGTGACGAGGCGGTTGCGGAACGGCTGGCTGGCGAAGACGTCGCCGAAGGTGATGGCGCCGTTCTCCTTGGGAACGATGTCGGTGCGGATGCCGCCGGGATTGGTGAGGGCGATGACAGCGCTGCCACCCTGGGTCGCCCTTGTCGCGGCCAATTGTGCGTCCGCGATGACGTCGCCGAGCGCGCTCTCGCCGGCCTCGTTCGGCACGCGCGACAATGTCTGCGTCACCGACCCTGCCGGCCGGTTGGCGATCGGCGCCGACAGCCTGTCATAGGCCTCGATCAGCGCGGTCTGCTCGGGATCCTTCGCGAGCGACGCGTTGGCGACGAGCACATTGTCGGCCTTGGCGCTGACGATATCGCGCGTGGCAGGATCGAGCTTGAGGTCGATCGCGGTGACCAGCGTGCCGTATTTGTCGCCGCTGGTGACGAGCCGTCCGTCGATATCGCAGACATAGGCGCGGTGGGTATGACCGCTGACGACGACGTCGACGGCGCGGTCGAACTTCTTGACGATATCGACGATCGGCCCCGTGATCGCAGGGCACTCGTTGTAGTCGCCGGCGGGCTCGCCGCCCTGGTGGATCAGCACCACGATCGCCTCGATCCCGCGTGCCTTCAGCTGCGGCACGAGGGCGTTCACCGTCTCGGCTTCGTCGCGGAATTCGAGCCCGGTGATGCCTGATGGCGAGACGATGCCCGCGGTCTCCTTCAAGGTCAGCCCGATGAAGGCGACGGGAATGCCCTCGAACTCCCTGATCTCGTAAGGCGGCAGCACGCTTTGACCCGTCGCGGTCTCGATGGTGGATGCGGCGAGATAACGGAATTTGGCACCCGTGAAGGGATGCGGCCCCTGGCAGCCGTCGACCGGATGGCAGCCGCCATTCTGCATCCTGAGCAGCTCGGTCTTGCCCTCGTCGAATTCGTGGTTGCCGACCGAGGTGATCGCAAGCCCCATCATCGAGAGCGATTCGATTGAGGGCTCGTCGTGAAACATTGCCGACAGGAACGGGCTCGCGCCGATCAGGTCGCCAGCCGCGACGAAGATCGTGTTCTTGTGTCCTTCGCGGAGCTGCTTCACCAACGTCGCCATGTATTCGGCGCCGCCGGCCGCCACCATCACTTTCTTGGACTTGTCCTCGGGATCTCCGATGCGGATGCCGCCCGCCGGCGGGCGCAGATTGCCGTGGAAATCGTTGATCGCGAGGATGCGCAGCTCGACGGGGGCGGCGGTCTGGGCCGCGGCGGGGAGCGTAAAGGTCAGCGCTAAGGCGGCAAGGATGGATCGGTATCGCATGGAACCAAGACTAATCGTTCCGCACGAACATTTCACGAAGCATTGTCGTGAACGTGGCGCGCTTTCTTCCTTCTCCCCTTGTGGGAGAAGGTGGCGCGAAGCGCCGGATGAGGGGTCTCTCTTTGCGAATTCGAATGAAAGTTCGGCTCGCGGAGGCAACCCCTCACCCGTCTCACCGCTGCGCGGCGAGCCACCCTCTCCCACAAGGGGAGAGGGGAAGAGGGCCCTACCTCTTCTTCCTGTTCGCAAGCGCATTGAACGCCGCCACCGCTTCGTCCGATTTCAGCCGCTCGCCGAACAGGTGGCTTTCCTGGTCGATGCGGCGGGTGAGCTCTTCGGGCGGCGCGCGCAGCAGTTTGCGGCAGGTTGCGACCGCCTCGGCCGGCAGCCGGCAGATATCGCGCGCCACCTTGCGCGCCTCGACCTCGGTATGTCCGGGCGACACCACGGTGTTGACGAAGCCGGCGGCATGGGCCTCCGCGGCCGAGAAGGTCCGCCCCATCACCAGCATGGCAAAGGCGCGCTGATATCCCATCGTGTTCGGCACCAAGAGGCTGGCTGCGCCGACCGGCACCAGCCCGAGATGGATATAGGGCGCGGAAAAGGTCGCGGCATTCGAGGCGAGCACGTAGTCGCAGTGGAACAGCATCACGGTGCCCATGCCGATCGAGGCGCCGTCGACGGCCGCGATGATCGGCTTGACGTTGAGGGCGAGCGAATAGAGGAATTTGGCACCCTCCGACAGCGTCTCGGGACGCGAGGTGTCGGCGTGGAGAAAATCGTCGATGTCGTCGCCGGCGGTGAACACGCCCGAGCCGCCGGTGATGATCATGCAGCGGATATCGGGGTTGTTCTGCGCGGTGTCGATCGCGCGGCTCATCTCCCGGTACATGTTCTGGGTGATCGCGTTCTTCTTGCCCGGACGGCGCAGGGTGATCACGCGCGTTCCGCGCTCTTCGGTGACGACGATGTTGCCGTTCGGCATGAAAACTCCCCGCGCCCGCCGCGACGCTTGCCGCTTCGCGAGCCTCGCCAGCAGCCTACATCATCTCGCAGGCGTGCCAATGCGCTGGGTCAAATCTTTTCAGACCCTGCGCGGGCTGGATCTCGGTGGGGGCAGGGTGACGTCGTAGCCCCGTAGCCCGGATATCGCTCCGTTCCACCCGGGCTGCAAGCGCTTTACCCCAGCAGCACAGCATCCGCCGCCGCGACCGATTCGGCGCTTTCCGTCACGGTTCGCTCCAGCGCGGGCGCCTGCACGGTGATGTTCTCGGCGAAGAAGCGCGCCAGCGAAACGTAGCGCGGCGCATCGGCGAGGCCGTCGCCCTTGGCGGCAAGCGCCTCGGCGGCGAGCAGGCAGCCGCCGAGAGTGGCGCCGAATTGCTGCAGGTAAGGCGTCGCGCCGGCAAGCGCCTCGTTCGGCGCGGAGGTCACGCGCTCGAGCAGCCATTTGCTGCTGCGCGTCAGCGCCTCGAGCGCCTCGCGCAGCTTCGCACCCGTGGTACCGAAGGCGGGATCGTTGGAGGCTTCGACCTGCTTGACGGTGGCCGCGAGCTCGTCGAGCAGCGCCCACACCGAGGCGCCGCCATTGGCCGCGAGCTTGCGCGTGACGAGGTCGATCGCCTGGATGCCGTTGGTGCCCTCGTAGATCGCGGTGATGCGGGCGTCGCGGTAGTGCTGCGCCGCGCCGGTTTCCTCGATGAAGCCCATGCCGCCGTGGATCTGCACGCCGAGATAGGCGACCTCGTTGCCGATGTCGGTGGAATAGGCCTTGGCCATCGGGGTCAGCAGCGCCGCGCGCGCGGCGGCGTCGGCGCGCACCTTCGGGTCCTTGGCACGCGTCGAGACGTCGATCGCGACCGCGGTCGCATAGCAGATGGTGCGCGCGGCGGCGGTCTGCGCCCGCATCCGCATCAGCATGCGCTTGACGTCGGGATGGACGAAGATGGCGTCCGAGCCGTCGCCCTTGTTGCCGACGGCGCGGCCCTGCTTGCGCTCCTGCGCATACGCCAGCGCCTGCTGGTAGGCGCGGTCGGCAACGCCGACGCCTTCCAGGCCGACGCCGAGGCGGGCCTGGTTCATCATCGTGAACATGCAGCGCATGCCCTGGTTCTCTTCACCGATCAAAAAGCCGATGGCGCCGCCATGATCGCCCATGGTCATGGTGCAGGTCGGGGAGGCGTGCATGCCGAGCTTGTGCTCGACGCCGGAGGCAAAGATGTCGTTGCGGGCGCCGAGCGAGCCGTCGGCATTCACCATGAACTTCGGCACGAGGAAGAGCGAGATGCCCTTGGTGCCGGCGGGCGCATCGGGCAGACGCGCCAGCACGAAATGCACGATGTTGTCGGTCATGTCGTGCTCGCCATAGGTGATGAAGATCTTCGTCCCCTTGATGCGATAGGTGCCGTCGGCCTGCTTCTCGGCGCGGGTGCGCAGCGCGCCGACGTCGGAGCCGGCCTGCGGCTCCGTGAGCTGCATCGTGCCGGTCCATGCGCCGGAGACGAGCTTTTCGAGATAGATCCTCTTCAGCTCGTCGCTGCCATGGGCGTCCAGCGCCTCGATGGCCGAGGCCGTCAGCAGCGGGCAGAGGCCGAAGGCGACGTTGGCCGCGCTCCAGATCTCGGTGCAGGCGGCGTTGATCACGATCGGCAGGCCCTGGCCGCCGAAATCCTCGGGCCCCGAGACCGCGTTCCAGCCGCCTTCGGTCCAGCGCTTGTAGGCGTCCGGCCAGCCCGGCGCGGTCGTGACCTTGCCGTCGTCGAGCTTGATGCCGTGCTCGTCGCCGACCTTGTTGAGGGGCGCCAGCACGTCGGTTGCGAACTTGCCGGCTTCCTCCAGCACGGCCGCGGCGATGTCCATGTCGAAATCGCCGTAATGACCGGCCTCCACGGCGGCCTTGAGGCCGGCGCCATGGTTGAGCGACAGCAGCATGTCATTGATCGGCGCGCGGTAGGTCATGGCTCACTCCCGTGGACATCATTGGTCCCGTATTCTCATGAAACGGGGGCGGTCTCAATGGGCGCGATACGGGACCGCATCGGGCCTTGGCCGCCCTATATTTAGAGTGTGGTACGGCCCGGTCCGGCGTCCGCGGTATTTTGCCCCTCCAGACGGTTGAAATGCCGCTGCTCTCCCTATAGACCG
>RXJC01000699.1:0-1685 GCA_003963435.1 Bradyrhizobiaceae bacterium | reverse complement strand
TCCCCGGTCGCCTGATGGGGCGTAGCCAAGCGGTAAGGCAGCGGATTTTGATTCCGCCATTCGGAGGTTCGATCCCTCCCGCCCCAGCCAGATTTTCCGCACAGCCCGGGATCACTCACGAGGCGGCCTGACCGGTGATCGCTGCAAAGTTCCGCGACAGACTGCCGGGGGGTTGGCCCTTGCGCTCTCGCGCTTCAGACCCAGCCGCCATCGACGATGTAGTGCTGAGCGGTACAGGCCGAGGCCTCGTCGGACGCGAGGAAGACGGTGAACTTCGCGACTTCGTCCGGCATGAGTCTGCGCTTGAGGCACTGTCGCTGCTGCAACTCGATCTCGCCCGCCGGCGTCATCCATTTCTCGAGCTGCCGCTCCGTCATGATCCAGCCTGGCGCGATGGCGTTGACGCGGATGTTGTAGGGGCCGTAGTCGCGCGCCAGCGAGCGCGTCAGCCCGATCACGCCTGACTTGCTGGCGGTGTAGGCGGCCATGCCGCCTTGTCCGGCGATCCACGAGACCGAGCCGAAGTTGATGATGGCGCCGGCATTCGCCGCCTTCATGTCCGGCAGCACAGCCTGCGAAGCAAAGAACTGGTGCTTCAGGTTCACCGCGATGCGGTCGTCCCAGTATTCCGGCGTCATCTCCTCGGTGTTGTGCCGCTCGTCATGCGCGGCATTGTTGATCAGGACGTTGATCGGGCCATGAGCCTTGCGGGCCGCCACGACGCCGGCGCGGAGCGCGGGGATATCGGTGAGGTCGACGTGCTGGAAATGCGCAGCCAGTCCCAGATCGGACAGCTCGCGCGCCAGACGCTGTCCCTCGTCGAGCTTGATGTCGAAGAAGACCACCTTGGATTTCTGCTCCGCGAAACGCCGCACGATCGCAGCGCCAATCCCCGCTGCACCTCCGGTGACGAGCACGACCTTGCCGGCGAGGTCGGAATAGATGGCAGCCATGGGCACCTCGGTTTGTTACGGCCGGCGCGGCGGGCCGCAGCCGACTCTTTTCCAGACCTTAGCCATTCCATCGGTGAGATGCATCGGTCAGAGTGTGTGTTGCGCACCTCAAAAACTGAGGGCAGGATTGCGCCAAAGAATAAAGGCGATTCCTGGTCCGCGGCACGCTCGACGCCGTCATCAACCAGGATGCCGACCACGAGGCGCGGTCTGCGGCGCGAATTGTGCTCGCGCATTGTGTTGGCGAGCCGATCAGCCCCGACCAGGAGCGCATCCGCATCGAGCCAGCTAGCTCAACGCTGCCGACAGCTTGTGCATCACCCGGTCGAGCACCTTCGCCTCCTCGGCGGTCAGCACACCGAGCAGCTCCGTCTCCCGCGCCAGCGCGAACGGCACGATTTTGCGATAGAGCGCGCGGCCGGCCGCGGTCAGTGAGACGATGAGCTCGCGCCGGTCGTCGGGATGGTGCTTGCGGCTGGCGATGCCGCGCGATTCCAGGCCCTGCACGGCGCGGCTGACCTGCATCTTGTCGAGCGTCGTCAGCGGGCCGATCTCCTTGGTCGCGATCTCCGGGCGCGCGCCGAGAATTGCGAGCACGCGCCATTCCTGCCGCCTCAATGCAAAGCGCTCGGAATAGACCTCGGCAACCGCCAGCGACACCTGCTCGGCGAGCCGCGCCAGCCGATATGGAAAATATCGCTGCAGGTCCAGCTCGACGCCGTCCTGCGCCGT
>RXJC01000254.1 GCA_003963435.1 Bradyrhizobiaceae bacterium | reverse complement strand
GCCGCCTTCGAGCGCGGCGAGCCGCTCCTCCAGCACGCCCGTGGTCGGGTTGGAGATGCGGGTATAGATGTGTCCGGCGCGCTCCAGATTGAACAGCGCGGCGGCGTGGTCGGAATCCTGGAACACGTAGGACGTGGTCTGGTAGATCGGCACCGCGCGGGCGCCGGTCACGGGGTCCGGATGCTGGCCCGCATGCAGGCTCAGGGTCTCGAAGGCAGGCGGTTTCGGTGCGGGCATGCGTGGCCTCGTTGATCGGTCGGCGGATGCGGCGTTGTGCCACAAAACGGCGCGCGACGTCAGCCCATTGACAGCGCGGGTTATCCCCCGATCGCCTGCTCGATGACCTTGGCCTCCCGCAGCAGGATCTCCGCGACCTCCTGCTCCCGCCTCGGGCCGAGCCTCGTCCGAACGGCGGAGACGGTCATCGCCGCGGCCGGTTGCCCGTCCGGCGTCTTGATCCAGGTCGAGATCGATTTCGTGCCCTGCACGAGGCCAATCTCTCTCCGGCCATACCCCAGCCGTCGCGCGGCGGTGACCTCGCCGAGAACCGTCGCGATGTCGGTCTTGTAGGCCTCGAACCTCTTCTCGTTGGCTGCGACGATCTTTCGCGCCTCCGGCGCCGGCATCGCGGCGAGGATGGCGACGCCGGCGCTGGAGACGCCGAGCGGCCGCCGCGCGCCGACCTCGATCGACAGCACCTGGATCGGATAGATGCCGATCCGGCGATCGACGCACAGCGTGTCGTTGCCGGTCCGCACGGTCAGGAACAGCGTGTCGCCGATCGCGCTGGAGGCACGTTGCAGCGACGGGTCGGCTGCGGTCAGCAGCCGCGACGGCCGCGGCCGGGCCAGCGCCAGCTCCGGCACCTGGTTGCCGATCGCGTAGCGGCCGTTCCGCGAGTTCCGCTCGACGATGCCTTCCTCGATCAGCACATGCACGATGCGATGCACTGTGGGGCGGGTGAGGCCGGTGGCCCGCACCACCTCGGCCAATGGCACACCGGCCTCGCGGCCTGCGGCAAGAATGCGCAGCACGGCGAGCGCGCGCCGGATCGCCTGCGCGCCCTGCCGCGGTGAGGATGCGTGACGGGTGGTTCTGGGTCTGTCCATAATATGGACAAGAACGCCACAATTCACTCGACAGGACAAGCGCGCATCTGGAGATTGCGGCCCAATCGACTTGCCTTGCGCGACGCCGGGGCATTCGACATGAATTGAAGCGGTGCCGGGAGGTTAACATGAGATTAATCTGGATTGCCATAGCAGCGGTTACGGCGATGCTGGCGGGGCCGGCATCGGGCCAGCAATGGCCGGCCCGCAACGTCAAGCTGATCGTGCCCTATCCTGCCGGCGGCAACGTCGACAGCGCCGCGCGCATCGTCGCCGACAAGCTGCAGGAAAAGCTCGGCCAGCCCTTCATTATCGAGAACAAGGCCGGCGCCGGCGGCATGATCGCGGGCGAAGCCTTCGCCAAGTCCGCGCCCGACGGCTACACCCTCTTCGTCGGCGCCAACGGCCCGGTGCTGTTCGCAACCGAGATCAACAAGCGTGAGGCCTACAACTGGAAAAAGGACTTCATGCCGATCTCGACCATCTCGATGACGCCGCTGGTGCTCGAGGTCCATCCATCGGTTGAGGCCAAGACCTTCAAGGAATTCGTCGATCTCGCCAAGCGCGAGCCCGGCAAGCTGACGATGGCCTCGCCCGGCCCCGGCACCACCAACCATCTGCTCAGCGAGCTGATGCAGTCCAGCCTCGGGCTGCAATGGGTCACCGCGCATTATCGCGGCAACGCGCCGGCGATCAACGACCTGCTCGGCGGCCAGGTGCAGTTCGCGTTCGACCAGCTCACGGTCAGCCTGCAGCATATCAAGGCCGGCCTGTTCCGCGCGCTCGCGGTCACCAGCCCGCACCGCCTGAAGTCGCTGCCCGACGTGCCGACCTTCGCCGAGCTCGGCTACAAGGATTTTGACGGCCAGACGTTTACCGGCCTGTTCGCGCCCGCGGGCACGCCGGCGCCCATCATCGACAGGCTGCACGAAACGCTGGCCGCGATCCTCAAGGATCCTGCCGTGGTCGACAAGTTCGAAAAGCTCGGCGGCGAAGCCATCGCGATGACGCCGGATGAATTCAGGGCCTATCTCGAGCGAGAGGATGCCAAGTGGATTCCGGTCGTGCGCAAGGCCAACATCACGGCCAATTGAGCCATGCGCATCGATCCCACCGAGCTCGGCGCCGAGCGGATCTACCGCCTGATGACCGGCATCGTGGTGCCGCGCCCGATCGCCTGGGTCACGAGCCTGTCGCGATCCGGCGTGCTCAACCTCGCGCCGTTCAGCGCCTTCACCTTCGTGTCGCAGAAGCCGCCGATGCTCGCCATCAGCGTCGGCCGCAAGGGCGCCGACTACAAGGACACCGCGCACAACATCCTCGACACCGGGGAATACGTCATCCACATCGCCGATACCCCGCTGATGCAGGCCTTGCACGACTCGTCGGTCGAGCATCCGCCTGACATCAGCGAGGTCGACCATCTCGGACTCGAAACTTTGCCCTGCGAGCGCATCAAGGTGCGCCGGCTTGCTGCCGCGCCGGTGGCGATGGAATGCCGCTTCCGCCAGTGCCTGGAATTCGGTGACGCCAAAAGCAGGCTGATCGTCGGCGAAGTCGTGATGTTCCACCTGCGCGACGGCCTCGTGAACGACGGCAAGGTCGAGACCAAGGCGCTCGACCCGATCGCGCGCATCGGCGGTCCCCGCTACGCCCGCCTCGGCGAGATCGTGACGCTGAACAGCGTATTCCAGACCCCGAAATCGAAAGACTGAGCGCGGCTGAATCGCAGCTCACCCGAACACCATTGGAGAACGACCATGCGCCTCGTCAGCTATCTCGTGGATGGAGAGCCGCGCTACGGCGCAGCCGTCGAAGGTGGCGTGATCGATCTGACCAGGCGGATCGGCCGCGACTATTCCGACGTGAAAGCGCTGATCGCGGCCAACGCGCTCGCCGACGCGCAAGAGGCGGCCGCCGGACAAAAGCCGGATTACGCGCTGGACCAGCTCGTCCTGCTGCCGCCGGTGCTCGCCCCGGAAAAGCTCTGGTGCATCGGCGTCAACTACGCCGAGCGCAATGCCGAATACAAGGACAATTCCGACCTGCCCAAATACCCCAGCCTGTTCGTGCGCAGCATGTCGTCGATGACGGGCTCCGGCCAGCCGCTGGAGAAGCCTGAGGTTTCGGACCAGCTCGACTACGAAGGCGAGCTCGTCATCGTGATCGGGCAGGGCGGCCGTCACATCCCGCGCGACAACGCGTGGTCGCACATCTTCGGCATGACGCTGTGCAACGAAGGCACGATCCGCGACTGGCTGCGTCACGGCAAGTTCAACGTCACGCAGGGCAAGAATTTCGACCGCTCCGGCAGCATCGGCCCGTGGATCGTCACGTCGGACGAATTGGACCCGCGCGGACCTCATGACATTGTCACGCGCGTCAACGGCGAGGTGCGGCAGCAGGACACCACCGAGCGGCTGATGTTCCCGTTCGACTTTCTGATCTCCTATCTCTCGACCTTCGCCACGCTCAAGCCCGGCGACATGATCGTGACGGGCACGCCGACCGGAGCAGGCGCGCGCTTCGATCCGCCGCGCTGGCTGAAGGTCGGCGACGTCGTCGAGGTCGAATCCAGCCGCATCGGCGTGCTGCGCAACACCGTCGCCGCGGAGCAATAACGATGTTGGACACCGCCACGATCGAGCGCCTTGCCGCGCGCCTCGATGAAGCCGAGCGCACGAAAGCGCTGATCCCGATGTTCACGAAGGACTATCCGGATTTCAGCATCGAGGACGCCTACGCCGTTCAGCGCGCCTGGACCAGGCTCCAGCTCGGCCGCGGCCGCGTCATCAAGGGCCACAAGATCGGCCTGACCTCGAAAGCGATGCAGAACGCGGTCGGCATCAACGAGCCCGATTACGGCGTGCTGTTCGCCGACATGTTCTACGCCGACGCAACGCCGATCCCGTTCGACCGTTTCCACGCGCCGCGCATCGAGGTCGAGCTCGCCTTCGTGCTGAAGGCGCCGCTGCGCGGACCCGACTGCACCATCTTCGACGTGCTCAATGCCACCGACTACGTCACGCCCGCGCTGGAGATTTTGGAGACGCGCATGCATCGCGTCGATCCCGAGACCGGCAAGACGCGCAAGGTGATGGACACGATCTCGGACAACGCGGCCAATGCCGCGCTGGTGCTCGGCGGCCGGCCTTTCCGTCCTCTGGATGCTGATCTGCGCTGGATCGGCGCGCTGCTGTTCCGCAACGGCGAGGTCGAGGAGACAGGCCTTGCCGCCGGCGTGCTCAATCACCCCGCCAACGGCATCGCCTGGCTCGCCAACCGCCTCGCGCCGCATGACGAGCATCTCAAAGCCGGCGAGGTCGTGCTGGCGGGCTCGTTCACGCGGCCGGTCGACATCCGCCGCGGCGACACCTTTCATGCCGATTACGGCCCGTTCGGCTCGGTGTCGTGCCAGTTCGTCTAACCAACAACAAGCGGGGAGCGCATCATGACAAGTGAGAAGCGGCGCAAGAGCATCCACATCGGCGGCTTCAAGCACGTCAATCCGATTCCGAACGCCTGCCGCATCGGCAATCTCGTGATGTCCGGCGTCATCCTCGGCCGAGATCCCACGACCAATGCGATGCCGGAGAGTCTCGACGCGCAATGCGCCAACATGTTCGCGCATATGAAAGCGACGGTGGAGGCTGCCGGCGGCACCACGGACGACATCATCAAGATGACGGTGTGGTTGAAGGATCGCACGCAGCGCGGCCCGGTCAATGTCGAGTGGCTGAAGATGTTTCCGGACGAGCATTCACGCCCGGCGCGCCACGCGCTGCCGATGGACAACATGGACGGCGGCGCGCTGGTGCAGTGCGACTTCACCGCCGTGATCGACTGAAGGAGCGCCTGCATGCCGACCTATCTGCCGTTCGATCCCAATCCGCGCCGCCCAAGCAAGGCGCCGCCGCCCAAGACCGTCGACAGCCAGTTTCACGTGCTCGGGCCCATCGAGAAATATCCGGAACGTCCGGGCGCGGCCTACCGGATGCCGACCGCGACCTGGGAAGCGGCGCTGCGCATGCACAAGGCGCTCGGCATCGAGCGCGGCATCATCGTGCAGACCACGACCTATGGCGCCGACCATGCCGTGGTGCTCGACGGTCTTGCCGCGATGGGCCCGAATTATCGCGGCTGCGCCAACGCGCTGGTGTTCGCGGAGGCGAACGATGCCTATCTTGCCAGGCTGCACGACGCCGGCGTGCGCGGCGCGCGCTTCAGCTTCCGCCAGGAGCTGGGCGCCGTGCTGTCGGACGCCGATTTCGCCCGCGCCATCGCCCGCATCCGCGAGCTCGGCTGGTACGTCAAGATCCAGCCCGAGAAGGACGGCATCATGTCGAGCGTCGCCAAATACGAGAACCTCGACGTGCCCGTGCTGATCGACCACATGGCGCGGCCCGACCCGGAGGCCGGCAGGAACGACCCGAACCTGCGCAAGATGCTCGAGCTGCTGGCCAAGGGCAATTTCTGGGTCATGCTGTCGCTCGGTGAAAAAACCTCGAAGGCCGGGCCTCCTTACGACGACGTCATCCCGATCGCGCGCGCCTATATCGAGGCGGCCGTCGACCGCTGCGTCTGGGCCAGCGACTGGCCGCATCCGGTCTCGGTGAAGCAGCCGCCGAACGATGCCGACCTGCTCGAGCTGATGTACCGCTATGTCGCGGACCAGACGGAGCTGGAGAAGATCTTGGTGCAGAATCCGGCGAAGCTGTTCGGGTTTGCGGACTAGTCCCAGACTCTCTCCGTCGTCATTGCGAGGAGCTCTTGCGACGAAGCAATCCAGACTGTCTCTGCGGAGCGATTTCTGGATTGCTTCGCGGAGCCTGTCATCGGGCCGCGCTTTGCGCGGACCCGTTGGCTCGCAATGACGGCTGTGGTCCCCGGGTCACCCCACCGGCTGCTTCGCCAATCTCTCCCGCACCTCCGCCGCGATCTCGAACGAGCGCAGCCGTGCGGCATGGTCGTAGATCTGCCCGGTGGTGATCAATTCGTCCGCGCCGGTTTCCGCAATCAGCGCCTTCAGCTTCGCTTCCACCATTTCGGGCGAGCCGACCGCGGAGCACGACAGCGACTGGCCGACCATCGCTTTCTCCGCCGGCGACCACAGCGCGTCCATGTCGTCGACCGGGGGCGGCAGCGGACCCGGCGTGCCGCGGCGCAGATTGATGAACGCCTGCTGCAACGAGGAGAACATCCGCTGCGCCTCGACGTCGCTGTCGGCGGCGAACACGTTGACGCCGATCATCGCGTAGGGCTTGTCAAGCTGCGCGGATGGCTCGAAACGTGCGCGATATTCGCGCAGCGCCGGCATCATCATCTGCGGCGCGAAATGCGAGGCGAACGCGAACGGCAGGCCCAGCATCGCGGCGAGCTGCGCGCCGAACGTGCTCGATCCCAAAATCCACAGCGGCACCTTGGTTCCCATGCCGGGCACGGCGCGGATCGCCTGGTTCGGCTGCACGTCGCCGAGCAGCGCCTGCAGCTCCAGCACGTCCTGCGGAAAATTCTCGGACGAGGTCGCAAGGTCGCGCCGCAGCGCCCGTGCGGTGAACTGGTCGGTGCCCGGCGCGCGGCCCAGCCCGAGGTCGATCCGTCCCGGATAGAGCGAGTCCAGCGTGCCGAACTGCTCGGCGATCACCAGCGGCGAATGGTTCGGCAGCATGATCCCGCCGGAACCGACGCGGATCGTCTTCGTTCCACCCGCGATGTGGCCGATCACCACCGATGTCGCCGCGCTCGCGATCCCCGTCATGTTGTGATGCTCGGCGAGCCAGAACCGCTTGTAGCCGCAGGCTTCGGCATGCTGCGCCAGATCGAGCGAATTGCGGAACGCCTGCGCGGCGTCGCCGCCCTGGCAAATCGGCGCGAGGTCGAGCACGGAGAAGGGGATCATGGGCGGGCTACCAGTGAGGGCGCGATGCGCGCCGGAACTTCACATATAGGAGCAGGTCATGGCAATGTTAGCAGCGCAGGGCTGCTTGCCGCAGATCGAGATCGGCGTATCCTTGCGCGATGACCGTCACGGCCCCCGACCTGAAAGCGTTCCTGCTGGCGACGCCGTTCTTCGGCGGCCTTCCGGATGGAAGC
The DNA here is from genome assembly GCA_003963435.1 of Bradyrhizobiaceae bacterium. GTDB lineage: Bacteria > Pseudomonadota > Alphaproteobacteria > Rhizobiales > Xanthobacteraceae > Bradyrhizobium. Next base: position 3,733 of record RXJC01000254.1, on the reverse strand, counting down.
CTCGACCTCCTGATGTCGATGCTGGTCGAGTGCCGCTTCGAAGCAGGCAGCACCGTCGTGGCGGAGGGCGAGCCGGGCCGCTCGATGTTCATCGTCAAGTCCGGCCGCCTCGCGGTGAGCAAGCGGACGAATTCGGGCCGCGTCATCCCGATCTCCGTCCTGCAGCCCGGTGACTTCTTCGGCGAGATGACGCTGATCGAAATGCAGAACCGCTCCGCCACGGTGGTCGCGGACGCGCCGACGGTGCTGTACGAGCTCACCGCGAGGAATCTCTACGCCTGCTACAAGGCCGACATCCACGCCTATGTGATCGTCCTGCAGAACATCAATCGCGAGCTATGCCGACGGCTGCGGCGGGCGGACGAGCGGTTTGCGAGGCGCGCGGCGGATAACGACAATCGATGATGCGTAGTGCGTAGGGTGGGCAAAGGCGCACTTGTGCCGTGCCCACGCATTCTCTCCAGCCACATGCAAAGGGTGGGCACGCTTTGCTTTGCCCACCGTACGATAGGTCATGCGGACGGTGTCGGTTTTGCTCGATGTCAACGTGATCGTTCGCGCCGGTATGCCCAGCGCGTAGGGTGGGTAGAGCACTTGCGAAACCCGTCACGCTTCGACATCGCGTGCGATTTGATGGGTTTCGCTCAGCTCTACCATCCTACGAGCTACAGCAACGCCATCGAATGCAGCGAGTTTCGATGAAAGCCGAAGGCAACGATGCCGGAGAGAAGCAGAGCAGTCCCAATCACGATCAGGCAAAACGCAAGCACTATCGAAGCCCCTGGTTCATCATCCACGGGCAGGACGATAATAGATAAAATTTTACCGACAATCGAAAGGAACAATTAACCTTACCTGTGCCGCGCCGCCGCGGCCCGTCGGGCAAAACACCCAAATCCCGTCAAGTCCCTGTCGCGAAAATATTCCACTTTACCGAAATTCGGTTTTAACGTATGTGTTGCTCATCCCGGCTCACCAAGAGGGGCGATCTCGAGGTCGTCTTGATCGCGAGCCGGGCTTGCGGTGGACGCGGCAGCGTCGGCACGAGATGGGCGGGCAGGGCGGGTAGTCCCTGTGAGCTCGACACCCGCGTGCGGACGAACGGCGCTGCTAGGCCTCGTCTCGCCTGTAAGTTTCGCAGCTCCGTCGACGGGGTTGGAAATACTGCGGCGAAAGGGCGGGCCGTGCGTACGGCAAAACCGTGTGGTCCTGGCCGTCGTTGCTACGGTCAAGCTCCTGCGGAGATGCGAGCGAGCCCAACCGGGCAGACTGCATCATCCAAATTCGCGGAGCGAGGGAGGCCAGAAGGAAAGTTCGGCTCCCGGGAGATCACGGCATAAGCCGTCCGACCACCGCGCAGGGAAGGCCGAGTGATCGGCACCACCTGTATGCTGCTGTGCGGTTCTTCCTGCGTGTGCATTTCGCGCAGCGGACCGCGGGTGCCTGTCGGCACCCGGTCTTCCCTGCGCCCTCTTCACAGAAGAGGGTCAAGGAAACGGGCAAAACTCGGGCGCTTCCAGCCGCGAGAACGCTGCTTCATGTCCGGACACAGGAACGACAGAACGTTCGCACTTCTCCGCTCAGCGACGGGCGGCGGTCGCCGTCAGCTCCAGCCTGATGCCCTTGCCGAGATCGGCAACGCCGACAGCGGCGCGCGCCGGCAGATGGTCCGCGGTGAAATAGCGCTTCCACACCTCGTTGAACGCCGCCTTGTCGGCGAGATCGGCCATGAAGATGGTCACCTGCAGAACACAGGAGAGATCGGAGCCGGCCCCCTCGAGCAATGTCTTCAGTTGTCGCAGCACATCGTCGGCCTGGCCGGCCATGTCGAGCCCCGCATCTTCAGGCACGATGCCGCCGAGATAGAGCACGCCGTTATGCTCGACGATCTCGTGGAGCAGTCCTTCATAGGGCAGGGAACGTTTGATCACGATGGCATCCGAGGAAAGTTGGCGGCTCGCTGGCTAAGCGGAAAGCTTGCGTCAATCGGGGGGAAAGAATGGTGCTGCCAGACAGGATTGAACTGTCGACCTCTCCATTACCAATGGAGTGCTCTACCACTGAGCTACGGCAGCATGTGCTGGTGAAGAATCGGGCGCCCTAGGGGCCCTGCCAAGCGGGCCGATATCTGCCACAAGCCCCCCTCCTGCGCAAGCTTGCTCGGCCGGTCAAAACGAGAAAATCGGGCCGATATCGAGGCCAAAATGCCTATTTCGGGGCGAAAGCACCGGCTTTCCGCCGATTCAAGGCCCACTCGTCCCCGCCAACTGGTCAGGTGGCCAAAGCGGCGGATTCGGCTCATTTCACGTTTCGCACGGCCGGATCGTGACGGGTCTCTTGAGCTGCCGCATTCTCTGGGCAAGGTATCGCGATGGTAGTATGGGACCCGCAATGGCTGACGATACCGACAAGAGCACGAAACAGGCGAAGTCGTCCCGCGACGACCGGCTGAAATCGGCGCTGCGCGAGAACCTGAAGCGGCGCAAGCTGCAGGCGCGCGAACGCGCCGCAAGCGCGGAGCCCTCGCCAAACGAAGATGGTTCCCAAGATGAAGGGGCCGCCGGCAAGCCCGGCACTTGAAACATTGGAATGAGTGAGAATGACCATGGCGCAGAACGGACAGCAACCAACCGGCGGTGACGCGCTGATGTCGCGGTTCACGCGTCCCGAGCAGACCTTTCCGACGCTGACGCCGGTCGAGATCGAGCGGATCAGGCACTTTGGCGAGGTTCGCAACTACAAAGACGGCGAGTTCCTGTTCGAGACCGGCAAGCCGGGGCCCGGCATGTTCGTGGTGCTGAAGGGCCACGTTGCCATCACCCAGCGCGACGGGCTTGGCCACATCACGCCGGTGATCGACCAGGGGCCGGGGCAATTTCTGGCCGAGCTCAGCCAGCTTTCGGGCCAGCCGGCGCTGGTCGACGGCCGCGCCGAGGGCGATGTCGAGACGCTGCTGTTGCCGCCGGACCGGTTGCGCGCGCTGCTGGTCGCCGAGGCCGAGCTCGGCGAGCGCATCATGCGCGCGCTGATCCTGCGCCGGGTCAATCTGCTCCAGGGCGGCATCGGCGGCCCCGTGCTGATCGGGCCGTCGAACTCCGCCGGCGTGGTGCGGTTGCAGGGCTTCCTCACCCGCAACGGCCAGCCGCATCATCTGCTCGATCCCGAGCGCGATCGCGACGCTGCCGAAGTCATCGCGCGTTATTCGCCGAAGCCGGAAGACTGGCCGCTGGTCGTCGCCGCAAGCGGCGCGGTGCTGCGCAATCCCACTGAAACCGAACTCGCGCGCGCCATCGGCATGATCGGCGGCGCCAAGGACGGCCGCATCTACGACGTCGCCGTCGTCGGCTGTGGGCCGGCCGGGCTTGCCACTGCCGTGTACGCGGCGTCCGAAGGGCTGTCCGTCGCCGTGCTCGACATCCGCGCCTTCGGCGGCCAGGCCGGTGCCAGTGCGCGCATCGAGAACTATCTGGGCTTTCCGACCGGCATCTCGGGCCAGGCCCTGACCGCACGCGCCTTCACGCAGGCGCAGAAATTCGGCGCCGACATCATGATTCCCGTCACGGTGAAGTCGCTCGACTGCACGCGCAAGGACGGTGCGTTCGCGGTGGCGCTCGATGGTTGCGATCCCTTGCGATCGCGTTCGGTCGTGGTCGCGAGCGGCGCGCGCTATCGCCGGCCCGAGATCGCAAACCTCGACACCTTCGAGGGCCGCGGCGTCTGGTACTGGGCCTCG
>RXJC01000588.1 GCA_003963435.1 Bradyrhizobiaceae bacterium | reverse complement strand
GAAGCGCAGGCGGCAGGCCTCGATGGTGGCCTCCACCAGGGGCTTGCCCTCTTTGCGCAGATCCTTGGCGAATTCGATGATCAGGATGGCGTCCTTGGCGGCGAGACCGATGATGGTGATCAGGCCGACGGTGAAATAGACGTCGTTGGGCAGGCCGCGCAGCATTGCCGCAGTCACGGCACCGACGATGCCGAGCGGCACGGTGAGCAGCACCGCGAGCGGAATCGTCCAGCTCTCATAGAGCGCGGCGAGACACAGGAACACCACGAAGACCGAGAGCGCGAGCAGGAACGGCGCCTGCGAGCCCGACAGCTTTTCCTGCAGCGACTGCCCGGTCCATTCGTAGCCGAAGCCGCGCGGCAGCCTGCCGGCGAGCCGCTCCATCTCGGCGATGGCGTCGCCCGAGGTGAAGCCGGGCCTGGCTTCGCCCGAGATACGCACTGCCGGATAATAGTTGAAGCCGGCGATCTGCGTCGGGCCGCGAGCCCATTCGACCGTCGCGAAAGAGGAGAACGGCACGAGCTGGCCGCTTCTGTTCTTGACGTTGTAGTTGAGGATGTCCTCGGTCCGCATGCGGTCTCTCGCATCCGCCTGCACCACGACGCGCTGCATGCGGCCGCGGTTCGGGAAGTCGTTGATGTAGTTGGAGCCGAGATTGGTCGAGATCGTGTTGTTGATGTCCTCGAAGGTGACGCCGAAGGCGCCGGCCTTCTCGCGGTCGATCACGAGATTGACCACGCCCGCCTCGGGCAGGCCTTCGACATAGACCTTCTGCAGCACCGGGCTCGCATTGGCCTCCGCGATCAACTGGTCGGCGGCGCGCATCAATTGCTGATAGCCCTTCTGGCCGCGGTCCTGCAGGCGGAACGAGAAGCCGGAGGAGTTGCCGAGATTGTCGATCGGCGGCGGCTGCAGCGCCGCGATCTTGGCGTCGCGGATCGAGGAGAGGTCGCGGTTGATGTCGTTGACGATCGCGGAAGCGGAATCCTTCGGCCCGCGCTCCGACCAGTCCTTCAGCGTGATGAAGGCCTGCGCGGTGTTCATGCCCTGGCCCGAGAAGCTGAAGCCGGTGAGGAAAGTGACGTCTTTGACGCCGGGACGCTCCGCAAGATATTTTTCGACCTTCTCGATCACCGACTCGGTACGGGCGTAGGACGAATCCGAAGGCGTCTGCACGTCGGTGGTGACGAAGCCCTGATCGTCGATCGGCAGGAAGCCGCCGGGCAGGTTGACGAAGGCCCAGGACAAACCGACCAGCAGCGCGGCATAAACCAGCATCAGGCGGCCGGTGCGCTTCAGCGAGAAGCCGACGACGCCGGCGTAGCGAAACCGGCAGGCCTCGAGCAGATGATTGAACCGGCTGAACACGACATTGGTCGAATGGCCGTGCCCCTTGGCGATCGGCTTGAGCAAGGTCGCGCACAGCGCCGGCGTCAGCGACAGCGCCAAGAGGGCGGAGAAGCCGATCGCGGCGACCATCGTCACCGAGAACTGGCGATAGATGATGCCGACCGAGCCCGGGAAGAACGCCATCGGCACGAACACCGCCATCAGCACCAGCGTGATGCCGATGATGGCGCCCGAGATCTGCGACATCGCCTTGCGCGTCGCCTCCTTCGGCGGCAGGCCTTCCTCGCTCATGATGCGCTCGACGTTCTCGACCACGACGATGGCGTCGTCGACGAGGATGCCGACCGCGAGCACCATGCCGAACATCGAGAGCATGTTGATCGAATATCCGGCGAGCAGCAGCGTGGTGCAGGCGCCCAGAAGCGCCACGGGCACAACGATGGTCGGGATGATGGTGTAGCGGATGTTCTGCAGGAACAGGAACATCACCACGAACACCAGGACCACGGCTTCGACCAGCGTCGACAGCACCTTCTTGATCGAGGCCTCGACAACGGGCGTGATGTTGTAGGGAATCTCGTAGGTGATGTTGGCCGGGAAGAAGCGCGACAGCTCCTTCATCTTCTCTTCGACCGCGCTCGCCGTCGCCAGCGCGTTACCGGTTGGCGACATCAACACCGAAAGGCCGGCGGTGGGCTTGCCGTTCAGCCGTGTGTTGAACTGGTAGCTGAGCCCGCCGACCTCGATGCGCGCGACGTCGCGCAAGCGCACGGTCGAGCCGTCGGCATTGGCGCGCAGGATGATGGCGCCGAACTCATCCGGCGAAGAGAGCTGGCCCTTGACCAGCACCAGCGCGGAGGTGCGCGTGCTCGAGGTCGACGGCTCGGCACCGATGCTGCCGGAGGCGACTTGCGCGTTCTGCGCGGCGATGGCCTTGTTGACGTCGTCGGCGGTCAGCCCGTAGCCGACGAGCTTGGCCGGATCGACCCAGACGCGAAGCGAACGCTCGGTCGAGTAGAGCGTGGCGCGGCCGACGCCGGGAATGCGGCGGATCTCGCCCAGCACGTTGCGGATCATGAAGTCGCCGAGGCCGACCTCGTCCAGGCTGCCGTCGGTCGAACTCAGCGTGATGATCTGAAGCACCGCACTGGAGGCTTCCTCGACCAGGATACCCTGCTGCATCACCGCGCGCGGCAGGCGCGCCTCGACGCGCTTGATGCGGTTCTGCACCTCGACCGAGGCATCGTTGGTATTGGTGCCCGGCTGGAAGTTGGCGATGATCTCGACCTGGCCGAGCGAGTCGCTGGTGGATTCGAAATTGAGGATGCCGGAGGCGCCGTTGAGCTCCTCCTCGATCAGCCGCGTGACGCTGTTATAGAGATTCTCAGGCGAGGCGCCGGGATAGCTGGTCGAGATCGAGATCGAGGGCGGCGCGATGATCGGATATTGCGCGATCGGCAACAGCGGCACGGCGATCGCGCCGATCAAGCAGATGAACAGCGCGACCACCCAGGCGAAGATCGGCCTGTCGATGAAGAAGCTCGCCATGATGCCTTACTGCATCATCTGGGCGCGTTGACTTTCCACGATGGCTTCGGCCTCGGCCCAGGATTGCGGCTTGACCTTGTCGCCGGCGGCGAATTTCTGGAAACCTTCCACGACGACCTTGTCGCCGGCCTTCAACCCGTCGGTGATGAACCAGACGCCATCCTGCACCGAGCCGGTGCGCACCGGCTGCACCGCGACGCGGTGATCGTCCTTGACGACGAACACCTCGCTGCCGCCGCCGCCATTGCGCTGAATGGCCTGCTGCGGCACGGCGATCGCATCGCTGTCGATGCCCTGCTCGATCCGTACGCGAACGTACATGCCGGGCAGCAGTTCGCGCTTCGCATTGGGAAACTCACCGCGCAGCGTCACTTGTCCGGTATTGGCATCGACCTTGGCATCGGAGAACAGGAGCTTGCCGTTCAGCGGATAGATCGAGTTGTCGTCGAGCACGAGCCGCACCTTGGCCGCATCGGGCGCGATGCGCTCGAGGTCGCCGCTCTCGAAGGCCCGGCGGAGCTGATTGAGCTCGTTCACCGACTGGGTGAAGTCGGCATAGATCGGATCGAGCTGCTGAATGGTGGCGAGATTGGTTTCATTTTGCACCACGAGCGCGCCCTCGCTGACCAGCGCCGCGCCGACGACGCCGTCGATCGGCGCCCGCACGGTGGCATAGTCGAGGTGGAGCTTCGCCCGCGCGAGGTCAGCCTTGCGGCCCTCGACCTCGGCTTGAGCCTGTCTTTCGGCCGCGATCGCCTTCTCGTTCTCGGCTTCGGGCGCGGCACGCTGGCTGGTCAGCATGGCGATGCGGTGCGCCTGCTGTTTGGCTTGCATCAACGCAGCCTCCGCCTTGGCAAGCGCGGCCTGGTTGGCCGACACTTCGACCTCGAACGGACGGGGATCGATGCGGTAGAGCGGATCGCCTGCCTTCACCTCGCTGCCCTGGTGGAACAGGCGCTCGACCACGATACCCGAAACCCGCGGCCGAACGTCGGAGACCCTGGTCGGCGCGATACGACCGGGAAGCTCCCGCACGATGGCGCGGGGCTGCGGTCTCACGGTCACGACGCTGACGTCCGGTTCGGTCGGCTGCGCCTGAACGATCGCAGAGTTCGATTCATCGCAGCCCGCAAGCAGCGGCGCTGCGACCGCAAGCATTATAGCCATGCAGGCGGATCGCACGTGGAGTGCTGGCATAAGGGTAGTTGCCCCATTCATCAGATTGCTCTCAGGCTTCCGGAAAGGTTCCGGACAGTCTGATTTGAAAAAGAAAATAATCGGTGCTTGCTGCAACGCAATGCGGGGATCGGCGGCTCATTGTCACACAAGCTATCCCACTCTAAAAACGAGCGTTTTCCTGAGTCACCTGATCGTGAATCGGGTTCCACCACGGCGGCGTGCGACAGAAGCTCGCAACTAGTCGGCGGCTTTCATCCGATAGTGGCTGACGCCCCATTCGGTTCCATCGGCGTAGCCGAACAAGCCGGACGTCGCGAGCAGGAGCCGGCGCCAGCGCCGCATCGACATGCCGGCCTGCTCGCCCTGGACCTTGCGCAAGGAGGCCTCGATCGCGTCCCGATGCGCGTCGAAATTGGCGAGCCAGTCATTGGCGGTGCGCTGATAATGCGCGCCGCTCCAGCACCATTCCTTCTCGACCGCGAAGATGTCGTCGAACTGCCTGATGAGGTGATGGCTCGGCATCAGCCCGCCCGTGAAGACGTGCTGCGCGATCCCGTCGTCGCGATCCGACCGGTCGAACAGATCGGACCCGGTGCGATGGGTGGGGATGTGCATGAAGAAGCGCCCATCGGGCGCGAGCCATGAGCGCAGGCGCGTCATCAGCTTGCGCCAGTTCATCATCTGCTCGAACGTCTCGACCGAGACGATGCGGTCGAACTGGCCCTCGGGCGCGAACACGTTCATGTCCGCCGCGAACACGCGCAGATTCAGCAAGCCGCGCCGCTGCGCCTCCGCCTCGACATGGGCGCGCTGCGCCTGCGAGGTCGCCACCGCCGTCACCTTGGCGTGCGGAAACTGCCGGGCCATCCACAGTGCCAGCGAGCCCCAGCCGCAGCCGATTTCGAGAATGGCCTGGCCGTCGGCGAGACCGGCATGCTCGACGGTCTGGCGCAGCGCCTCCTCCTCCGCCTCCTGCAAGGTGGTCGCAGCGGTCTTGTAGAAACAGCAGGAATATTTGCGGTTGGGGCCGAGCATTTCAGCGAAGAACGCGGCGGGCACCTCGCCACGCCCGGCCTCGGCGTCCTCGGCGATCGGCCGCAGCATCATCCGGCCGGCGAAGGCGGCATCGGCCGCCGCGTCATGGGGGGCGAGGCGGGTTGCGGTGCGGGAGCACAGGCGCTGGATCGCGGCGCGGATCACGACATCCGGCAACGGCACGCGTTCGGCAGTCCCGATGATCGCGGAAACGACGCTCATGCGCCCCCCGAATGGCGAACTTCTGCAGATATCCACCTATCAAAGCGCCGCTTCCGGTCCAGGTTCCCGAGCTGTCCCCGAAATCGGCGCATCCGGCGCTTTTTTTGGGCCGGCGCTGTGCCATAGTGCGCAGTGCAAGCAAGCTTCGTAATGGATGATATCGGCCATGCCGTCAGGCACTTCGCCCCGCTCCACCATGGATATCGAGTACACCAAACTGTCCTCGCCCAGCGTCTTCCTGGTGCGGATGCTGGTCTTCCTGGTGCTCTGTGCGCTGGTCGGCGTGGTGCTGTACAAGCAGATCATCCAGGCCTTCTTCGCCAATCCCGGGCTCAATGCCCTGATCGGCGGCGTGCTGTTCATCGGCATCATCCTGGCCTTCCGCCAGGTGATCCGGCTCTACCCCGAGGTCTCCTGGGTCAACAATTTCCGCATCGCCGATCCCGGCCTGGCGCCGGCCCGGCACCCCAAGCTGCTGGCGCCGATGGCGGCGATCCTGGGCGGCGAGCGCTCCGGGCGGATGACCATCACCCAGACCACCATGCGGCACCTGCTCGATTCGATCGCGACTCGCCTGGATGAAGCCCGCGACATCTCGCGCTACATGACCGGCCTGCTGGTCTTCCTCGGCCTGCTCGGCACCTTCTGGGGCCTGATCGAGACGGTCGGCTCGGTCGGCAAGGTGATCGACGGGCTCAAGGTCGGCGGCGATGCCGGCTCCCTGTTCGACACGCTGAAGGAGGGCCTCGCCGCCCCGCTCGGCGGCATGGGCATCTCGTTCTCGTCCTCGCTGTTCGGCCTCGCCGGCTCGCTGATCCTCGGCTTCCTCGACCTGCAATCCAGCCAGGCACAGAACCGCTTCTACACCGACCTCGAAGACTGGCTCGCCACCACCGTGCGCGAATATGGCAGCGGCGAGGTGGCCGTTGCGGCGGGCGGCGGGGTTGCCAGCGGCGAGCTCCAGGCCGCGGTGGAACGCTTGCGATCTGTGCTCGAGGAGGGCAGCGCCAGCCGCGGCACCACGGCGGCGATGGCGAGCCTTGCCGAAGCGATCCAGGCCCTGGTCTCGCACATGCGCACCGAACAGCAGATGATCCGCGAATGGGCCGACGGCCAGGGCGAGCAGAACCGCGAGATCCGCCGCCTGCTGGAGCGTCTCGCGCGCCAGCCGGAGAAGAGTTAGCGACATGGCACTAGCGCGCGGCC
>RXJC01000542.1 GCA_003963435.1 Bradyrhizobiaceae bacterium | reverse complement strand
CTGCCGGGGAGCTGTGCCGTGCCGCCGTATTCCGAGACCGAGTTTCTGAGCGAGCTGGGTGATCGCCTGCGGTCCTCGCGCATGCGCTGCGACCTGTCGCGTCGCGAGCTCGCCCGCCGGTCCGGGATTTCCGAGCGCTATATCGCCCAGATCGAGGCCGGCAAGGGCAACGTCTCGATCGTCCTTCTGCTGCGGCTCGCCTCTGCGATCCACGGCAGCCAACCCCAGGCGGCCTGACGGCGCGAGGTGACCGCCATGGGGCAGCTCGTCCTAGCCGCCAAGGTCACCCACGTTCCATCATTGATGCTGTCGGAGCAACCTGGCAGCCCGTTGCGTGCCGCGCGCGAGCCGGCGGTCAAGTCCTTGCGCGAGCTCGGGCGGCGGGCGAAGGAGCGCGGCGTCACCTGCTTCGTGGTGTTTGACACCCACTGGCTCTCCAATTTCGGCTACCACATCAACGCCAATGCGCGGCATCGCGGCTCGTTCACGAGCCACGAGGCACCGCAGATGATCCAGGATCTGCGCTACGATCTGCCGGGTGATGCGCGCCTGGCGGAGGCCATCGCTGGCAGGGCCGGGGACGCGGGCCTCAACGTGATCGCCCATCAGGTGGCCAGCCTCGGGCTCGAATACGGCACGATCGTGCCGATGCACTACATGAACCCGGACGGCTTTGCGAAGGTCGTCTCGGTCGCCTCGCCGCTCTTCACGTCATTCGAGGAGAGCCGGATCCTCGGCGAAGCGACCCGCCGGGCGATCGACCAATCCGGCGAGCGGGTCGCGATCCTCGCCAGCGGTTCGCTCTCGCACCGGCTCTGGCCGAACAGGAAGCTGGGCCCTGAGGCCTGGACCTCGGTCGCCAGCGAGTTCAACCGCCAGGTCGATCTGCGCGTGCTCGAGCTGTGGCAGAGCCGCCGCTACCGCGAATTCCTCGACATGCTTCCGGACTACGCGACCAAGTGCAACGGCGAGGGCGGCATGGCCGACACCATCATGCTGTTCGCCGCGCTCGGCTGGTACGATTATCGCGGTGCGGCCGAGCAGCTCTGCGACTATTTTCCCTCGTCCGGATCCGGCCAAGTCAACGTCGAGTTTCACGTCGAGGCGTGAGAACGTGGCTCAGGTGCGCTTCTCCACATTGGCGCTGCGTGCCGGCACGCCGAACTCCTTGCGGCAGACTTCGGCCAGCACCGCGACGCCCTCGCGGATCTGCTGATGCGTCGGACTTGCAAAGCACAGCCGCAGTCGCGAACTGGAATGGCTCTTGTCAGTTGACCATTCCGGGCCCGGATTGATCGAGACACCCGCCGCGAGCGCGGCTTGATACAGCTTCAGCGTATCGACCTGGTCGGGCAGCTTGACCCAAAGGAAGATGCCGCCCTTGGGCTCCTCGAATTCCGCCGCGGTCCCGAACTGCTCGTTCAGCGCCTCCATCAGCGTGTCGAGCTTGGTGCGGAGCGCCTTGGTCAGGGCCGGCACATGGCTTGAAAAATGCGGCTTGCAATAGGCGGCGAGCACCATCTGCTCCAGCGCGCCCGAGCCCGCATCCGTCTTCAGCGCCAGCATCCGCGACATCACCTCCCAGGGCGCCACGATGAAGCCGACGCGCAGCGCCGGCGCGATCGATTTGGAGAACGAGCCGATATGGATCACGCCGCCGCTCTCGCTCATCGCGTAGATCGCCGGCGGCCGCTGCTCCGACCAGACCAGGTCGGCATAGCAATCGTCCTCGAAGATGGGCACGCCATATTCGGTTGCGAGCCGGACCAGCTCGGCGCGCCGGCTCTCGGGCATGATGCTGCCGGTCGGGTTCTGCACCGTCGGGATGGTGTAGATGTATTTGGGACGGATGCCGCGGCTCTTCAGGTCGGCGAGCGTCGTCGCCAGCGCGTCCATGCGCATGCCGTCCTTGTCGAGGGGGACGCCGACCACGTTGACGCCGAGCCGCGCCAGGCGCGTCAGCGAGCCCTGATAGCTGTCCTGCTCGAAGATCACGGTGTCGCCGCGGGTCAGCAGCGTGGCGTTGACGAGGTCGAGCGCCTGCAGCGAGCCGGAGACGATCAGGAGATCGTCGACGGTGCAGGTGATGCCGGCATCGCGCTCGAGCTTGCTCACCAGGAATTCGCGCAAGGGCAGGTAACCCTGCGGCCCATGCGCCAGCCCGTAGGTGGCAAGCGAGCGGCCCTCGCGCCGCAGCACCGCGTCGGCCGCGTCGATCAACTCGTCGAGCGGCACCTGTTCGGAATCATTGTTGCCGCCGACGAAGCTGTATTTGGCAAGGCCCGTCCAGCGCGCGGAGGGAGCCGGCAGCCCTGCCGGAAACAGGGGCGCGAAATCGAAGCTGGACGTCATGGGAGCGTTCCTCGTTTTCTGTTCTTGTTGAGCCGGCCGGCGTTGCGCCGGCCCGCTTTGGTCCCTGCCGCGCGCCCCGGGGCGGGCGGCCTTACTTCTTGCCGGCCGTCCGGGTCGGTCGGCCCTGGCTGATGAAAGCGTAGTGCGCATTGGCGACGCCGCCAACCATCAGGGCCTCGACCACGGGCTCGGCGATCTCGCCCGTCGCGGCCCAGTCGACCAGGAAGTTGGCGCCGGTCCCGCCGCGCACGTCGTCGGTCGGAATGAAGATCGATACGGTGGCGAGTGGCTTCAAGGCGACTGGCGCCTTCAGATAACTTTCGACCTGCTTGCCTGCGGTGTCGAAATAGGCGATGCGTTTGACCACCAGTGCTTGCGTCTCGGAGGCGTTGTGGACACTCAAGGTCACCGAGAAGTCGACGCGCAGCTTGCCCTGGCTCATCGCGACGCTGGAATAGGCGGGGACGTAGAACCCCCCGGAGACGGCGAGTTCCTCCTTCGGCATTGCGGCGAGGGAATCGGCAAAGTTCTGTTCGATATTGACCTTGGATTGCGCAGCGGCGGGCCCGGCCAAGGCGAGGGGGCATAGCAGCATTGCTGCGAACAGCCCCGTTCGCGTGTGACGAATTGCTCGCTTGCCGCGCCGCAACCCGTCTCTAGGGTGCGGCAAAACGGACCAATTTGGTATGCACGAGCTCATTCGCGACATCACTCTCTGTATTCTGTTTGCCTGGATGCTGGGCCTGCTCGCCCATTTCTCCCGGCAGCCCTTGATCCTGGCCTATCTTATCGCCGGCTTCTGCATTGGTCCATTCGGCGCCGGCTGGGTCCATTCGCAGGAATCGATCGGCGTCATCTCCGAGCTCGGCCTGATCTTCATGCTGTTCATGATCGGGCTGGAGATCGACCTGAAGAAGATCGTGCGGGCGGGAAAGGTGATCCTGTTTGCGGCGGGCGGCCAGCTGCTCGGGGGCTGCCTGCTCGGGGTGCTGTTCTTCGTCGGGATCGGCCTGTCACTCGGCGGCGGGCACTTCGATGCCGTCTATCTCTGCGTCGCCTGTGCGCTGTCGAGCACCGTGATCATCGTCAAGGTGCTCTACGAGAAGCGCGAGCTCGACACGCTGCCGGGGCGCATCACGCTCGGCGTGCTGGTGCTCCAGGACATCTTCGCCATCCTGTTCCTGGCGGTGCAGCCGAGCCTCGCCAATCTGCAGGCCAGCGTCATCCTGCTCTCGATCGGCCGCGTCGCGGTGCTGGTCGCCGCCGCGCTGCTGGTCAGCCGCTACGTGCTGCCGCGCCTGTTCCACCAGATCGCCCGCCGCCCCGAGCTGATCCTGCTCGGCGCGCTGGCCTGGTGTTTTCTCGTCGCCGAGACCGCCGAGCGGCTGTCGCTGTCGCGCGAGATGGGCGCCCTGATCGCCGGCGTCTCGCTCTCGACCTTTCCCTACGCGCTCGACGTCACCGCCAAGGTCACCACGCTGCGCGACTTCTTCATCACCCTTTTCTTCGTCGCACTCGGCATGACCATCCCCGTCCCGGGCCTCTCCGTGATCGGGCTGGCGCTGATGATCGCCGCCTTCACGGTGGTGAGCCGTCTCGTCACCACCTTCACGCCGCTCTATCTGATGAAGCAGGGCCTGCGCGCCAGCCTGTTGCCGGCGCTGAACCTTGCACAGATCTCCGAGTTCTCGCTGGTGGTGATCCAGACCGGCGTGACCGACCACCACATCGCAGCCGAGACGGCGAACGCCGCCTCCTTCGCCTTCGTAGTGCTGGCGGTGCTATCGACCTTCGCGATGAGCCGCAGCGACGAGATCACCCGCTGGGCGATCGGTCCCTTGAAGCGGATCGGCCTGAGGGATCTCGACCATGGCAGTGGCCATGCCGAGGAGGGGCACGAGGGCGGCCATGGCGAGGCCCGCCGTATCGTCATCCTCGGCTTTTTCCGCGCGGCGAGCGCGCTGCTGGCCGAAATCGAGCGGCAGACGCCGGTGCTGCTCGAGCAGATCACCGTGGTCGATTTCAACCCAAATGTGTACCAGACCCTGCTTTCGCGCGGCCTGCACGTGATCTATGGCGACATCAGCAACGTCGATACGCTGCTCCATGCCGGCATCGGCAAGTCCGAGATGATCATCCTCAGCGTGCCGGATTCGCTGCTGAAGGGCGCCACCAACGAGAAGCTGGTTCGCCACGTCCGCGCGCTCAATCCGACCGCCTTGATCGTGGCCACGGCCGACCTGCTGGCCGATGTCGGCGCGCTCTACGAGGCCGGCGCCAGCTACGTCACTGTGACCCGGCTCAGCGATGCCCATGAGCTGTTCACCGTGATCGAAGCCGCCCAGGCCGGCCTTTTGGCCGACAAGCGCGCCGAACTTGACCAACGGCTCGGCGAGCGCCGCGAGGTGCTGCCCTAAGAGCAGCAAATCGCCCTTCCTCTCCGGCTGTCTGCGCCTATATCCTTGGTATCTTCGGTGCAAGCTGGCCTCTGACGGCCCGCCGCCCGGAATATGCGGTTGCGCCCAGGACACTAGCGCCCCGGCCCAAGTCCGGCTAAGCCTCCTGCCGATAACCGTTAGAGATTGGGGACATGCCCGATAGCGTTCAGGAAGTCTTGCAGGCCTTTGCCCGGGGTGAGCTCGTGGTCGTCACCGACGACGAGGACCGTGAGGGCGAGGGCGATCTGATTGTCGCCGCCTCGCTTTGCACCGCCGAGAAGATGGCCTTCATCATCCGTCACACCTCCGGCATCGTCTGCGCGCCGGTGACCACCGAGGACGCGCGCCGCCTGCGGCTGGATCCGATGGTGGCCCACAACGATTCCGCGCACACCACCGCGTTCACGGTGTCGATCGACTACAAGCCTGACGGCGGCACCGGCATCTCCGCCGAGGAGCGCGCCTCGTGCTGCCGCGCGCTCGCCAATCCCAATGTCGGCGCCAACGATTTCGCCCGGCCCGGGCACATCTTCCCGCTGATCGCCAAGGACGGCGGCGTGCTCTTGCGCTCCGGCCATACCGAGGCCGCGGTCGATCTCTGCAAGCTCTCCGGCCTGCCGCCGGTCGGCGTCATCAGCGAATTGATGAATGACGACGGCAGCGTGATGAAGGGCGAGCAGGTCGCCCAGTTCGCGGCCAGGCACAAGCTGAAGCACGTCACCATCGCGGACATGATCGCCTACCGCCAGGCGCGCGAGAAGCTGATCGAGCGGGTCTCGACCTTCGTCACCGAAAGCCCGATCGGACCCTTGCAGGGCTATGCCTACCGCTCGCCGTTCGATTCCATCGCCCACGTCGCTTTCGTCTACAACGGCGTCGGCGACGGCAAAAATGTGCTGACGCGCTTCCACAAGCCGAACATCGTCAAGGACATCTTCACCGGCCACAAGCGCATGGCGGCCGTGCTCGAGCATTTCAAGAAATCCGGCCGTGGGGTGCTGGTTTACTTGCGCGACGGCGCGGCCGGTGTCCCCGTGGCAGCGCTGCCGGACGAGACGGCGACCGAGGCCGACCGCAACCGCCAGTGGCGCGAGGTCGGCGTCGGCGCGCAGATCCTGCGCGATCTCGGCGTCACCTCGATCCGGCATCTCACCTCCTCGGTGCACGACTACAAGGGCCTGTCGGGCTTCGGCATCGAGATCGTCGCCAACGAGCAACTCGAGAGCTGACACGCAAGTCATTCCGGGATGGCGCTGAAAGCGCCAGACCCGGAATCTCGAAGTGACTGACGAAGAGATTCCGGGTTCGACGCTCCGGGCCGCGCTTGCGGTCCCGTCGCGTCGCCCCGGAATGACGAAACCAGGATGCAATTGCACTTGTTGCCGCGGCGCTTTACTTTGTCGGGCAAATTTTGACGGAACCAGACGAAAGGACGTTTCATGAGCGTGCGCCCTCAGGCCAAGGACAAGCCGGCTGCGGCTTCTTTCCAGTGGGACGATCCATTCCTGCTCGACGAGCAGCTGACCGAAGACGAGCGCATGGTGCGTGACACCGCCCGCGCCTATGCGCAGGACAAGCTGCTGCCGCGCGTCACCAAGGCCTATCTCGACGAGAAGACCGACCGCGAGATCTTCAACGAGATGGGCGAGCTCGGCCTGATCGGCATCACGCTGCCTGAGGAGTATGGCTGCGCCAATGCGAGCTACGTCGCCTATGGCCTCGTCGCGCGCGAGATCGAGCGGGTCGATTCCGGCTATCGTTCGATGAACTCGGTGCAGTCCTCGCTGGTGATGTACCCGATCTACGCCTATGGCGACGAGAACCAGCGCAAGAAGTACCTGCCCAAGCTCGCCAGCGGCGAGTGGGTCGGCTGCTTCGGCCTGACCGAGCCCGATGCCGGCTCCGATCCGGCGGGCATGAAGACGCGCGCCGAGAAGGTCTCCGACGGCTATCGCCTCACCGGCAGCAAGATGTGGATATCGAACGCGCCGATCGCCGACGTGTTCGTGGTCTGGGCCAAGTCGGCCGCGCACGACAACCAGATCCGCGGCTTCGTGCTGGAGAAGGGCATGAAGGGCCTGTCCGCCCCGAAGATCGGCGGCAAGCTGTCGCTTCGCGCCTCCATCACCGGCGAAGTCGTGATGGACGGCGTCGTCGTCCCCGAGGACGCGCTGCTGCCCAACGTCTCCGGCCTCAAGGGCCCGTTCGGCTGCCTCAACCGCGCCCGCTACGGCATCTCCTGGGGCGCGATGGGCGCCGCCGAGGACTGCATGCACCGCGCCCGCCAGTACACGCTCGACCGCAAGCAGTTCGGCAAGCCGCTGGCAGCGACCCAGCTGGTGCAGAAGAAGCTCGCAGACATGGAGACCGAGATCGCGCTCGGCCTGCAGGGCTCGCTTCGCGTCGGCCGCCTGATGGACGAGGGCAAGTTCGCGCCCGAGATGATCTCGATCATGAAGCGCAACAATTGCGGCAAGGCGCTCGATATCGCCCGCGTCGCGCGCGACATGCATGGCGGCAACGGCATCTCGGCCGAATACCACGTGATGCGCCACGTCCATAACCTCGAGACCGTCAACACCTACGAGGGCACCCACGACGTTCACGCCCTGATTCTGGGCCGCGCCATCACGGGCATTCAGGCGTTTTTCTGAGCCACGTCTTCCGTCATTCCGGGTTCGCCCTCCGGACGCCCCGGAATGACGCCAAGAACAAAGAAGAAGCCATGTCCGACAACGACGACGTCCCGTTCAACCGCAATTTTCCGCTGAAGCCGGGCATCGTCGAGGAGGTCCGGCTTGGCGTGCGCCGCGTGCTCTGCAACAATCCAAGCCCGTTCACTTTCACCGGCACGGTCAGCTACATCGTCGGCACCGGCAATGTCGCCATCATCGATCCCGGTCCGGACGACGAGGCGCACGCGGCTGCGCTGCTCGATGCCGTGCGCGGCGAGACGGTGAGCCACATCTTCGTCACCCACACCCACCGCGACCATTCGCCGAACACCGCTCGGATCAAGCAGGCGACGGGGGCGCCGGTCTATGCCGAAGGCCCGCACCGCGCCTCGCGCCCGCGTTTCGAGAGCGAGAAGCACAATCCGGAATCCGGCGCGGACCGCGATTTTGCACCCGACGTCAACGTCGCGCATGGCGACGTCGTCGAAGGCGACGGCTGGCGGCTCGAGGCCGTGGCGACGCCGGGGCACACCGCCAATCACCTGGCGTTCGCCTGGCCGGAGCGAAAGTTCAATTTCGTCGGCGACCATGTCATGGGCTGGTCCACCTCGA
>RXJC01000132.1 GCA_003963435.1 Bradyrhizobiaceae bacterium | reverse complement strand
AGATGCGCGCCACGTTGAAACGGCCGCCGCCGGTGAGGGCGAAGGCATCCGTGACGTTGAACGTATCCATCGCATAGAGGCCGTTATATTGGTTGACGGTCCGCAGCGAGACGGGACCGGCGACCGTCGTCGGCTGACCGGTCGGCCCCAGGAAGACGCCACTGCCGCTGACGACGTAGTTTTCCCCGATCGAGCCGATTTCGGCGGTGGCGTTGTAGCGCGTGACGCCGGCGTCATAGCTCGCGCCCATCACGAAGCGGTTGTCGTGACCGAACAATTGATCGGTGTTGGTGGCCTGTCCCGACACGCCGAAACTGGTGGAACGGATCGTACTGCGGTCGATCTCGCCGAGGATGGTTCCGAGCGGATACGGATTGACCAGCTGCGCGCCGTTGGTGCCGTTGGCCGGCGTCGTGTCGTCACCGAAGCACAGCAGGCCTACGATGGCGCATTCCTGCGCGTCGGTCGGATTGCCATCGACGAGCTTCTGCTCGTACCTGCGGACATGCGCGGCGCCTTCCAGCGTCCAGGTCGGCGTCGCATCGGCCTTGCCGGTCAGGTTGAGATAGCCGACGCGGTTGGACGTGGTCTGCGGCGTGGTGTAGGTCGCACCCCAATATTTGTCGAGCAACTCGGCGGGAACGGTGGCGCTGGCGCCGAAATCGTTCTTGGCGACGCCCATATTGGCGTGGAATTCGCTGTCGCCGGCCTTGTAGCCGACGTCGCCGTAGAAGCGCCGCACGGTCGATTCCGAGAAATTGCGGAAGCCGTTGTCGCGCAGGCCTTCGAGCGCGGCATAGACGCCGTAGTTCTTGTCGACCTGCTTGCCCCATTGCGCCGAGCCCTGGATGCGGCCGAACGAGCCGCCCATCACGTCGATCTCGGCGCCCTGATAGGTAAAACCGTCCTTCATCTGCAGATTGATCGCGCCGCCGAGAGCGTTGAGGCCGAAGGCCGGATTGTTTGTCACCAGCGTCACCGACCTGATCGCGGCGGTCGGGATCAGGTCCCAGTTGACGGCGTCCGAGAAGGATTCGTTGATGCGGACGCCGTTCTGATACACGGCAAGGCCTTGCGGCGTGCCGGTCACGGGCGAGGCGACGAAGCCGCGGAATTCGACATCGGGCTGGAACGGATTGCCGGTGACCTCGGTGATGTTGATGCCGGCGATGTTGTCGCGCAGCGCGTCGGTGACGTTCAGCGAGCCGGTGCGCTTGATCTGGCTGGCATCGACGGCGTTGATCGCCGACGGGACCTTGTCGACATCGAGACCTCTGCCGGTGCCCGGCGCGGTCGGATAGACATAGATGCGTGTCCGGGGACTGGCGGACGACGCGGCGCCGATGCGCGCGACCGGCCGCGTCGGCGCGGTCCGCCTTGCCACCGACGGCGGCGCCGCCACTTCGACCGGCGGCAGGTTCTGGACGTTGGTCTCCTCGTCCTGCGCGGCCCCGGCGGGACTCGCGAAGACCACCCCGGAGATCAGCCCGGTCGACACCGAGGCCATCAGCCAACGACGCTTGAACGAAAGAACCCTACCCATCCCCGCTTTCCCATCCGCAACCACCGGCTGTTTTGATTTTCGCCGATTGGTCCGGACGAGTTTATTCGGCCGCAATGGGTCCGCCAGCCACAAAAGGTCGGGCAAAATCCGCACCCGTTTTCCCGACCAAATCGGGAATTATTCCCGATCGCTTCGGGCGCGATCAGGCGGCCGCGGTCGGAACCAGCGCTTCCACGGTCAAGCCGCCGGCGCCGGAGACGACGTTAAGGGTGCCGCCCAGCGCCAGAATCCGCTCGCGCATGCCGACGAGGCCGAAGCCGAGCTTCTGGCCCGGCTCCATGCCGCGGCCGTTGTCGCTGATCCGCACCCGGGCGCAAATGCGGCCATCCTGCGCCATTTGCTCCGCCGGCTCGATGACGACATCGACCGAGGTCGCGCCGGCGTGGCGGAACACGTTGGTGAGCGCCTCCTGCACGATGCGGTAGATGGTGAGATCGGCGGTCTCGCCCGTCGCGCCCAGCGCGGGTGAGATCGACGTCTTGATCGCGACATCGGGATGCGATTCCCGCCACAGCCGCGACAGCGATTCCAGCGCCTGGCGCAGGCCGAGCTCGGCAAGACCGACGGGGCGGAGGCGCTCCAGCACGCGGCGATTGAACTGCTGGAGCGCGTTGATCTGCTCCAGCATGGCGCTGCCATGTTTTCGCACGGCATCCGCACTCGGGATGCGTCCATCCGCCTGCTTCGCCAGCGCGCTCGCATGCGCGCGTAGCGAGAACAGATACGGCCCGAACTCGTCGTGGAGTTCGCGCGCGATCTCCTTGCGCTCGATATCCTGAAGCGACACCGCCCGCTCGGCGAGGCGCCGCTTGTCCTCGACCGCCTCATGAAGCGTTGCGGCCAAATGGTTGAGCCTGGTGCAGATCGCGGCGAGTTCCGGCGCGCCGCCCGGTACGACACGGGCCTCGTAGTGTCCGTCTTCGAGCTTCCCCATGGCCTCGGCCAGCGACTGCAGCGGTGCCAGCGCCCGGCCGACCACGTTCATCATCAGGAAAAACAGCACCAGCGCGATCACCGAGCCGACCTCGAGCTGGGTCACGATGCCGTCCCAGATCTCGGCGATCTCGTCATCGGGATGCGAGGTGATCAGGAGCGAGCCGGGCCTGCCGTGGATCGAGACCGGCACGCTCACCGCGGTCTGCTCGGGATGAACCAGGCTGACGAACCAGGCCGGCGGTCCGCGCGTGTCGGCATCGGTGTCGAGCCGGGGCTGCGTCCGCGGATTGCCGCCGGCATCCCGGAGCGTGATGCTGACATGGCGCAGACGGCTGAGGTCGCGCGCGATCCGGTTCAGCCTGGCATCCGGATCGGGCGCCTCGTTGAGATCGGCCACGATCATCTCGATGAACTCGCGCGCGAGGCGGATCACGCTCTGGTCCTCGGCCTGCACGCGGGGGCCTGCCTCCGCGACCTGGCGGCCGATATTGACGGCGAGCCCCAATGCCAGCAGCAGCGCCAGCAGCAGGTTGATGCGCCCGCGCAAGGATAGATTTTGCCACATGGGTGTCGCTCGTGCCTCGCGAAGCTCTGCCCGCCCCTGCCCGATGACGTTGACAGGGGCGAAGCGACCGATATCTAATCGGAAGCGTACAGCAATCCAGGCTGGGTTGCATGAGGCGACAGGAGACGCGCGCGGCTCCATGTTCGGTATCATGCGGCGCGACAACAGGCCGGCGCTGTCACAAGGAAACGCCTATGCGCATTCTGATCGTCGACGATCATCCCATTGTAGCCTCCGGCTGCCGTGCCGTGCTGGCCGACGAGGGCGAGATCGAGATTCTGGAGGCCGCCGACGCCGAAGACGGCGAGTGCGTCTTCATCGTCGAGCGCCCCGACCTCTGCATCATCGACATCAATCTGCCGACCGTCTCCGGATTCGAGCTGGCCCGCCGCATCCTCGAGCGCGCGCCCGAGGCCCGCATCATCATGTTCAGCATGAACGACGACCCGGCCTTTGCCGCGCGGGCGATCGAATGCGGCGCCAAGGGCTACGTCTCCAAGACCGGCGATCCCGACGACCTCGTCGAGGCGATCCGCGCCGTCGGCGGCGGCGGCACGTACCTGCCGAGCGCGATCGCGCGCAGCATCGCTTTTGCGGGGCCGACCCTGGCGCAAAGCCCGCTGTCCAAGCTGAATGCGCGCGAGATGGAGATTTTGCGGCTGCTCAGCGCCGGCAAGAGCCTGTCGGAGATCGCCTGGCTGGTGCAATCGTCGTACAAGACGGTCGCCAATACCTCGTCCATCATGCGCCAGAAGCTCGGGGTAAAGACCTCGGTCGAGCTGGTGCGGCTGGCGATCGACAGCGGCGTCGCCTGACGACGCCACAAATTTCGGTCACACAAGCGTTGCTACATTGATGTGGTGAGATGCCACGGAGTGAAGGCATGACGATTCAGACTGTCTCGACCAACAAATCCTACGGCGGGGTGCAGGGTGTCTATCGCCATGCCAGCCAGGCGACCGGAACCGACATGGTATTCTCGGTCTATGTCCCCCCGCATGCCGACGGCGCCAAGCTGCCGGTGGTCTGGTATCTGTCCGGGCTCACCTGCACCCATGCCAACGTCACCGAGAAAGGCGAATTCCGCAAAGCCTGCGCCGAGCTCGGCCTGATCTTCGTTGCGCCGGACACCTCGCCACGCGGGCCCGATGTTCCCGGTGATACCAACAATGCCTATGATTTTGGCTTAGGGGCCGGCTTCTATGTTGACGCGACGCAAGAGCCGTTCGCGCGCAACTACCGGATGTGGAGCTATGTCACCGACGAGCTGCCCAAGCTGGTCGCGGGAAATTTTCCCGTCGATGCCAAGCGGCAGTCGATCATGGGCCATTCCATGGGCGGACACGGCGCGCTGACGGTGGCGCTGCGCAACCCGCACCGCTACCGCGCCGCCAGCGCATTCGCGCCGATCGTGGCGCCTTCGCTGGTGCCCTGGGGCACCAAGGCGCTGACCGGCTATCTCGGGCCGAACAAGGACGCCTGGCGCGGCCACGACACCGTGGCCCTGATCGAGGACGGCGCCAAGTTTTCCGGATTCCTGGTCGATGTCGGCGAGGCCGACAATTTCCTGAAGGAGCAGCTGAGGCCCGAGCTGCTCGAAGCCGCCTGCACCAAGGCGGGCATCCCGCTGACGCTGCGGCGTCAGGCGGGCTACGATCACAGCTATTACTTCATCTCGACCTTCATGGGCGATCATCTGCACTGGCATGCGGATCGATTGAAGGGGTGATCTTCTCCCTCGCCCCGCTTGCGCGGAGAGGGGGATTCGGCGGGGACGCTCGTAGTCTCGTAGGGTGGGCAAAGCGAAGCGTGCCCACGATTTCTCTCGAATCGTTGATTGATCGTGGGCACGGCGCGTTGCGCCTTTGCCCACCCTACGATTCCCAATTCGCTTGGAGAATATGCTACTCCCGCTTGCCGTAATTCGGCGCCAAGAGCCTGTTGCGGATCAGATAGCTCATCGTGCGGGTCCAGGCTTCGTCGGTGTTGCCGCGCATGTCGGCGCTCGCGGCCATGATCATGGCGCCGGACTTCACGTCACGCAGATAGATGTTGAGGTTGATGATCAGATTCGAGACCTTCTGCACCATGCCGGTGATCTCGAGGTCTGCTCCCAGCTGCCCGGCGAGCTTGAGATCGCAGCCGCCGCAGGCCTGTAAGTTCGCGTGACGGGCGGCGTCCCTGACCGGCGCGATGTCGAGCACCTGGAACTTGCCGGACTCCGTCAGTTCCTTGCGCAGCTGCTCACTGATGAGCAGGAGCCGCGCCTCCTCCGGCTTCGAGCCGTAGAATTCGCCCGGCAGGCTGGTGTCGATCAGCTCGAAATCGAATACGGCCAGCTTCGGTGGATCGGCGCGTGCGAGCGAGGTCGTCAACAGCAAAGCGGCGATCACCATCAATGCTCGCATGATCGTGATTCCGCCTCTCGCACGCGCGGGGACGAAATGCGGGGTTGCATGCCCTGACAAATTGGTCATGCTTGAAGCAGAGACAATTCTCTACCGGCGGTCAAGCCGGGGAGATCGTCTGGAGGAAACATGATCCGATGGTTGGCCTGTCTGATCGGCTTTGGTCTTGCTGCGACGAGCGCGCTCGCGGCGGAGCCTGCCCTGATCGGCATCGGCTATCTCGGCGTCGCCGGGACCCGATCGACGCTGTCGCTGGTCGATCTCCCTGCGGAGAATGACGGCGTCGCCGGGGCGCGCCTTGCAATCGAGGACAACAATACCACCGGCAAATTCCTCGGCCAGCGCTTTACGCTGGAGGAGCGCCGCATCAGGCAGGGCGAAGACCCGGTGCAGGCCGCCACCGCGCTTGCGGAGAAGAACGGCTTCATTATCACCGATTTGCCGGCCGACGCGCTGCTGAAAGTCTCGGACGCCCTGCGCGAGCGCGGCACGCTGCTGTTCAATGCGGGCGCGATCGACGAGCGGCTGCGCGAGGCCGATTGCCGCGCCAATGTGATCCACACCGCGCCGACCCGTGCGATGCTGGCCGATGCGCTCGGCCAATATCTCGTCTGGAAGAAGTGGTCGCGCTGGCTGCTGGTGGTCGGCTCACACGACGAGGACAAGCTGTTCGCGGACGCGCTCCGACGCACCGCCACCCGCTTCGGCGCCAAGATCGTGCAGGAGAAGACTTTCGAAGATAAGGGCGGCGCGCGGCGCACCGATAGCGGGGTCACGCTGATCCAGCGGCAGATGCCGGTGTTCACGCAAGGTGCGCCCGCTTACGACGTGCTGGTCGCCGCTGACGAGAGCGAGGTGTTCGGCGCCTACCTGCCCTACCGCACCTGGGATCCCAGGCCTGTTGCAGGCTCGGCCGGGCTCGTGCCGCGCAGTTGGGACGCATCACAGGACCAATGGGGCGCGATCCAGATGCAGAACCGCTTCATGAAGCTGAACTCGCGGCGCATGACGGCGCTCGACATGCAGGCCTGGACCGCCGCCCGCATGATCGGCGAAGCCACTTCGCGCACCAATTCCGGCGACGTCAAGAAAGTCACCGACTTCATCAAGGGCCCGGACTTCTCGGTCGCCGCCTTCAAGGGCACGCGACTGACCCTGCGGGACTGGAACCTGCAGCTGCGCCAGCCGATCCTCCTGGTCGACGGCCGCATGGTGGTGTCGGTGTCGCCGCAGGAAGGATTCCTGCACCAGGTCTCCGAGCTCGACACGCTCGGCTACGATCGTCCGGAGAGCAAATGCAAGCTGAAGTGAGGACATTAAAGTGAGGACTTGGATGTTGCGCATGTGGCGTGTGGGGCTTCTCTCCGGACTGGCGCTGGCGGTGGCGCCCGCGCATGCCTTCATCGCCTATGTCTCGAACGAGAAGAGCAACACGGTCTCGGTGATCGACACCGACAGCTGGACCGTGACCAAGACCATCAAGGTCGGCCAGCGCCCG
>RXJC01000242.1 GCA_003963435.1 Bradyrhizobiaceae bacterium | reverse complement strand
GCAGCGTCGCGGCGCCGTCGATGCCCGGGCCGCGCAGCTCGAAGCTGTGGCCCGCGTCCAGGCGCTCGACCTGAAGGATCAATGTGGTCGAGCGATCCGGATATTCGCTGGTGCCGAGCGCGAAGCGCTCGAGCGCGGGCAGCAAGGCGCCGTCGCTGATCAGCGCGAAACTCGCGATCGACGTGTCCCGCACCACCGGCGCACCGGTGTGGAACTTGAGCCACTTCACCACGTCCGGCCTTTCCGCCATCCGCGCATCGAGCCAGATCGGCGTATCGTGGTCGAACAGCGTCAGCGCGATCGCGGCGGTGCCGCGCATCATCGTATCGGGCGATCCCGCGCCCGGCACGATGCGCTGGACCGAGCCGGGCCGCGCCATCGCGTCCATCACCGAGCGAAAGGTCGATTGCGCCGACAGCACCTTGTCGGCGAAACCCGGCGGCAGTTCCGCAATCGTGGTCATGATCTCACCCCTCACCGCGCACCATGGTGTAGAAATCAACCTTCGTGGCGGCGGTCTCGGCCGCCGCCTGCTTGCGGCGAATCATAAGCTGCTCGCGCAACGGCGCGATTACGTCCCGCTCGACGGCCGCGCCAAAGTCCAGGGATTGCACCAGCGCGTCGCACAGGGCGATCAGCCGCGCCTTCTCACCGTCGCGCCCGAGGGTGTAGCCGAAGCCGACCTCGCCGCCCGCAAGCCGCACGGCCGCGCGCGACACCGTGGCTTCGCCAAGGTTGAACGGCGCACCGTCGCCGCCCGCACGGCCGCGCAGCATGACCAGGCCGTTTTCCGGCGCGCGCAGATCCTGATGGTCCGGAAGCGCCAAATCCAGGGCCAAGTCGCGGAGGCGGGCGGCGATCTCGCCCGCCTCCGCGTGCGCCAGCACGGCCATGGCGGCCTTGCGCTGGGCTTGCTGGTCGTTGTGCTGGGTCACCTTGGTCCCCGAATTGCTCGACAAACTTGCCGCACCGAAGTTGTCTATGATAATAGACAACTTCATACGGGAGCGCCATGACTGTTTCGTGACAAGGCCGTGATTTCTGGGCTAGGCTGACCGGCGATATGAGCATGCAAGACACTGCGTCGTCCGGCGTTGCGCTGTGGCGCCTCGTTGCGGATGGCATCGAGCGCGGCATCGCCGACGGCCGCTTTGCTGCCGGCGACAAATTGCCGGGCGAGATGGAGATCGCCGAGACCTATCGCGTCAACCGCCACACCGTGCGGCGCGCGCTGGCCGCCCTTGCCGAGCGCGGCCTGGTGCGCGCCGAGCGCGGCAGCGGAACCTATGTAGAGGCACAGAAACTCGCCTATCCCCTGCGCTCGCGCACGCGCTTCTCCGAGATCGTGGGTGCGGGCGGCCGCGAGCCGCGCGGTCAGTTGATCGAGGCGACCGAGGATGTCGCCACCCGCGAGCTGGCGCGCGAGCTGGGCTTGAAAGCCGGCGCGCCCCTGGTGCGGATCGAGGCGATTCGCCTCGCCGACCGCACGCCGATCTGCGTGTCCACCAGCTGGCTGTCGGCGGAGTCGTTTCCGGATGCGGGCACGGTGTTCGCAGCAACCCGCTCGATGACAAAGCTGTTCGCGCACTATGGCGTGCGCGACTACCGTCGCGGCGCGACCCGGATCACCGCCGGCATCGTCGACGCCACCGACGCGGCCCGCCTCGATCTCGCGCTGGGACGCCCGATCCTGGTGGTCGACGCCACCGACCACGATCTCGACGGCAAGCCGCTGATGACCAAGCACTCGCGCTTCGCGGCGGAGCGGGTGGAGTTTCTGGTGGAGTCGTAGGTTCTTTCCCTCGCCCCTTGTGGGAGAGGGTGGCTCGCCGCGGAGCGGCGAGACGGGTGAGGGGTTCTCTCCACAAGCTCACTCTGATTCGAATGCGTGGAGAGACCCCCTCATCCGGCGCTTCGCGCCACCTTCTCCCACAAGGGGAGAAGGGAAGAGGACTCAGGCCACCGCCCTGCGCCCAATGATCGCAAAGCGCAGCTTGCCGGAGACGAAATCGATCGCGGCGACGGCGACCAGGATCATCAGGATCAGGAACGACACTTTCTGCCATTCCAGCACCCGTATCTGCTCGGCGAGCTGGAGGCCGATGCCGCCGGCGCCGACGATGCCGATGATGGTGGCCGAGCGGGTGTTGGATTCGATGAAGTAGAGAACCTGGCCGGCGATGACAGGCAGCACCTGCGGCAACAGGCCGAACCGGATCTCGTGCAACGCACTGCCGCCGGATGCGCGGATACCTTCGACCTGCTTCTGGTCGGCACCCTCGATCGCCTCCGAGAACAATTTGCCGAAGGCGCCGAAATCCGACACCGCGATGGCGAGCACGCCGGCGAACGGGCCGAGCCCGACGACATTGATCCACACCAGCGCCCAGATCAGCGTGTCGACGCCGCGGATCGAATCGAGAAAGCGGCGGACTGGAAAGCGCAGGATCTTCGACGGCACGATGTTGCGCGCAGCGAGCAGGCTGACCGGCAGCGCGAAGACGGCGGCCAGCGTGGTGCCGAGCAGCGCGATCGACAGCGTCTCGCCGAGCGCCTTCAAATAGATCGGCAAGGAGGAGCCGGGATCGGGCGGGATCATCATCAACGTGATCCAGCCGAGCTGGCTGAGGCCCGACAGGAATCGCGACGGCGAGAAGTCGAGATCGACCAGGCCGTAGATGAGGATCGCGAATGCCGCGACGATCATCGCGGGCATGGCGAGCCGCGCCGAGGCCGGCCGGTCGAACACGTCCGGATAGCGCGCGCGAAGCTCGCGCGGGTCGACCTCGTGCGGCGTCACGTCCGCGCCTCCTTGCCGAACAGGCGGCCGCGCAGCCAGCCGGTGGCGATGTCGATGATGAACACCGTGACGATGATGGTGAGCAGGATGGCGCTGACGTCCGAATAGTAGAACTTGCGGATGGCGACGACGAGCTCCTGGCCGATGCCGCCGGCGCCGACGAAGCCCATCACGGAGGCCTCGCGCACGTTGATCTCGAAGCGCAGCAGCGCATAGCTGGCATAGCCCGCGGTCACCTGCGGCACCACCGCAAACCGCATGCAGGACAGCCAGCTCGCGCCGGTCGAGCGGATGCCCTCGACCGGCTTCATGTCGGCATTCTCGACGATCTCCGAGAACAATTTTCCGAGCGCGCCGGTGGAGTGGATCGCGATCGCGAGCACGCCCGCCATCGGGCCGAGCCCGAAGGCGATGACGAAGATCAGCGCGAACACGATGCCGGGGACGGTGCGCGCGAATTCGAGCAGGCGCCGCACCGTGAAGCGCAGCCAGGGCGCGGGCGAGGTGTTCTCGGCCGCGAAGAAATTCAGGCAAAACGCCAAAGTCGCGCCGACCAGCGTGCCGACATAGCTTATGAGCAGGGTCTCGCCCAGCATCTTCAGCCATTTATGCCAGCCCCAGAACCACTCGCCGGCATCGGTCCAGACCCGCTGACCGCTGTCGAGCGTGAGGATGCGGTCGAAATAGCTGATGAAATTGCCGAAATATGTGAACAGCGTGCGCAGGTTAACCTCGGCACCGATCGACGCCACGATCAGCGCGGCGACGAACAAGGCAAAGCCGGCCAGCAGCCGCAGCCGCTTGCGCGCAACCGCCTTGCGGTAAGCGCCGTTCAAGGCGGCAAGCTGATGCTCAGGGAGGATCGAAACCGCAATCGTCATGTGTTCGAGGGCGCAGGTCCATCAAGAAAAAGAGCCGGGTCCAAGACCCGGCTCCAGTGCATCGTCCCGACGAGCTCAGGACGCCTTCTTACGCAGATTGTCGACGAACTTAATCAGCTCGATGGTCTTGTTGTAGTCTTCGTTGGTGATCGGCTCCCAGGGCTTGTTCTTGCCGTCGGAGAGCTTGCTGAACGCCTCGGGGTCCTTCTTCGCCGCCTCGAGGAACGCCTTCTTGATCGCGGCCTTCATCTCGTCGGGCAGATTGCTCAGATAGGCATAGGGCGAGTTGATGATGAGGTCGGACTTCACGATGATGCGGAAGTCCTCCTTCTTCATCACGGTGCCGTCAGCCGACTTCACCATGCCCTTTTTGAGCATGCGGGTCAGGTTGGAATCGTCGTCGGCGTTCCACCAATTGGCGGCGACGTCGACCGTGCCCTGGGCGAGCGCCAGCACGGCGTTCTCGTGGCTGCCGGTGAACACCACCTTGGAGAAGTAAGCGTCGGGATCGACACCCATCTGGTTCAGCTTGAAGCGGGGCATGTTGTTGCCCGAGGTCGAGTTCGGATCGACCAGGCCGAGATTCTTGCCCTTGAGATCCTCGACCTTCTGGTACGGCGACTTCGCCAGCACGTAGAACACCGAATAGTAGCCCTTCGAGCCGTCGGAGTTGACGTCGATCACGAAGGCGTCGGTCTTCACGCCGGTGAGGCGGGCGCGCGAGAACGACGCCGGGCCGTAGTAGCCGATGTGAATGTTGCCGGCGCGCTGGCCCTCGATGACGGCCGCGTAGTCGTTGGCGACGCGGAGGGTCACCTTCACGCCGAGCTCCTTCGACAGATAGTTGACGAAGGGCCCGTAGCGCTCGGTCACTCCCGATCCGTTCTCGGCCGGGATCACCGCGAAGGTGATTTCCGGATATTTCGTCTTCCAGTCTTCGGCGGAAGCGGATCCGGCGAATGCGAGCACGGCGGCGCCGGCAAGGACTAATCTGCGAGTGATCATGTTACCCTCTTCATCGGTTGGGGTCGGTTGACGCAAAGACTTGTAACGAAGACTTGCAACGCAACAGGTGCGGCGCGGCTCAGGCGGCCGCGGCCGTTCCGAGCGCCGGAACGCCCTCGGGCCCCGGGACGGGAATGCCGCCCATGACTTCGGCGGCCTCGAGATCGTAGAGCTCGCGCGCGACGTGGTCGGTCAGCTCGGACGGCGCGCCGTCGAAGACGACGCGTCCCTGCGCCATGCCGATCAGACGATCGCAATAGCTGCGGGCGAGATCGAGCGAATGCAAATTGCAGAGCACGGTGATGCCGAAATGCTTGTTGATCCGCAAAAGCGCGTCCATCACGATCTTGGTGTTGCGCGGATCGAGCGAGGCGATCGGCTCGTCGGCGAGAATGATGTCGGGCTGCTGCACCAGCGCACGGGCGATCGCGACGCGCTGCTGCTGGCCGCCGGAGAGCTGGTCGGCGCGCTGGGCGGCGAGCGGGGCGATGTCGAACTGCTCGAGCGCGGACATCGCCAGCGCCTTGTCCTGCTCGGGCCAGATCTGCGACAGCGAGCGCCAGGCGGGCATGGTCGCAAGCCGTCCCATCAGGACGTTGGTGAGAACGTCGAGCCGGCCGACCAGGTTGAACTGCTGGAAGATCATCGCCGAGCGCGCCCGCCACTGCCGCAGCTCCCTGCCGCGCAGCGCGGTGACGTCGACGCCGTCGAACAGGATGCGGCCGTCCGTCGGCGTCACCAGGCGGTTGATGCTCCGCAGCAGGGTCGACTTGCCAGCGCCGGACCGCCCGATCACGCCGACGAAGCCGCCGGGGGAGATTTGAAACGAAGCATCGTCCACCGCGGCTTTCGCGCCGAAGCGACACGTCAGACCATCCACCACAAGCATGCACGGCTCCAGATTAACTGGAGCCAACCGCTAACGCCGACCCTTAACACTTGTGTGACAGGCGCGTTGCAGTGCGGCGATCCTACACAGCCCATCCCCTGTCATCTCCGCGTCATGACACTGTCATCGAGCCGCTTGAAGAGGAACGCCCGCCCCCCGCAGTTCGGATCCAACATGGCCAGCAAAGCTCTTTCAGTTCAGCCGACCGTCGATCCCTCGGCCAAGCTGCACGAGACCAGGCTCGGCGCCTATACCGAGGTCGGCGCGCGCACGATCCTGCATGAGGTCGCGATGGGCGATTACTCCTATGTCGTGAACGATTCCCAGATCACCTACACGACCATCGGGAAGTTCTGCTCGATCGCGGCGATGACGCGAATCAATCCCGGCAACCATCCGATGCAGCGCGCGACCCAGGCGCATTTCACCTACCGCTCCAGCGCCTATTTCGAAGGCGAGAGCGACGATACCGAGTTCTTCGACTGGCGGCGCCAGCATCACGTCCATATCGGCCACGACGTCTGGATCGGCCATGGCGCGGTCGTGCTGCCGGGCCGCAACATCGGCACCGGCGCGGTGATCGCGGCGGGTGCCATCGTCACCAAGGACGTGCCGGCCTACACCATCGTCGCCGGCAATCCGGCCCGCATCGTGCGGCGGCGGTTCTCGGAAGAGATCGCCGGACGGCTCGCGAAGCTGGCCTGGTGGGACTGGGATCACGACAAATTGCGTGAGGCCCTGCCCGATTTCCGCAAGCTCGGGATTGAAGATTTTCTTGCGGCATACGAAGCACGAGCAACTCTCCCTACCAGCAAACGAAGCGCGGTCGCGTGACAGACATTTTCCTTGAAGGCGGCCAGGCTCTGATCGGCGCCGAGCTCGTCGAAACATCGTTGGCGGTGTCCGGACAAGACATTGCCGAGGTGGACGCCTCGCGCGGCCGGACGCGGCTGGCGATCGACGCACGCAACCTGCTGGTGCTGCCCGGCATCGTCGATCTCCATGGCGATGCCTTCGAGCGGCAGATGATGCCGCGCGCCGGCGTCGACTTTCCGATCGACGTCGCGCTCGCGGACAGCGACCGCCAGGCGATCAGCAACGGCATCACCACGGTGTTTCACGCCACGACCTGCTCGTGGGAGCCGGGCCTGCGCAGCAGCGACAACGCGCGCGGGCTGATGGAGGCAATCGAGCGGCAGCGCCCGCAATTCGCCGCCGACACCC
>RXJC01000360.1 GCA_003963435.1 Bradyrhizobiaceae bacterium | reverse complement strand
CCTCGCTGGTCGCAGCGGGGATCGCCAGCTTTCCTGCGGACGCCGCGATGAGCTTCTTCGCACACTGGATGGTGTCGTGGCTGATCGCCTGGGCCACGATGCTGCCGATCGTGTTGTTGGCTGCGCCCGCGATCCGCGCTTTCGCGCTGCGCCTGACGCGGGACGAGGGCGATTCGCCAAGCCGCCGGCTCGCATGAAAAAGCCCCGCCTGGGAAGAGCCAAGCGGGGCGAGCAGTTATTGGAGGCTGAGGTGCTGGGCTGCAACACCATAGCCGCAACACCCTAGCGGGCTCCCCTTACGACAGCCTGACAGGCGGCGGATTTCGCGCCTCGGGCCGCAGACTGGCCCCGCACCCGTCCCAATTTCGACATCCGCTCGCACAACTGCGGACACACCCATCGGCAAGATTTCATCCCGTTCGGCGCAGCCATGGGGGAAACGTGGCACGCCGGCCATGGGGTGGCATCATGGATAACGTTG
Source organism: Bradyrhizobiaceae bacterium (assembly GCA_003963435.1). Taxonomy (GTDB): domain Bacteria; phylum Pseudomonadota; class Alphaproteobacteria; order Rhizobiales; family Xanthobacteraceae; genus Bradyrhizobium. The sequence continues at coordinate 12,479 of RXJC01000360.1, read as the reverse complement.
AGCGGTCATTCGCCGCCGCGACAGCGGCTGGCTTCGTCGTGCTGGTGATCGGCCTCGTGCTGCTGGCGCTGCTGTAGGCAGGCCGCCACTTTCAAAAACCGCAAAACAACCCCATGCACAGTAGGCAGCAGGGAAATTCCCCTGGTTTTTCAGTGCCGTCAGTGGTGTTTAGGCACCTCTGATGCGCGGCGGCAGGCCTTAGTGGATCTTGATCCCGGCGAGGGGAAGCCGGAGCTCGCTGGCGCGCTCTTCGCGATCCTTCTTGCGGAACTCGTTTTCCTTGCGCTCGAACTTGACCAATTCCTCCCGCGCCGCCTCCCGCAGCGGATGGCGCCTGATCGTTTCGCGGTGCTCGTTGTCCGTCATGACGGATGTCCCCGGAAGTTGCGGTTCTCGTCCTGAAGAAGGCCGGAGACCGCGAAAAGGTTCGGTGCCGCAGGATTGCGGAATTATGACGGCGACCGGCGGCCGCGTCTTCCGATCCGCGTCCGCTTCGGTCGGACAAGAACGTCACGGCCGCTCCGCTATTTCGGCGGTTGCAGCCCGGGGGATTTGACCCAGTCGTGCAGATGATTGGCCAGTTCGGCCTGGCGCGCCTTTTTCAGCAAGGCATCCCGTTCAGGGCCGGGCGGCAGCTTTGCGGCGTCGTCTTTGACCTGCTTGACCCACGCGGTGAGCCGGTCCTGGAGCGTCAGTTGCTGCTTGAAACGTCGCCGCTTGAACATGGCACGCTCCTCTCCGTGCGTGGAAGGCGGGAGCGCGGTCGGCGTTCGCGTCACCGTCAGCTGCCACGATCCGTGCGGTGATGGTCCATTAGGGAGCAGGGACGGCGCGGCGTCTGTTCACTTGTGCGCATAAGGGGAATGGGGCGGAGGGCTCCAGATCCGCATACTGGCCCAACCCGGACACACCAAAAGAAGCGCCTCGGGATTGATCCAAGGAAAGAGGCCGCCAACTGAGGCGGCCTCCCTCCGGGCCCTTATCCTCGACCGTCTCGGCATCGACGATACGGCTCCGCCTTCGATGCGGGTACCGTGTACGCGCGCCACTCCGCGTAGGTGAAGCCGTACTTCTTCATGCAGGCCAGGGCATGTGGAGAACTGTTGCTAGGTTCGGCGCCACTCTCCCGCCGCTTGGCTTCCTGCACCGAAATGCCATCACGCTTGGCCTGGCAGACCGGATCATGGTGGCAAGCATACGGCGGCGCTGCCAGGGCCGGAGACGCGACGAGGACCATAGCCAAAGTAAGAACGTGCTTCATAATTCCCCCAGAGGTTGAATGATGAATCATTATCGCGCTGTCGCCGGCCGGTAAAGCTCGCCGGAAATGAGGAAACCCCGAAATTCAACTGGGGACACTCGGGCAAAATGCGGACAGCCCCAAATCCGCAAAAGAACATATTGCGAACAAGGAACAAATAGGGTACATTGCTTTTATCGCCGAGCCGCCTCGCAACCGTTTGTCCCTCACGCGAATCCTCGCCATAAGGAGCACGACCCAATGTCCGCAACTGCCCTGCGTATCGTCGAAGGATCTTCCATGGACAAGAGTAAAGCTCTGGCCGCCGCGCTCTCCCAGATCGAGCGACAGTTCGGCAAGGGCTCGGTGATGAAGCTGGGCAAGAACGACCGCTCCATGGACGTCGAGGCGGTGTCGTCGGGCTCGCTCGGGCTCGATATCGCGCTCGGCATCGGCGGCCTGCCCAAGGGGCGCATCGTCGAGATCTACGGGCCGGAATCCTCGGGTAAGACCACGCTGGCGCTGCACACGGTGGCGGAAGCGCAGAAGAAGGGCGGCATCTGCGCCTTCATCGACGCCGAGCACGCGCTCGACCCGGTCTATGCGAGGAAGCTTGGGGTCAACATCGACGAGCTCCTGATCTCGCAGCCCGACACCGGCGAGCAGGCGCTGGAGATCTGCGACACGCTGGTGCGCTCGGGCGCGGTCGACGTGCTGGTGATCGATTCGGTCGCAGCGCTGGTGCCGAAGGCCGAGCTCGAAGGCGAGATGGGCGATGCGCTGCCGGGCCTGCAGGCCCGTTTGATGAGCCAGGCGCTGCGTAAGCTCACGGCCTCCATCAACAAATCCAACACCATGGTGATCTTCATCAACCAGATCCGCATGAAGATCGGCGTGATGTACGGCTCGCCGGAAACCACCACCGGCGGCAACGCGCTGAAGTTCTACGCCTCCGTCCGCCTCGACATCCGCCGCATCGGCGCGATCAAGGAGCGCGACGAAGTGGTCGGCAACACCACGCGCGTCAAGGTGGTGAAGAACAAGCTGGCGCCGCCTTTCAAGCAGGTCGAGTTCGACATCATGTACGGCGAGGGCGTCTCCAAGATGGGCGAGATCCTCGATCTCGGCGTCAAGGCCGGCATCGTCGAGAAATCGGGCGCCTGGTTCTCCTATGACAGCCAGCGCCTCGGCCAGGGCCGCGAGAACTCGAAAGCGTTCTTGAAGGCCAACCCCGATATCACCGCCAAGATCGAGACCTCGATCCGCCAGAACTCCGGCCTGATCGCCGAGCAGATTCTCGCCGGCACGCCGGAGCGCGACGCCGACGGCGAGGAGCCGGCGGAGGAGTAAGACTTAACGCGAAGATTTTTCGCGAGGAGCGGGCGCTGAAGACGTTGAGTTGCCGACGTCGTCAGCGCCCGTTTCGTTTTGTGTGTGCGTAGCAGTGGGGTGGGGCGATGCAGCGTCTGATCTTGACCAGTTCGTCCGGATTTGAGCTCACCAAATCAGGATTGGCCGAGATTGCGGTGACGTTCTTTTTCCGCTTTCAGTGGGGACCCTTGCCTTCGTCGGAAAAGCTGGCGGCCTATTTTGCGGCCCGTTCGGAGACGCTTTCATCCGGTGATCACTGGTCCGACTGGGGCATCCGCTTGCCTCGCGCCATCCGAAACCGCAAGAATTTATCCCTGGTCGAGTTTTGCGAAGCTTATGATGTCGTTGAACTCTGGTTTGAATCGAAACCCGCCGATCAACTACAACTCATTTGGCTGCTCGATCACCTCGGATCTTATTCCTGGCCAACGGCAAAACTCAAACTGCGCCTTGTGGCGGACGATCTGATCGTCCGGACGGGCGAGGAGCTGGCAAGGTCCGCCTCGCATATCCCCGTCTTTAACGTCACTGCCAGGGAGTTTGAAACTGCCGAGACGGCGTGGCGGGCCTACTGCGAACCGACACCCGAAAGCTGCGTCGATCTCCTCCGCAAGGATCTCAGCGCATTGCCGATGCTGCGGCCGGCTTTGCTTGATCTGCTGGCAGAACTGCCGTTGCCCACGACAGGGCTTGGTGCGACAGAGATGCGATTTCTGGAGCTTCTTTCCAGAGGATTTGCGAACACGAATGGGTTGTTTCATCTGCGCTCGCACCGGCGCACAAATGTGTTCGGGGAATTCGAGCTGGGCTCGTTGCTCGAAGAGCTCGCACTTGGTCCGAGGCCAGCTGTAGCCGGCTTGGGCGACGAACTGCGCACGATCGACCCTGGCAATTTGGGAGCTCGGCATGAAGTCTACCTCCGCAGTCGGCTCTCGCTGACCGAATTCGGCAAGGCCGTCCTGGCCCACCAAGAAGATTTCAGCCGCCACAACCCGATCGATCGCTGGTGGGGCGGCACGCATCTGACCAACGATCGGCTGTGGCGCTACCGCCCTGTCCTGACGAGGCCGTGAGGACGCCGGCATGACACGGCTCATCTTGACAGCGGATGCGTCCGCCGCCGGCGCGATACGAGAGGTCGGCCTTGGCGATCTCGTCATTGCGATCGAACGTCGGCTTGTCTGGGGACCGCTGCCGTCCGACGCGGAATGCCAGGCATTGTTCTCCGCGCGGCCGCTCGGCCTGCACTGGCTGGACGACACGCCGGCCTGGCGCCTGGAAAAGAAGTCTGGGCTCAAGGGGCGCGGACTGATCGACCTGTTGTCAGAATGCGACTCGGCCGAACTGTGGATGGGGCCAGAGCCGAATGCACAACTATTGCTGCTCTGGCTGCTCGATCATTGCAGCATCGAGGAAGGGGCAGTCTCCAAGCTCTTGATACATCACCTGGACTTTGCCGTGGGTGATGTCACGCCGGAGCAACTTGCGAAGCTGAGCCCGCCGGCTACCAAGCTCACGCAGGATCATCTGGAGCTGGCTCGTCGTGCGTGGCAGGCCTATCGCGCGCCGACGCCACAGGCTTGGTTCGACCTCCTCGAAGCGGACTTGCGTCTGCTTCCGCAGCTCGAGCGCTGCGCCGTCGATCTTCTTTCGGAGCTTCCGAGCGTGACCACCGGTCTTGGAGCGACTGAGACGCGAATGCTGGAGTTGATCGCACCAGGGAATGTGCAGCCCTTCGACGTCTTCCCGGGCCATGAGAAACCCAACGAGCGGCGCGTCTTCGACTACTGGGAAGTCGGCGCGCTGCTGGATGAACTCGCGCGCTGCCCGGTGCCCGCCATAGCCGGGCTGGACGAGGGGCCATTCACGCTCGACATGCATGACGACGCTCTCCGTTACGCGCGATACAAGCGATCCCGATTGTCCCTTACGGATCTGGGAAAGGCGGTGCTGGCCGGCGAGCATGATTTTCGCCGTCACAACCCGATCCGCCGCTGGTGGGGCGGCACGCTTCTCACCAACAAACGGCTCTGGCGCTGGGATCGCGAGAGGCGGATGTTGATCGCGCCTGACTGACGCGTGTTGCTCCCGTATTGCGCACCAATCTCGAGAGGACGGTCTTGTCACATCTGATCCTGGCGACCAACGTTTTTGCGGAAGAGGTGCTTCGCGAGTCGGGCTTGGCGAACGTCGCGCTTGGATTTTGTTTGCGTCTGATTTCGAGGAAACTATTTTCCGAAGAGCAGCTTTTGACGGGGCTGGAACGTCGATCGGCCAAGCATTGCAATCCCGGCGATCATTGGCTCGATCACGCTCGCTGCGGCTCGATCGACGGCTTCGGCACGCGCGGTATCGGTTTCTTCGAGCTGTGCGCGAAGTTCGACTCGATCGAGATATGGGCTGATCCCCGGCCCAATGATCAGCTGGTGCTGATCTGGCTGCTGGACCTGCTTCGCCCCTACAGGGAAATCACGACCAAGCTGAGCCTTGTGCATGCGGACGACATTGTTGCGAACTATGCTCCGGAATCCGTCGCAAAGTGGAAGCTGCCGGCGTTCAGGGTGACCGAGAACCATCTGGTGACGGCAAGCCGCGCTTGGCGGGCCTATCGGGCTAAAACGCCCGAACCCTGTTTCGATCTGCTGATGACGGATCTGTCGGTCCTGCCGAGACTGCGATCGGCGCTGATCGCGGCGCTCGAAGAGCTTCCGGACAGCGTGACGGGACTCGGTGCAACTGAAGCGGATCTGCTGGATTATGTGAACGAGGGGCACACCGACCCGCGGATGGTCGAAGACGGGAGGTTTCTTCGCGATGTATTCGACCTCCACGACGCGCGCGACGCTTTGATCGAACTGGGGGGATATGCGACGCCGCCGCTCTTGCTGGGCGATCCGGCGTTCACCAATGAGGACCGCTACTTCGGCAGGAGCGAATGGAAACTCACGCTGACTGAACTCGGGCGTTCGCTTCTCGCCCGGGAAGATGACATGTGGCGCCATAACCGGATCAAACGCTGGTGGGGCGGGACCGAGTTGACCAATGAGCGGTTGTGGCGCTGGGACCGGGAAAGCCGCTCGTTGATTGCCCCTTAGACTAGCGGCGCACTCGGTGCCGTAGGGTGGGCAAAGGCGCGCAAGCGCCGTGCCCACGATCTTTTGCTGATCGAGACGGAAGGTGGGCACGCTGCGCTTTGCCCACCCTACGAGACCTCCGTCGTGTCTTACTCCGCGGCTTGCGCGTAGTCGCTCACCGGCGGGCAGGAGCACACGAGGTTACGGTCGCCGTAGACGTTGTCGACGCGGCCGACCGGGCTCCAGTACTTGTCGGTTCGCGAGCTGCCCGCGGGGAAGCAGCCCTCTGCGCGTGTATAGGCGCGATTCCATGCATCATCCGCAATGTCGTGCACGGTGTGCGGAGCGTGGCGCAGCGGCGAGGCTTCGATCTTGAAGCGGCCGGCCTCGACCTCGGCGATCTCCTTCCGGATCGCGATCATGGCGTCGCAAAAACGATCCAGCTCGGCCTTGGATTCCGATTCGGTCGGCTCGATCATCAGCGTGCCCGGCACCGGGAAGCTCATGGTCGGGGCGTGGAAGCCGTAGTCGATCAGGCGCTTTGCGATGTCGTCCACGGTGACGCCTGAGGTCGTCTTCAGCGCACGGGGATCGACGATGCACTCATGGGCGACGCGGCCCTTTTCGTTCTTGTAGAGCACCGGGAAGTGCGGATCGAGACGCGCTGCGATGTAATTGGCGTTGAGGATCGCGATCTCGGTGGCGCGCTTCAATCCTTCGCCGCCCATCATCAGGATGTAGATGTAGGAGATGGTCAGGATCGACGCCGAGCCGAACGGCGCGGCCGAGACCGGGCCGACCGGCGCTTCAGCATTCGTTGCCGGGTGACCGGGCAGGAACGGGGCGAGATGCGCCTTGACGCCGATCGGACCCATGCCGGGACCGCCACCGCCATGCGGAATGCAGAAGGTCTTGTGCAGATTGAGATGGCTGACATCGGCGCCGTAGTCGCCGGGCCTGGACAGGCCGACCTGCGCGTTGAGGTTGGCGCCGTCGAGATAGACCTGGCCGCCATGGCCGTGCACGATGTCGCAGATCTCGCGAATGTGCTCCTCGAACACGCCGTGGGTCGAGGGATAGGTGATCATGACCGCGGCGAGGTCGTTCGAATGCTTCTCCGCCTTGGCGCGGAGATCGTTGACGTCGACGTCGCCGTTCTTCTCGCAAGCGACCACCACCACGTCCATGCCGGCCATCGCGGCCGAGGCCGGGTTGGTGCCGTGGGCGGAAGAAGGGATCAGGCAGATCTTGCGGTGCGTCTCACCGCGCGAGGCATGGTAGCCACGGATCGCCAAAAGTCCGGCATATTCGCCTTGCGCCCCGGAATTCGGCTGCAGCGAGATCGCGTCATAGCCGGTGATGTCGCACAGCCATTTTTCCAGCCGCGCGAACAGCGCGTGATAGCCGCTCGCCTGCTCGCGCGGCACGAACGGATGCAGCGTCGCGAACTCCGGCCAGGTCAGCGGCATCATCTCGGTGGTCGCGTTCAGCTTCATGGTGCAGGACCCCAGCGGGATCATGGCGCGGTCGAGCGCGAGGTCGCGATCGCTGAGCTTGCGCATGTAGCGCAGCATCTCGGTTTCCGAGCGATGCGCATGGAACACCGGATGGGTGAGGAACGCGGTCTTGCGCTTCAGATCTTCGGGCAGCGCCTCCCGGGTCTCCGCGTCGATCTCGGCATAGGCGAGACTGCCACCAAACGCGCGCCACACCGCTTCGACCGTCGCCGGCGTCGTGGTCTCGTCGAGCGCGATGCGCAAGGCCGTTTCACCAACGCCGAGATTGATCTTTTCGCCCGCCGCGCGTGCGACGATCTCGGCGCGCTTGGCGCCGGCGTCAACGCTGAGCGTGTCGAAGAAGCTGTCGGACTGCTGCGCAAAGCCGAGCTTGCGCAGGCCGGCCGCGAGCACGGCGGCGCGGCGATGCACGTTGCGCGCGATCTGAACGAGGCCTTCGGGGCCGTGATAGACCGCGTACATCGAGGCGATCACGGCGAGCAGCACCTGCGCGGTGCAGATGTTGGAGGTCGCCTTCTCGCGGCGGATGTGCTGCTCGCGGGTCTGCAGCGCGAGCCGGTAGGCCGGCGCGCCGCGCGAATCCACGGAGAGGCCGACGATGCGGCCGGGCAGCGAGCGCTTCAGCGCATCGCGCACCGCCATATAGGCCGCGTGCGGTCCGCCATAACCCATCGGCACGCCGAAGCGCTGCGCCGAGCCAATCGCGATGTCGGCCCCCAGCTCGCCCGGCGAGGCGATCACGGTGAGGGCGAGCAGGTCGGCGGCGAGAATCGCGAGCGCGCCCTTGGCCTTCAACGATGCGATCGCAGGCCGGAGGTCGCGCAACGCGCCGGAAGAGCCCGGATATTGCAGCAGCGCGCCGAGCACGTCGCACTTGTCGAGATCGGTGAGGGGATCGCCGACGACCAGGGTCCAGCCCAGCGGCTCGGCGCGGGTGCGCATCACCGCCAGCGTCTGCGGATGCACGTCCTTGTCGACGAAGAAGGCTTGCGCCTTCACCTGCGAGTGCCGCTCGGCCAGCGCCATGGCCTCGGCCGCGGCGGTGGCCTCGTCGAGCAGCGAGGCGTTGGCGACGTCGAGCCCGGTGAGGTCGCAGATCATGGTCTGGAAGTTGAACAGCGCCTCCAGCCGGCCCTGGCTGATCTCGGGCTGGTAGGGCGTGTAGGCCGTGTACCAGGCCGGATTCTCCAGGATGTTGCGCTGGATCACCGCGGGCAGGATGGTGCCGGAATAGCCTTGGCCGATCAGCGAGGTGAAGACCTGGTTCTGCCGCGCCAGCTCGCCCATATGCGCGATCGCCTCGGTCTCGCTGAAGGCTTTGCCGAGATCGAGCGGAGCGGCCTGCCGGATCGAGGCCGGCAGCGTCTCCGCCATCAGGGCATCGACGCTTCTCGCGCTGACGGTCTCCAGCATGGCGGTGACGTCGCGCGCCGACGGGCCGATATGGCGGCGAACGAAACTGGCGGCGGTGTCGCCGTTGGTCTTGCGGTGCGCGGTCATCATGGGTCCTCGCTAGGAGTTCTTGTCGTGCCCCGCGAAGGCGGGGCACCCAGTAAACGCAGGAGTTCGTGATCGAGCCGTTGGGCCGCGGCGTACTGGATCGCCCGCCCCAGTGCGCAGTGCGCACAAGGCGGGCGATGACACCGAGTATGGGGCGGCCGTTCGCTTCATCTCACGCCGTATGTGCCTTGTAGGCGGCTTCATCCATGAGGCCGCCGAGCTCGCTTTTGTCGGCGATCTTGATCTTGAAGAACCAGGCCTTGCCTTGCGCGTCCGAGTTCACCAGCGCCGGCTCGGCGGCGAGCTCGGCATTGGTCTCGAGCACTTCGCCGGTCACGGGCGCGTAGACGTCCGAGGCGGCCTTGACCGACTCGACCACGGCGGCGGCCTCCGCTTTCTTCAAGCTTCGGCCGACCTTGGGCAATTCGACGAACACGACGTCGCCGAGCTGCTGCTGGGCGTAGTCGGTGATGCCGACCGTGGCGACATCGCCGTCGATCGCCAGCCATTCGTGGTCGGAGGTGTACAGCGTCGTGGTCATTTCGAATCCTCAGCGTTTGTAGGTGTTCTTGACGAAGGGCATCGCGGCAACGGTGAGCGGCAGGCGCTGGCCGCGCACCTCGGCGAACAGTTTGGTGCCGAGTGCGGCGAGAGGCGTTGGCACGTAGCCCATCGCGACCGGCGCACTCAGGCTCGGGCCGAAGCCGCCCGAGGTGACTTGTCCGATCGGCGCGCCGCCCGCCTCACCCGCAAACAGCAGCGCGCCTTCGCGCACCGGTGCGCGCCCTTCCGCGCGCAGGCCGACACGGCGGCGGGATGCGCCGTTGTCGAAATGAGCGAGGATCTTGTCCGCGCCGGGAAAGCCGCCGGTGCGCGCGCCGCCGCTGCGGCGGGACTTCTGCACCGACCATTCCAGCGCGGCCTCGACCGGCGTCGTCGCGGTGTCGATGTCGTGGCCGTAGAGGCAGAGCCCGGCTTCCAGCCGCAGGCTGTCGCGGGCGCCCAAGCCGATCGGCAGCACATCAGGGTTTTCGAGCAGCAGCTTGGCGAGGCGTTCGGCATCACCGGCGGGAACCGAGATCTCGAACCCGTCCTCGCCGGTGTAGCCGGAGCGGGACACGAAGCACTTGAAGCCGGCGACCTCGTGCGGGCCGGCGTCCATGAACTTCATGCCGGGCGCCGCTGCACATAATTTCGCCAGCGCCGTTTCGGCTTTCGGCCCCTGCAGCGCGATCAGCGCGCGGTCGGCGAGCGGCTCGATGACGCAGTCGCCCGTGAGATTCGCGCGCAAATGCGCCTCGTCGGCGTCCTTGCAGGCGGCGTTGACGACCAGGAACAGGTGATCGCCGAAATTGGCGACCATGAGATCGTCGAGAATGCCGCCGTCCGCATTGGTGAATTGGGCATAGCGCTGCCGCCCCGGCGCAATCGCGACGATGTCCTGCGGCACCAGCCGCTCCAGCGCGCGCGCAGCGTCCTCGACCTTGCCTGACTTCGGCAGCAAGCGGATCTGGCCCATATGGGAGACGTCGAACAGGCCGGCGGCGGCCCGGGTATGGAGGTGCTCTTTCAGCACGCCCGCGGGGTATTGCACCGGCATGTCATAGCCGGCGAACGGCACCATCTTGCCGCCCAGGGAGACATGAAGGTCGTAAAGGGGCGTTCGTTTCAGGGAGTCTTGGTCGTGCGCTAGCATCTTAGGGGGCCCTCGGCGGTTCCCCGGGGACGATTCCCTGAGGACACCAGTCGAAGCCCCATCTGTCGCTGTGCCTGAGAGTATTATCCCGTCGGCGGACGCCGGTCCGGGTCTAGACCCGTCGGCGCCTCTTTCCAGATGCTGTCAAAGCCACGCGGTCCTTTTGCCTGAGAGTTTCCGGGGCGGTTGCTCCTTCGGCGCCGGCTGCCTAAAGCCGGTCTCTCCCGACGTGGCCGTACGATACAGATGGGTACAGACCACAAGCCGGCCAAGCCTGTCAACGCGTCAGCGCGTCCTATCCAACGGATTGAGCGCCTGCGGCAACCCTCTGATCTCCTTGCACAGTTTCTGGACAGGAAAGCTGGCCTTGTCTAAAAGCGCTTTGGCCCGCAGATATCAGCCTTAACGTTACGGTTTGGACGGCGAGTTGCGGGTCCTAAAGCGCGATGAGAGTCATCGCGCTTTGGCTCTTTGTTTGAGCATGATCTTGCCGGAAAACCGCTTCGCACTTTTCCGGATCATGCTCTAGCACACCCGATTGGATGAACATGAGCGGCGTCAACGAGATCAGGTCGACCTTTCTGAACTTCTTTGCCGAGAACGGCCACGAGATCGTGCCGTCCTCGCCCCTCGTGCCGCGCAACGACCCGACCTTGATGTTCACCAATGCCGGCATGGTGCAGTTCAAGAACGTCTTCACCGGCGTCGAGAAGCGGCCCTACCAGCGCGCCACCACGTCGCAGAAATGCGTGCGCGCGGGCGGCAAGCACAACGACCTCGACAATGTCGGCTACACCGCGCGCCATCTCACCTTCTTCGAGATGCTCGGCAACTTCTCCTTCGGCGACTACTTCAAGGAGCGCGCGATCGAGCTCGCCTGGACGCTGATCACGAAGGAATTCGGGCTCAAGAAGGACAAGCTGCTCGTCACCGTCTACCACACCGACGACGAGGCGGCGGGGCTGTGGAAGAAGATCGCGGGCTTCTCCGACGACCGCATCATCCGCATCCCGACCTCGGACAATTTCTGGGCGATGGGCGACACCGGCCCGTGCGGCCCGTGCTCGGAGATCTTCATCGACCGCGGCGAGCATATCTGGGGCGGGCCTCCGGGTTCGCCGGAGGAGGACGGCGACCGCTTCCTCGAATTCTGGAATCTCGTGTTCATGCAATACGAGCAGGTGACGAAGGAGGAGCGCGTCGGCCTGCCACGTCCCTCGATCGACACCGGCATGGGCCTGGAGCGCATGGCCTGCATCCTGCAGGGCGTCGAGAGCGTGTTCGAGACCGATCTGTTCCGCCATCTGATCGACGCGACCTCGTCCGCGCTCGGCAGCGGCCCGACCGAGCAGAATGTCGCCTCGTTCCGCGTCATCGCCGACCACCTGCGCTCCTCGGCCTTCCTGGTCGCGGATGGCGTGCTGCCCTCCAACGAAGGCCGCGGCTACGTGCTGCGCCGGATCATGCGCCGCGCCATGCGCCATGCGCAGCTGCTCGGTGCGAAAGAGCCGCTGATGCATCGGCTGGTCTGGGCGCTGGTGCGCGAGATGGGCCAGGCCTATCCCGACTTGATGCGCGCGGAGAATCTGATCGAGGAAACGCTGCGGCTGGAAGAGACCCGCTTCCGCAAGACCCTTTCGCGCGGCCTCGCGATTCTCGACGAGAAGAGCGCGTCCCTGAAGAAGGGCGACATGTTCGACGGCGACGTCGCCTTCACGCTGTACGACACCTACGGTTTCCCGCTGGACCTGACGCAGGACGCGCTGAAGTCGCGCGGCATCGGCGTCGACCAGGCTGCGTTCACCGACGCGATGGAGCGCCAGAAGGCCAAGGCGCGCGAGTCCTGGAAGGGCTCGGGTGAGGCGGCTTCCGAGGCGATCTGGTTCCCGCTGCGCGAGAAGCTCGGCGCCACCGAATTTTTGGGCTACGAGACCGAGAGCGCCGAAGGGGTGGTGTCCGCGCTGGTCAAGGACGGCGCCGAGGTCACCAGCCTGAAAGCCGGCGAGACGGGTGCGATCGTGCTGAACCAGACGCCGTTCTATGCGGAGTCCGGTGGCCAGGTCGGCGACACCGGCGTGCTG
>RXJC01000451.1 GCA_003963435.1 Bradyrhizobiaceae bacterium | reverse complement strand
GGGCAAGGCGAGCTGGTGGGACAAGGTGCCCTCGAAGTTCGAAGGCTGGGGCCCGAACCGCTTTCGCGACGCCGGTTTTCGCGCGGTGCCGGGCGCCGTCGTGCGCCGCTCGGCCTTCATCGCCAAGAACGTCGTGTTGATGCCGTCCTTCGTCAATCTCGGCGCCTATGTCGATGAGAGCACCATGGTCGACACCTGGGCCACCGTCGGCTCCTGCGCCCAGATCGGCAAGCGCGTGCACATCTCCGGCGGCGCCGGCATCGGCGGCGTGCTCGAGCCCCTGCAGGCCGAGCCCGTGATCATCGAGGACGACTGCTTCATCGGCGCGCGCTCGGAAGTCGCGGAAGGCGTGATCGTACGCAAGGGCGCGGTGCTGGCGATGGGCGTGTTCCTGGGCGCCTCGACCAAGATCGTCGACCGCGAGACCGGCGAAATCTTCATGGGCGAGGTGCCGGAATATTCGGTGGTCGTGCCCGGCGCGCTGCCCGGCAAGCCGATGAAGAACGGCCAGATTGGCCCTAGCACCGCCTGCGCTGTCATCGTCAAGCGCGTCGACGAGCGCACGCGCTCGAAGACCAGTATCAACGAGCTGCTGCGGGATTAAAGCGCTCCAGTCGAACCAAAGTCCAGCCTGGCACGACCAACCTGCGGAACCGCGAGCCGCAGGCCCGGTCCGGAGGTTGCGATGGACTTCGTCCGGCTATTGTTCAGCTTCAAGGGCCGCCTCAACCGCGCCAGATACCTCGTCGTAGAGCTCGCTCTCCTGACGCTCTGGGGCGCGACCTGGGTCAAGTCGTCGTTTCCTGTCTCGTCACCGCAGGCCCTAGTCTGGATCGCCGCGATCCCGATGATCTGGATCAACATGGCCACGACGGCCAAAAGGCTTCACGACCGCAACAGAAGCGGCTGGTGGGCGCTTGCCGTTTTCGTCGTCAATCGTCTCTCCTATCTTTACTATAGCGCCTTTTTCGGACTCTCGTTCGGCGTCGACATCCCGATCACCGGGGAGATGCTGCTCGTGATGCTGGCGATTGCCCTGTCCCTGCTGCAGACGTGGATCGTCATCGAGTTGTTTTTCCTGGCGGGGACCGACGGGTCCAACCGGTTCGGGCCGGATCCGACGCGCACCGCTCGTGCCGCTGCCGCCACCTCGCGTCCCGAGCCACATGAGCTTCCGGATTTTCTTCGCCGTTCTGGCTCCGCCCCGCATAGCGCGAGATAGATTTCGCGCTGCGAACCCGCGCTCGCGGAACGCACCGAGGCCTTATCGAACCCCCGCTCCCTCCATCGCGACCAATCTCCGGGCGGCGACTGCCGCCCGGAGCCCCGCGCGTGGACTGGACCTGGTATCTCTTGCGCTTCGACGGCCGCATCAACCGCGCCCTGCTGTGGCAGGCGCTGCTGATCGTTGCGTTGCTGGCCGGTCTGCTGGAGATCGCCGGTCAAGTCATCGGGATCATCGGAGGGACCAGGTCCACCCTGAAGCTGGGCATTGAGCTCGATTTCGACTTCGGTCTCGACGACCTCTTCAAGCTGGTCGACCCCCGCGCCTCCCACTCGCCGGCATCCGCCGATCTCGCGACCGCGATCCTCAAGACATCCGGCATGGCGCTGTTCTTCTGGATCTATCTCGCGACGGCGATCAAGCGGCTGCACGATCGCGACAGGAGCGGCTGGTGGATCGTTCCGTTCTTCTTCCTGCCCGGCTTGTTCAGCCAGTTCGCGGACCTGCTGCCCAAGACGAACTGGATGCTTCCGTTCAGCCTGGCAGCGTCGCTGCTGTGGCTGTGGGGCCTCGTGGAAATGTTCGCTGCGCCCGGCACCGCCGGTCACAACCGTTTCGGCCCTGATCCGCTGGCCGCGTTCGATGAGGGCGACGCAGCGTCCCCTGCGCCCGGCTGGGACCAGAACCGCGAGCTCGAAATTGTCCCGCCCAGCGCTAGCCCACCCGGCGGCATGCATGTTAAGCGGGGCGCATGACCGATGCTCTCTCCATTGCCCGCGATCTCATCCGCTGCCCCTCGGTAACCCCGGCCGACGCCGGCGCCCTCGGCGTGCTGGAAAAAATCCTCTCCGCCGCCGGCTTCAGCTGTCACCGCGTGACCTTCAGCGAGGAAGGCACCGCCGACGTCGACAATCTCTATGCGCGGATCGGCACCGAAGGCCCGCACATCACCTTTGCCGGCCACACCGACGTGGTGCCGCCGGGCGACGAGAGCGCCTGGAGCGTCGGCGCGTTCTCCGGCGAGGTGAAGGACGGCGTCCTGCATGGCCGCGGCGCGGTCGACATGAAGGGCGGCATCGCCTGCTCGGTCGCGGCGGTGCTGGAGCATCTCGCCGCGAGCGGCGGCAAGCCACGTGCCGACGGCAAAAAATCAGGCTCGGGCTCGATCTCCTTCCTGATCACCGGCGATGAAGAAGACGTCTCCGTCAACGGCACCATCAAGCTGCTGAAATGGGCCGCCGAGCGCGGCGAGAAATTCGACCATTGCGTGCTGGGCGAACCCTCCAATGTCGAGACGCTCGGCGACACCATCAAGGTCGGCCGCCGCGGCTCGCAATCCGGCACGCTTTACGTGGACGGCGTGCAGGGCCACGTCGCCTACCCGCATCGCGCCTCCAATCCGGTGCCGGACATCTCGCGGTTGATCGTCGCGATCTCCGACGAGCCGCTCGACCATGGCAGCGCGCAGTTCCAGGCCTCCAATCTCGAATTCGTTTCGGTCGATGTCGGCAACAAGGCCTTCAACGTCATCCCCGGCGAGGCCCGCGCCAGGTTCAACATCCGCTACAACGACAACCATACCCAGGCGTCCTTGCGCGAGCTGGTCGAGACCCGGCTCGCCAAAGCCTGTGGCAACCGCATCAAGGCCCGCATCGTCTGGGAGCCCTCGAACTCCAACGTGTTCGTGACCAAGCCGGGCCCGTTCACCGATCTCGCGGTCGCCGCGATCGAGGAGGTGACGGGCCGCAAGCCGGAGCTGTCGACGTCAGGCGGCACCTCGGATGCGCGCTTCATCTCCAGCTACTGCCCGGTGATCGAGTTCGGCCTGGTGGGGCAGACCATGCACCAGGTCGACGAGCGCGTGCCGGTGGCGGATCTGGAAAAGCTGACGAAGGTCTATCGCGGGATTTTGACAAGGTATTTCGGGTAGACGATTGATCTCCGCCCCTCCCACCGCCGTCATGCCCGGGCTTGTCCCGGGCATCCACGAGCTTCAGCGGCTTTGGTAATAACAAAGAACGTGGATGGCCGGGACAAGCCCGGCCATGACGATGTGGCAACACCGACGGCACGTCTTACAGGACGATCGTGTCATACAGATCTTTCCATTCGGGATTGTCCCTCAGGATCAACCTGACCTTCCACGTCCGTGACCAGTGCTTGATGTTATGCTCGCGCTGGATAGCAGTTTGGATGTCGTCATAACGCTCGAAATAGACCAGTAGCTTGACGCCGTACCTCTTGGTGAAGCCGGGCACCAGTCCGTTTCGATGCTGGTAGATGCGACGAATGATGTCGCTGGTCACACCGACATACAAAATGCCGTTGGGCGCGCTCGCCAGGATGTAGACCCATCCACCTTGCATGATCGCATGTTGACGCACGTGGATGGCCGGGACAAGCCCGGCCATGACGCCAGAGGCGATATCACGCTCTAATAATCCACCTTCATCAGATACAGCCCTTCCGGCGGCGCGACGATGCCGCAGGCGGCGCGGTTGCGGGCGGCGAGTGCTGCAGAGAGATCATCCGCGGTCCAGCGGCCCTCGCCGACCCAGACCAGCGAGCCCACCATCGAGCGCACCTGGCTGTGCAGGAACGAGCGCGCCGACGTCACAATCGTGATCTCGCGGCCACAGCGCATCACGTCGAGCTGGTCGAGCGTCTTCTCCGGCGACTTGGCCTGGCACTCGGTGTCGCGAAACGTCGTGAAATCGTGCTTGCCGAGCAGGCGCTGCGCGGCCGCGTGCATCGCATCGGCATCAAGCTTGCGCGGCACGCGCCAGGCATGGCCGACATCGAGCGCGAGATTGGCGCGCGTGTTGATGACGCGGTAGCGATAGTGGCGCTTCACCGCCGAGAAGCGCGCCTCGAAACTGTCGGGCACGATCTCGGCGTCCAGCACCGCGATCGGATGCGGGCGCAGATGCGCGTTGAGCCCGTCGCGAAAACGGCCGGGCGGAAATGGCTTGTCGACGTCGACATGCGCGACCTGGCCGCGCGCATGCACCCCGGCATCGGTGCGGCCGGCGCCGTGCACGCGCAGATCCACGCCGGTCATCGCCTTCACGGCGGCTTCCAGCGCGCCCTGCACCGACGGCAGCGTGTCCTGCACCTGCCAGCCGAAGAACGGCGCGCCGTCGTATTCGATGGTGAGCTTGTAGCGGGGCATCTATCCGATTTTGTCCGGTGTCATCGCCGGGCTCGACCCGGCAATCGATCGCCTGGAAGGAGTTTTGTTAGAAGATGGATACGCGGGTCAAGCCCGCGTAGGACGAGTTGGCTAGCTGAACCTCGCGCCCGCCTTCACCGGCGTGCCGCGCAAGAAGTCCGCGGCCTGCATCCGGCCCTTGCCCTCGCGCTGCAGCTCGCTGATGCGGATGGCGCCCTCGCCGCAGGCGATGGTGAGCTGCTCGTCGAGCACCTCGCCCGGCGCGCCCGCCCCCTTCGCCAATTCGCAGCGCAGGATCTTGACGCGCGCATTCTCAAGCTCGGCCCAGGCGCCCGGGAACGGCGACAGGCCGTGGATGTGGCGCAGCACCGCGCGCGCCGGCTTGCTCCAGTCGATCCGCGCCTCGGCCTTGTCGATCTTGGCGGCGTAGGTGACGCCCTCCTCGCTCTGCTTCTTGAGCTGGAGCCCGCCGCGATCGAGCGCGGCCATGGCGCGCACCATCAGGTCGGCGCCGAGGCGGGAGAGGCGGTCGTGCAGATCGAGCGCCGTCATGTTGTCGGTGATGGCAAGACGCTCGGCCATGGCAACGTCGCCGGTGTCGAGGCCGACATCCATCTTCATGACCATGACGCCGCTCTCGGCATCGCCGGCCATGATCGCGCGGTTGATCGGCGCCGCGCCGCGCCAGCGCGGCAACAACGAAGCGTGCAGATTGTAGCAGCCGAGCTTCGGCGCATCGAGGATCGCCTGAGGCAGGATCATGCCGTAGGCGACGACGACCGCCGCATCGGCTTCAAAGGCGCTGAACTCCTCCAACGCTTCGGGTGTTTTCAACGTCTTCGGCGTTAGCACGGGCACGCCGAGCTTTCGCGCGGCTTCCTCGACCGGGGTCGGCTGCAATTGCAGGCCACGCCGCCCGCCCGGCTTCGGCGCGCGGGTGTAGACGGCCACGATCTCGTGGCCATGCGCGACCAGTTCGAGCAGCGTCGGCACGGAGAAATCGGGCGTGCCCATGAAGATGAGACGAAGGGGCATGGAGCTAGACAATCCCTAGAACAGGAAAGGTACTCGTCATGGCCGGGCTTGTCCCGGCCATCCACGTTCTTCCTGCCCGCGGCGCTAGAGAACGTGGATGCCCGGGACAAGCCCGGGCATGACGGCGGAGGATTTGGCTACTCCGCCCGCTTGGCGGCTTTCTCGAACTTCTTGATCACGCGGTCGCGCTTGAGCTTCGACAGATAGTCGACGAACAGGACGCCGTTGAGATGGTCGATCTCGTGTTGGATGCAGGTGGCGTAGAGGCCTTCGGCGTCCTCCTCATGCACCTTGCCGTCGAGATCGGTGAAGCGCACGCGCACCTTCGCCGGGCGCTCGACCTCCTCGTAATATTCGGGGATCGAGAGGCAGCCTTCCTCGTAGACCGACAGCTCCTCGGACGAGGCGATGATCTCGGGGTTGATGAAGACGCGCGGCAGCGGCTTGGTCTCGCCGTTCTCGTCGCGCTTGGCGAGGTCCATGGTGATCAGCCGCAGCGGCTGCGCGACCTGGATCGCGGCCAGGCCAATGCCGGGCGCGTCATACATGGTCTCGAACATGTCGTCGGCAAGCTTGCGGATCTCCGAGGTGACCTTCTCGATCGGCTTGGAGACCAGGCGCAGCTGCTTGTCGGGCAGGATGATGATTTCTCTGAGGGCCATGGCCGCGATTTAAGCCCCATGCCGGATGCGGTCAATGCGGGGAGGAACCGCGTTAACCCCTCGCTAACCATAAAACTTCGCTTTTCGTTAACCATAAAAATTAGGGGACCGTTAACCCCAAATGTTCCCTCTTCGTTCGCTAGAGCCCGGCGAATCGGCTACAAGGCGGCATGAACGAGATCATTTTCATGCTGGGCGACTGGCCGGTGCGCACCATCGATGCGCTGATCGGCTTCGGTGCGCTGGTCCTCATCCTGCTGATCGTCATTG
>RXJC01000065.1 GCA_003963435.1 Bradyrhizobiaceae bacterium | reverse complement strand
ATGTGGGACTTGTTGACGATCAGCGGCGGGCAGATGGCGATGGCGTCCAGCATGTTGCGCGAGATCACGCCGCGCTCCTGGAGCATGCGGGCGGCCATGCCGCCGACGGCCCCGGGCGTCGCGGCCGCGGTCTTGCGGCCCTTGTCGAGCACCAGCTCGATCGCTGCGATCATGCCGACGCCGCGGACCTCGCCGACCAGCGGATGGCTGGCGAGCTCGCGCAAGCGACCCTGCATGTAGCCGCCGAGCTCGGCGGCATGCGCGACCAGGCCGCGCTCCTCGATGATCTTGAGGTTCTCCAGCGCGACCGCCGAGCCGACCGGATGACCGCCGGCGGTGAAACCATGGCCGAGCACGCCGATCTTGTTGCTCTCGTCCGCGATCGGCTCGAACATGCGGTCGTTCATGATGATCGCCGAGAACGGGAAATAGCTCGAGGTGATCTGCTTGGAGACCACGAGCACGTCGGGCTTGATGCCGTAGGTCTCGCAGCCGAACATCTTGCCGGTGCGGCCGAAGCCGCAGATCACCTCGTCGGCAACCAGCAGGATGTCGTACTTCTTCAGCACGGCCTGGATCTTGTCCCAATAGGTCGCCGGCGGCACGATGACGCCGCCCGCCCCCATCACCGGCTCGCCGAAGAACGCCGCGATGGTCTCGGGTCCTTCCTTCTGGATCAGCGCATCGAGCTCCTCGGCCCGGCGCGTCGCAAACGCCTCTTCGCTCTCGCCGGGAGCGCCGTCCTTGTAGAAATGCGGCGAGCCCGTGTGCAGGATGTTCGGCAGCGGCAGGTCGAACGAGCGGTGGTTGTTCGGCAGGCCCGTGAGGCTGGCCGAGGCGATCGTGACGCCGTGATAGGCGCGCATCCGGCTGATCACCTTCTTGCGCTGCGGCTGGCCGAGCGCATTGGAGCGATAGGCGATGAGCTTCAGCACGGTGTCGTTGGCTTCCGAGCCGGAATTGGTGAAGAACACCTTGCTCATCGGCACCGGCGCGAGCGCCACCAGCTTCTCGGCAAGGTCGATCGAGGGCCCATGCGACTTGGCCGAGAAGGTGTGATAGAACGGCAGCGCCAGCATCTGCTTGTGCGCCGCCTCGACCAGCCGCTTCTCGTTGAAGCCGAGCCCGACGCTCCACAGCCCCGCCATCGCCTCGAAATAGCGCTTGCCCGACGCGTCGAAGACGTAAGGTCCGTCACCGCGTTCGATCACCAGGGGACCGGCCTGCTGATGCGCGCGCGCGTTGGTGTAGGGATGGAGCTGATAGGCCACATCCCGGGCCTCTTGCGAATTGGGCAGCATGGACATTTCGAAGATCCTTGAAAGCGTCACGTCGCAGGCAGAGCCGGCGTCATCACTCGATGATCAGGTCAAGCTACTTGGCTATTGCGACGGAGAAGAACTTGCAACGCCAATTCGTCGGCAGCAAGTGCTCAGCAGCGTTGCACAAATCCGCAGATGACAAAGCCGCAGATCACGGAACGGCCAGCACAGAACGGTGCACGGAACAGCTCTCACGCCGCGCCGTCGTCATGCCGGTCGTCGGGGCCGGCAGCGGCTTCCCTCACCTCCACCAGCGCCATCGAGAGCAGATAGACCGTCGTCGGCAGACCCAGCCTGCGCGCCCTCTCGGCAGCATGCGACAGGTCGCTCGCCAGCTCCTTGAGCTCGTCTCCCCGTGACAATCTCTTAACCCCATCCGCCGGCCGCGGCGGTCTAGACCGCAACGGCGCCGCTGGTTCTGTTCAGTTCGGCGCTAGGGAAGATTGTAGCAAAATTCGCAATGACATTCACTACCGCATGCTTGTAGTCCGCGGCATCGACCGCGTCGGGTTGCCGGCAAGCCACGGCGTCATCGACAACCCAATAGCGATGGCTGCGATGAAACCCCTCAACGGCGGTAGCCAGAATGGTCTCGTCGAGGGAAAAACCGATCAGAATGCAGCGCGTCGCGCGGATATTGGACATGTAGTCCACAAACCGCGCCGAACTGTAGGCGGACGGCAGCGGGTGCTCGAACGTCATCTCTCCCGGCCGCGGCTTGGTCTGCGCGATCCAATCGGTCAGCCTCGATGCCGGATTGAACCAGGCGGCCTGCGCGATACGCTTCAGATGCATCACCGGCCACAGATTGCTGCGCCACAGCGTCAGCAGTTCCAGGCAGCGTGCGGTCGTGGCGGCGCCGTCGAGGATGACGTGGCGGCGCCCAGGGGTCAGATACTCGACCTGGAGATCCGCGCAGATCAGGACCGGCGGATCGTCGTGGATAGAAGCCAGCATTGCTTTGCGCCGAGCTGCACCAATTTCAGCTGCCGGCGAGCGCGAGGTCCCGCAGCGGTGAGGTCACCGCCCGCCCCGCCGAGGCGTCGAGTACGCCCGGCCGGTCCCAATCGCCCTCGGGCCGGATGATCACATAGGGATCGCTGTCCAGCGTGATCGCATCCGGGCCCGGCTCGATCTCCAGCAGCATTTCCGTGTAGGAAAAATCCGAGAAGGTGATCTTGCGGTTGTGGCCGAGCGGCTTGGCGCCGAAATGGGCCCAGAAATCGACCAGCCTGTCCTGCGCCTGACCGTAGATCTTGCGAAAGCCCTTGCGCTTCACATAGTCCACGCTCGCCTGCACCAGCTTGAACGAGACGCGCGAGCGCCGATATTGGTGCCGCACCGCGAGCCGCTCCACCTTGGCGAAATCGCCGAAGAAGCGTACCCGCAGACAACCCGCAGGTTCGTTGCCGACGAAGCCGATGAAATGCGCGGCGACCATGTCATTGCCGTCGAACTCCTCCTCGAACGGACAATCCTGCTCGGCAAGATAGACCGCGGAACGGATCGCGGTGACCAGCATGAGATCGTTGGGATCGCGCGCGAGGCGGACGGTAATGGTGCGGGAACAGGGCTTGGCGACGGGAATCCTAGTACCGTGCATCTGCAAAACT
The DNA here is from genome assembly GCA_003963435.1 of Bradyrhizobiaceae bacterium. Classification (GTDB taxonomy): domain Bacteria; phylum Pseudomonadota; class Alphaproteobacteria; order Rhizobiales; family Xanthobacteraceae; genus Bradyrhizobium. The sequence continues at coordinate 3,752 of RXJC01000065.1, read as the reverse complement.
CCTTGCTTGGATGATCGCGCCCGGCATGCGCATCGGTTGCCGATGCCAAGGGCGCTCGTAGCACCAGAGGTCGGGTTGGAAGCTCGGGACCGGCACAAAGCCGGTCGCCTTCATGATGTCGCGTCCGGCCACGGTTGACGGCTGCGCATAGCAATCGGCGCCGCGAAACCTTAGCTGTCGCAGATGCGCCGCAGCCTTGCCGAGACCCGCGATCCCCCGCCCCGTCGCCGCGATCGCCCAGATGTAGATGGCGGCGACGTCGTCCTTCGGGGAAGCGAGATAGTGCGTCTCGGGCGCGGTGAGGCAGATCTCGTCGAGCAGCAGCGCGTCGTGCCCGCGGTCGTTGAGAAACAGGAAGGCCATGCCGCCGACGAGTTGGCCCTTCCGGCTGAACGTCAGGAGGCTCTGCGGATCGAACGCGAAATACCGCGCCAGCTCGGCGGCCCCGATCCGCACGCCCGGCACCAGCCGGTGCGCCATCTGTGCAAGTGCGGCAATTTCGGAAGATTGCGCGCAACGGACATCCACGTCCGGGCTCAGCGGCAAGGCATCGAAATCATGCCTTGCGGCAAACGAGCCCCTTTCCATACCCATATCACGCCTCTATCGTTCGAGGCTTTCGTGCCCCGCTATGCCGACGAGCTTAGCGGCTGGGGATCAGGAGTATGCAGCAGTTATTGCACCGGGGTGCTGCGATGACGCAGCACCGTGAAGAAGTCCTGGGCGCGTCCTGGGACGATTTGAAACTGTTTTTAGCGTGCGCAAAATATAAAAGTTTTCGCAATGCCGCCGAGGAGCTCGGGCTCACCTCCACCACGTTGATGCGCCGCATCGACCGGCTGGAAGAGAGCATCGGTTGCAAGCTGTTCCTGCGCGACCAGAGCGGACTCACGCTCAGCGACGAAGGCACCGCGATGATCGCCGACGTTGCGCATATGGAGCGACATGCCTTCAACGTCTTCCGCCGCGCCTCGCGATCGTCGAACGACACCACCGGCACCGTCCGCGTCGCGGTGACGGAGGGCCCCGGCAATTTCTGGATCCTGCCGCGCCTGATCGACTTCCAGAAGACCTATCGCAGGATCACCGTCGATCTGCGCTGCGCGATGGAGCAGGCCGACGTTGCCCGGCTTGAATCGGACATTGCGATCCAGCTCGAGCCGCCGACCAATCCCGACCTGATCGTCGCCAAGCTCGGCCGCCTCCACATCTACCCCTTCGTCTCCAAGGAGTACGAAAACCTGTACGGCGTGCCGGCGAACCTGACGGAGCTGGAGAACCACCGCATCATCAAGCAGAGCGCGCCGCAGGTCGACGACAGCGCCTATGCCCGCGTGCTCGGACTGAAGTCGCTCGAGGGCATCGTCGGGATCAAGACCAATTCCTCGGTCGGCGTGCTCTATGCGGTGGAGCGCGGCGCCGGCATCGGCTTCCTGCCGACGGTTTCGATCGCGCTCGGCGCGCCGCTGGTCGCCGTCGATCTCGGCGTCAGCCACCACGCCGATCTCTGGCTCACCTACCACAAGGAGTTCCGCGCCTCCGAGCGCCACAAGATCGTGGTCGATTGGCTGAGGAAGATCTTCGATCCCAGGACCTATCCCTGCTTCCGCGATGAGTTCATCCATCCGAACGCGCTGGTGCCGATGATGACGGCGGCGCGGGAAGGGTTTGGATTGACGGGTTATGTCGCGGCGACGCCGACTTGAGCGTCGCTTTGTTGCAGCATGATCCTGTCGGAAGACTGCTACGCACTTTGCGCCGGCGCGGCCCGCCGGGTCCGGATCATGCTCGCGCTCACCATTTGTATTCGAAGCCGACCGTGCCCTGGTGCGAGGTCAGCTCGTTGCGGAACTTGCCGTCGTAATTGACGTAGAGCCGCGCCACGCTGGTCAGGCTGAGCGAGGCCGAGGCGCCGGCGTCCGCGCCGTAGCGGCTCTCGCCGATGCCGGGAACCACGATGTTCTGGGCGCCGAGGCTGACCTGGATCGATCCGAGATCCTGGTGGAAATTGTCGACGAACTTGCCGTAGGCGGACAGGTCAAGGATTTTCTGGTCGATGATGAAGTAGCGGCCGATCTCGGCCCCGATCAGGATGCGCGCGCGCGAGAGCGCGGTCGAGCCGACGTTGAGCGGGTCGAGGCCGCCGGACTCCTGGAACGCCGCGCTGGTGGCGCGCACATATTCCAGCGCGCCCTTGGGCACGACGCGCATCTGGTCCTTGGTCCAGTAATAGCTGATCTCGGTCAGCGCGCCGTCGACCGCGGCGTGATAGCCCGCATTCGCAAATCCAAGGCCGGTGTCGCGGCTGGAGCGGACCTTGCCGAAACCGTGCACGGCCGCAAAGGCCCAGGTCCACGGTCCCTTGTCCACCGAACCGTTGACACCGATCTGCGTCAGGTCGAGCGTTGCCGACTGCAGCGCCAGCGGCACGTCCACGTCGGTGTGGCTCTGGTCGACGGAGAAGCCGAGATTGACGCCGGGGGCCACGCGCGCGCCGAAACCGGCGACGCCGCCAACGGTCTTGCGCTTGTCGCCGACGAAGTCGCCCTGCGCATCGGTTCGGACCGACATGCCGTAGCCCTCGAACCAAGTGCGGTAGCGCGGATCCTCCGTGCTCGCGGACGCGCCGCCGCCGCCGGGATTGGTGCGGAACGTCCGGTTGAACCCGTTCGATGCCTGGTTGCCGAGCCGCTCCAGGAAGTTCGAGCCGAGATCGAGCGCGCTGTTGCCGACCGAGCGATCGTAGGTGATCGACGTCGGGGTCGGTGACGGCGTGGGCGTCGGCGACGCAGCCGGTGTCGGGACCTGCGCGAGCCCGGGCGTCGCTGCCGACATCGTCACGACAAGCGCCAGCGCGACCGATGCCGCGATCTCGCGAACGCGGCCGAGCCCGATCACCTGCCGTGTCCCGGAGAGCTGCGAGGCGCAGCACATGACGACTAATCCCAAAGCAAAGGCGACGCGCAACGATGCAACACGAACACACGGCCGCTTGCGGCGATTTGTGCCGAACTGCCGCGGGGGGTCAACCGGTTGGCACGCGAGCCTGCGGCTATTGCCTCGATTGTGGTACCACGGCCACAGGTCGTAAATTGCGAAGGGATGCCCCCGCCGCGACCTTGAAATTAGCGCGCGGCTTGCTAACGCGCGATTTTCATGTTGCAATATCAGACACAATCGGAATTGGCCGCTCGGCTGTGCGTATCGTAACGAATGAGATTCGACAGACTTCCGGAAGACCGTTTGTGGCGTGGCACGCGAAAGAGCGGCCGCGTCTTTTTTCTATCTAGTGGAGGAGACTAGCGATGCCGCAAAAGGGCACCGTCAAATGGTTCAACCCGACCAAGGGCTATGGGTTCATCAAGCCGAACGGCGGCGACAAGGACGTGTTCGTCCACATCTCGGCCGTCGAGCGCGCCGGACTATCGACCCTCAACGAAAACCAGGTGGTTGAATACGACCTCGTGGAGAACCGCGGCAAATCATCCGCGGAGAACCTCAAGGTCTCCTGATCTCTCTCAAAGCTGACGCATGAGAGATCGTGACGTTGCCCCCGGCTCTCTGCCGGGGGATTTTGTTTGCGAAGACCGCCGTAAGAACGCGCTTCAGCGCACCACCGGCGCGACCAGGAAATTCTCCGACGGCCCGCTTCCATCCGTCCTGCACACATCGCCCTCGATCCGGACCTTGCCGGTCGCGAGCAGCCGCAGCGCTTCAGGATAGATGCGATGCTCGACCTCGAGGATGCGCTC
>RXJC01000112.1 GCA_003963435.1 Bradyrhizobiaceae bacterium | reverse complement strand
CGCTGCCCTATACCGAAGCGACGCTGCGCGTGGTCTGCGACCACATCGACCAGGTGCAGGAGGCGATCCGCCGGCCGCTGCTGCTGGAAAATCCGTCGACCTATGTCGCCTTCCGCGAATCCAAGATGCGCGAGACCGAGTTCATCCGCGCTGTCGCCGAGCGCACCGGCTGCGGGCTGCTGCTCGACGTCAACAATGTGTTCGTCTCCGCCACCAATCACGGCGCTTCGGCGCTCGACTATCTCGCGGACTTCCCGCTGTCGCGCGTCCAGGAAATCCATCTTGCGGGCCACGCCGAGCAGGCCGACGACGAGGGAGACCTGCTGTTGATCGACAGCCATGACGGTCCGGTCGCGGACGCCGTCTGGAAGCTCTACGAGATCGTCATCGGGCGCCGCGGCGCGGTGCCGACGCTGATCGAATGGGACAGCAAGATTCCGGACTGGCCGGTGCTGCATGCGGAGGCCGCTGCCGCGCAGGCAATCCTCGACCGTCATCAGTCCGCAGCCGAGGCAGGAGAACGTCATGCCGCCTGAAGCGCACTTGTCTTTCGCCGCAAACTTCGCGCCGGCGCTGCTGGATCCGGCACGCGGCACGCCCGCGGTCGTGACCGGCCCGAACGGCAAGGCCGCCGGCCGGCGCTACGACGTCTACCGCAACAACGTCACCGTCAGCCTGATCGAGGCGCTGGCCGCGGTCTATCCGGCGGTGCAGCGCATCACCGGCGCCGAGTTCTTCCGCGCCATGGCGCGCTTCCATGTCCGCAGCAATCCGCCGGCCTCGCCGCTGCTGTTCGAGTATGGCCGCGACTTTCCGGACTTCATTGAAGCTTACGAGCACGCGCAAGACATGCCCTGGCTCGCCGACGTCGCGCGCGTCGAGCGGGCCTGGCTCGATGCCTATCACGCCGCCGATGCCGCGCCGCTCTCCCCGGCCCGGCTGTCCGCGATTGCCCCGGAACGGCTGACGGACGTCGTCTTCATCCCGCACCCGGCGATGCGGATCGTGCGTTCGCCGTTTGCCGCGGTCACGATCTTCGCCGCCAACCGCGGCGACGCACCGGTCGAACGCATCGACGCGTCCAGGCCCGAGGACGCGCTGATCACCCGGCCTGAATTCGACGTCACGGTGCGGCATCTTCCAGCCGGCGGCGCCGTCTTTGCCGCCGGCCTCGCATCCGGCCAGCCGCTCGGCGAAGCTGCAGCCACGGCACTGGATGCATCGCCAGAATTCGACATCGCCTCGAACATCGCCGGCCTGATCGCAGCCGGTGCATTCACCTCGCTTGCTGCTGGAGACGCATGATGATCACGGACCAACGGATGGCGTCCGGCGGCGGCCTGCCGTCGTTCTGGCTGCTCGTCGACAAGGCCAATCTGCTGGTGCAGACCGTCGCCACCCCCTCGCTGGTCCAGCTCGTGCTGCGCGTCGCGCTGGCCGTGCCGTTCTGGCGTTCGGGCATGCTGAAATGGAATGGCTTCCTCAAGCTCAACGACACCGCCGTGACGCTGTTCAGCGACGAGTTCATGCTGCATCTGCCGGGCGGGCCGTATCACTTTCCGGCGCCGACGGTGATGGCGTTCCTGTCGGGCTGCGGCGAGATCATGTTTCCGATCCTGCTGGTGCTCGGTCTCGGCACGCGGCTCGCGGGGCTCGGGCTGTTGTTCATGACCGTCATCGTCGAGCTCACCGTGCCCGACGGCTGGCCGATTCATCTCACCTGGGCGGCAATGGCGCTCGGCATCATGGCTTACGGACCCGGCAACATCTCGCTCGACCACCTGCTCTGCCGCATTCGTAGCCCGGATGGAGCCAACGGGTCGGCGCGAAGCGCCGCCCGATGACAGGCTCCGCGCAATCCGGGGCAGCTCGTGGGATGATGCTGCGGTCCCGGATTACGCTTGCGCTCCATCCGGGCTACAGGCCTGTCACATCCCGCTCAACCCGCTATCCACCGCCAGCGTCTGCGCGGTGACGTAGACGCTTTCGTCCGACAGGAAGAACAGCACGGCATAGGCGATCTCCCACGCTGTCGCCTGGCGGCCGAACGGAACGTGGCCCTTGGCGCGATTGGGGCGGCCGGCGCCGGCTTCGCGGCCGTTGGGGGTGTCGACCAGACCGGGATAGACGAGGTTGGCGCGGATGCCGCGGCGCGAACCGAGATGGGCGATATTGCGCATCAGGCCGCCGAGCGCGGCCTTCGAGGAATCGTACGCCGCCATCTGCGACCCCGCCTTCAGCGCGGCGATCGAGGAGATGAAGACAATGGCGCCGCCATCGTCGAATTTCGGCAAGCCTGCGCGGCAGCACAGCATGGGGCCGCGGACGTTGACGTCGTAGATCCTGTTCCACTCCTCGGGGGTGACGTTGTCGAGCCCGGTCTTGCCGAAGGTGCCGATGTTCAGCACCATGCCGTCGAGGCCGCCCATGGCGCGGTGCGCCTCCTCGACCATGCGGAGGACGTCGGCTTCGGAGGTGACGTCAGCCGCGATGGCAAAGCCCTCGCCGCCGTCGTCGGCGATGCGCTTGACGGTCTGCTGCGCGGAAGCGCGGTTGAGATCGGCGACCGCGACCCTGGCGCCCTCGCGCGCGCACAAGATGCTCATGGCGCGGCCGTTGCCGATCGGATCGGTTGAGGCGTCGAACACCCGTTGGCCGCCGCCGACAATCAGGATGCGGCGCCCCTTCAGCCGCCCCCTGCCCGGCGCTTCACCCAGCGATTCCGCGCTCGGCGGACGGACGTAACGCTCCGGCCTACCCTCGGTCTCCGTCATCGCAGCCACCTATTTCTTGCCGCCGTCATAGACCTTCATGCCGGCCGCGGGATCGAGATCGGTTTCGGTGGCTTCAGTGAGGCGCGCCATCATCATGTAGAAGCCGAGCGCGACGATGGACTCGACGATCTCCTGATCGCTGAAATGCTTTCGCATAGCGGCGAAAGTCGCATCGGGCACGCGGACGTTCTCGACCACCTCGCGGCCGAACTTCAGCAGCGCGCGCTCGGCCTCGTTTAGTGCGGCTGCATCGTAGTCGCTGCGCTCCACCGCATCGACCTGCGCCTGCGTGCAGCCGACGCCGAGCGCGATCGGCACGTGCTGGCGCCATTCATAGGCCCCGCCCTCGAGCTGCGCGGCCTGGAGGATCAAGAGCTCGCGGTTGACCGCGGAGAGCTTCTGCTTGTGCAGAATCGAATTGCCGAGCCGCATCGCCGGGATCATGTTGGCCTCGGCGTGGGCCATCATGCGGAAGATGTTGAGCTTGACCGGCATGCGGTCGAACGAGGCGCGGATGTCGCCGCTGGTCGTCTCCGGATCAATCAGGGGCAGCCTTGCCACGATTCTCTCCCTTGGGTCTTCGTTTCTTGTTGTCTTCGTTGCTCGCCGCGATCAACGACAGGAAGAAGGCGAGATAACGGTCGATCGCCTCGATCACCTTCGGCCGCGGCGACGGCGCGGCGCCCATCACGTAATGCTCGAGGCGAATGTAGATGAGACCAGCCGCGAACAGCCGCGCCGTCTCGCGCGGATCCGGCGTCGAGATCAGGCCCGCCAGCGCGAAGCCGCGGAAATAATCCGTCATCAGGCTCTGCTCGCGCGCGTAGAAATGATCGGCGAACTTGGCGCGGATGCCCGGCACGCGGTTGCGCTCGGCGGTGATGACCTTCTGGAACTGATGCTCGCGCGGGTCGGACCATTGCTCGACGAGATCGAGCGCGAACTGGCGGCAGAATGCGGCGGGCTGGCGCGACAGCTGCTTGTAGCGCGGCTCTTCCAGCCGACTCGCCGAGCTCGCGGGGCCGTGCTCGCTGACGATAGCCTCCAGGATCGCGGCCTTGCCGGCGAAATGATTGTAGAGGCTGCTCTCGCGGATGCCGACGCGCCGCGCCAGCTCGCGCATCGAGGCGCCGCCATAGCCGCTCTGCGCGAACAAATTGAGCGCCTCGATGAGGATGCGCTCGCGCGTCGTGGGCGCAGCCGCTTCCGCCGCGCTGGAGGTGTGGACAGCCATGGGTGCTTGACTAACGAACGATCGTTCGCTAGTCAACCGTACGAACGATCGTTCGTTTCGTCAGTTTGGCGGCGGCGGTCGCGGCCCGCAAGGGCCAGGTGCTCGCGTTTCAACTCCGCTCGTTCGAGAGGCGGAGAGCAATTTTGGGAGACGACGTCATGGCGCGCTTTGCCCGCCCACGCCTCATCGCGGCCTGCCTCCTGTTGCCGCTGCTCGCGGCCGGCGCCGCTTCTGCCCAAAGCAAGTATGATCCCGGCGCCGACGACAAGACCATCAAGATCGGCACCACGGCGCCGCTGAGCGGCCCGGTCTCGGCCTTTGCGCAGATCGCAAAATCCGCGGAAGCCTATTTCCGCAAAGTGAACGACGACGGCGGCGTCAACAGCCGGCGCATCCAGATGGTCATCGCGGACGACGCCTACAGTCCGCCAAAGACGGTGGAGCAGACGCGCAAGCTGGTCGAGAGCGACGAGGTGCTGCTGATCTTTGGCGGCGTCGGCACGCCGACCAACAGCGCCGTGCACAAATATCTCAACGACCGCAAGGTGCCGCAGCTTTTCCTCGGCTCCGGCGCGGCGAAGTGGGACGACCCCAAGAACTTTCCCTGGACCGTCGGCTGGCAGCCGACCTATCGCGACGAGGCAATCGCCTACGCCAAGTATATCAAGGCCAGCCACGCCAACGCGAAGATCGGCGTGCTCTACCAGAACGACGACCTCGGCAAGGACTATCTGAAGGCGCTGGAGGAAGGCCTCGGCAGTGGCGAAGCCATCGTCGCGCGCGCGGCCTATGAGACCTCGGCGCCGACGGTCGACACCCAGATCCTGCAGCTGAAGACCGCAGGCGCCGACGTGGTGCTGGTGGCGGCAACGCCGAAATTCGCCGCCCAGGCGATCCGCAAGATCGGCGAGATCGGCTGGAAGCCCACGACCATCATCTCCAACGTCTCGGCCTCGATCAGCGGCGTGCTGGAGCCGGCCGGCAAGGTCAATTCCACAGGCGTCATCTCGAGCCAATATCTGAAGGATGCCACCGATCCCGCCAACAAGGATGACCCCGGCTACAGGGAATGGTTGGCCTTCATGGGCAAGTACATGCCGGACGCCAACAAGAGCGACTGGCTCAACGTCTACGGCTACACCATCGCGCAGACGCTGGTAACGGTGCTGAAGGCCTGCGGCAATGACCTCACCCGGGCCAACGTAATGAAGCAGGCGACGACGCTCAAGGACGTGCGCCTGCCGATGCTGATCAACGGCACCGCGATCAACAATTCGCCCGAGCGCTTTACGCCGATGACGAGCCTGCAGTTGATCCGTTTCGACGGCACGCGCTGGGTGCCTTTCGGCGATCTCCTGAAGAACTGAAGCATGCGGCAGGTGACGATCGGCAGCATGCGGGTGGATCTCGTCAGCGAGATCCCCGCGCTTGCGTTCGACAAGAGCTGGCTGTTCGCCAACGTGACCGACGCTGACATCGCGGAGAACCGAAGCTGGCTCGACCACCGCTATATCGAGCCGGAGACCGGTCGCTTCATCCTCAGCCATCACTCCTATCTCGTGCGCTCGCCGCGCTGGACTGCCATCGTCGACACCTGCTGCGGCAATCACAAGAGCCGGCCGCGCGTGTCGGCATGGAACAACCTCAACCAGCCCTATCTGGAAAACCTGCAGGCGCTGGGCGTGAAGCCCGAACAGGTCGACTTCGTGATGTGCACGCATCTGCATGTCGATCACGTCGGCTGGAACACGCGCCTGCTCGACGGGCGCTGGGTGCCGACTTTCCCCAACGCGCGCTATCTGATGGGGCGCGAGGAGTACCGGCACTTCGAGGCCGCGCACAATGCTGCGCCGAAGATTCGAGTGAACCACGGCTCGTTCGAAGATTCTGTGCTGCCGGTGGTCGCGGCGGGCCTTGCCGAGTTCGTCGAGACCGATCATCGCCTGTTCAGCGATCACGAGGCGGCCTTGCGCTTCGCGCCGGCGCCGGGCCACACCGCCGGCAACATGCAGATCCATCTCAACGGCGGCCACGATCATGCGGTGATGTCGGGCGACGTCATCCATCATCCGATCCAGTGCGCCGCGCCGTGGTTGTCGAATGCCGCCGACGTCGATCCGGCCGCGGCGCTCGCAACGCGAATGGCGCTGCTCGAGGAGCTCGCGGATACGCCTAGCTATCTGCTTACCGGCCATTTTCCGGCGCCGACCGCAGGTCGCGTCGTCAGGCACGGCGAGGCCTACAGATTTCGTTTCGAAGATTAGGGAATGCCATCATGATGCTGCGCACTGTCACGCTCTCGTTTCTTGCATTGCTGTTGGCGGCGCCAGCGGCGCGCGCCGAGGATCCCGCTGCCTATCCGACGCACAAGATCAAGATGCTGCTGCCCTACGCGGCCGGCGGCGGCGGCGACGTGGTCGGCCGGCTGCTTGCGGACAGGATGGGCAAGACGCTCGGGCAGAGCATCTATATCGAGAACCACACGGGAGCCGCCGGCACGCTCGGCACGCAGATGGTCGCGACGTCTGCGAATGACGGCTACACCATCACCGTCGGCGGCATGACCACGCATGTGCTGGCGCCGGCCATCTATCCAAAGCTGCCCTACGATCCGATCAAGGACTTTACGACCATCGGCCGTGTCGGCACCTCCTCGATCATGCTGGTGGCGACCAAGAACTTTGCCGCCAATGACATCCAGGGCCTGGTCGCGCTGGCCAAGAAGGGCGAGCCGGTCCAGTACGGCAGCTGGGGTGTCGGCTCGACCGGGCAGTTCTGCGCCGAAATCCTGATGCAGCAGACCGGCATCAAGATGGACCACGTGCCGTTCAACGGCATCGCCAAGCTCGCTGGCGATTTGCTCGGCGGCCATATCTCGCTGGCGACGCTCGACGTTGCGACCGCGACGCCGCTGGTGAAGGACGGCTCGATCAAGGCGCTGGCTGCCTGCGGCGAGCGCTCGCCGAGCCTGCCGGATGTCGCGAGCTACAAGGAGCAGGGCGTGCCGTTCGACCGCAGCCTGTCCTGGGCGATGTATGCGCCGGCGGGCCTTGCGCCGCCGATCGCCACGAGGCTGTCGGCGGCCCTGAAGGAGGCGCTCGCCGATACCGTGGTCAAGGAGAAGCTGCTGGCCCTCGGCATCACCCCGCAATTCGTGCCCGGCGAGGAGCAGCGCGACATCAACGCGCGCGACATCGTGGCGTGGAAACAGGTTGCCAAGGACGCCGGCATCGAGGTCAAGTGAGCGGGTCGAGACAGGGAGCGCGGACATGAGCCGCATCTTCGGCGCGGTGCGCCAGAACGGATATGTGGTGCGGGACATCCAGGCCGCGATGAAGCACTGGATCGAGGTGATGGGCGTCGGCCCCTGGTACTACATGGACCGGGTCAAGACCGACTGGTTCCGTCACCGCGGCCAGGACTCCGCCGTGGAGATGAGCATTGCGCTGGCCAATTCGGGCGACCTCCAGATCGAATTGATCCAGCAGCGCAACGACGCGCCCTCGCTGTACAAGGAATTTCTCGACGCCGGTCACGAAGGCCTGCAGCACATGTCGTACTGGAGCTGTGACTATCAGGCGCTCTACGACAAGGCGATCGGGCTCGGCTACAGGGTTGGTCATGAGGGCCAGATCGGCAGCGACAAGGGACGCTTTGCCTATTTCGACACGCAGGCCCATCCAGGAACCGTGATCGAGATTTCCGACATCAGCGGCACCAAGGGACCCTTCTTCGAGAAGGTCCGGCAGGCGGCTCTCAGCTGGGACGGGTCGCGGCCGATCCGTGAGGTCGTCACTAAGCCGTAAGGCCCTCGCCGCTGGCGCGAGAGCCGACAATCCGTATAACATCAGCCTCGTGTCCGAACCTTCAGCGAGGCAAGCATGTCCAACACTGACAAGGTTTTCGCCGGCTCGATTCCGAAAATTTACGATGATTATCTGGTTCCGATGATCTTCTCCGTCTATGCGGAGGATCTCGCACGACGCGTCGCCGCCCGCTCCCCCGCCGCGCTGCTCGAGATCGCCGCGGGCACCGGCGCCGTGACGCGCGCGGTGGCGGCGGCGCTGCCGCGCGGCATCCGCTATGTCGTGACCGACCTCAACGAGCCCATGCTCGCGGTCGCCGCGCAGCGTCAGGCAGATGACGACCGCATCATTTGGCGGCAGGCGGACGCCATGGCCTTGCCCTTCGGCGATGCCGAGTTCGACGTGGTCTGCTGCCAGTTCGGCGCGATGTTCTTTCCGGACCGCGCCAAGGCTTATGGCGGGATCAAGCGCGTCCTGAAGGGCGACGGCACGTTCGTGTTCAACGTCTGGGACCGCATCGAGGACAATGTGGTCACGCACGAGGCGACGAACGCGCTCGCCAAGCTGTTTCCCGACGACCCGCCGCGCTTCATGGTCCGCACGCCGCACGGCTATCACGACAAGAGCATCATCAGAGCCGATCTCGAGCGTGCCGGCTTCCGCGACATCGCGATCGAGACGCGATCTGAAATCAGCCGCGCGCCGTCAGCCGAATATGTCGCGCTCGCCCTCTGCCAGGGCACGCCGCTGCGCAGCGAGATCGAGGCACGGGATGCCAGCAAGCTTCAGGCTGCGACCGACCTCGTCGCCGAGGCGATCCGGGCGCGTCACGGCTCCGGAGCGGTGGAAGACAAGATTCAGGCGATCGTGATCGAAGCGCGGCCGTAGCTGTCAGGCCGCGCCTTGCTGGCTACCACCAGCTCCGCTGCATCGGCTGCGTCGATTGATAATACTGATACTGACCGCGCTGCCGGCGCGGGTTGGCCGGCTGCACGTAGGGATCGCGCTGCTGGAAGAAGAAGCCAAAGCCGTTGCCGCCATTGTCCCAGCCGTCGTCGCTGGCGATCATGGCGGGCGCGGTCGGCTTGCGGGTGATGAAGCCGCCTTGCGGCTGGTCGCTCAGCACCGCGACGAACTCGGTCCGGTAATTGGTCTCGCTGCTCAGCGGCTCGTCCGAGATGATGATCGAGGAGCGCGGCAGTGCGGTCGGCCCGATGCGATCCCACACGTCCTGCGGAATGGTGATGCGGTCGAGGGCATTGCGGGCCTCGTCGGCGTTTTCGATCGTGACCACGCTCCAGCGCAGGCCCGTATCGGTCTTTGCCATCGCCGTGAAGATGTGCGTGCCGAGCGGCTGCTCGGGATTGCGGATCGTGACGGGGACCTCGATGCTGGTGTCGAACACCTCGCCGCCGCCATCCGGCGCCGGCTTGTGCGTGTTCCGGCGCACATAGAGCTTCTGCGTCGCGCGGCTGATGTAGACGGAGACCGGCTCGCCCGCGAGCTTTGCGTCGGTCGCGGCCTTGACGGCCTCGGCCTTTCGGGCCGCGGCCGCCTTCGCCGCGTCCTTGGTCGCGGCCACGGCATCGCGCTTCGGCTGTGCGGCGGCCTTGGCGGCGTCGAGCTGCGTTGCCGCGTCGGCGGCCTTGGTTGCCGCCTTCTGCTTCAGCTCCTCGGCCTTGGCGCGGGCCTGATCGGTCTTAGCGTTCGCGAGTGTCTTGTCGGCGAAGGCGAGTTCAGCGTCAGCGCGGGACTTCTGCTTCTCCAGCTTGCGCAGCGCGGCAGGGAGCGAGGCGGCTTCCTTCGCGGCGGCGGACGCAGCCTTCTTGGCCTCGTCGGCAGCTCTTGTCGCCTCCTCGGCCTCGAGGGAGAGCTTGTCGGCCTGCCTCGGCACTGCCGCGATCGCCTCCGGCTTCGGCACGAACAACGAGGGATGAGAGATCTCGGTCGGGACCGTGTCGTGGGGCGAGATGATCACGCGCATCCCGATATAGGTCTTGTCGAACAGGCTCTCGGCGAAGCCGAACGGCATGCGCACGCAGCCATGCGAGGCGGCATAGCCGGGCAGCGGCCCGCCATGCAGCGCGATGCCGTTCCAGGTGATGCGCTGCATGTTGGGCATCCAGGCATCGTCATACATGGTGGAGTGGTGGTCCTTGTCCTTCTCGATGATGGCGAAGACGCCGGCCGGCGTCTCGCGCCCCGTGGTCCCGGTCGAGACCGGCGCGCGCAGGATCCAGCCGTCGGCATCGTAGAAGGTGACCTGCTGGCTCTTGATCGACACGATCGCCATGATCGGCTCGCCGGCCTGCCGCGGGGCCACCGCCTCGGCCGGCTGGCGCGCCTGCTTGGCCGCGCTCGCCGGCGCGACCGCCGCCAGGAGGGCCATTGCCGCCAATGTCACAATTCCGGGAGGCCCCCGACGCCGCATCGCCTTGGTGGATTGCGCCGCCGCCATCAGGTCTTTCATGCCATTCCCCGGTCCAGTCCCAGCCTGCGCCTCAGGTCGATCACATCTCAACTTGCGTTCTTTGCGTTAAGAAATCGCAGCCACCTAACGGTCCGTATATGGCGATATTCAGCACGGAAGGGGATGGCCATCTCTCTTATACGACCCCCTGCGCAGGCGGAAGGGTGCGCAACCGAACAGCCCAGCCAGACGCTGGCGGCAAATCGCAGCACCAGGTGTGACTGCCATCACAGAAATGCGCGAGGGACTGGGGAGGTTCCGACAAGCGACTGTCGCGCTACGGCGACTCGCCAACCGCCTTGCTGTCCACCGCCGCCTGAATCTCCTCCTCGCTCAGACCGGCCTCGCGCAGCACCTCGCGCGAATGCTCGCCGAGTCGCGGCGGCATGCGATGAATATTGGGCGGGCTTTCCGAAAATCTCGTCGCCGGACGGGCCTGCCTGATCCGCCCCTCGGTCGGATGATCAAGATCCGTGAACAGGCCGACGGCAGCCAGATGCGGCTGCTCGCTGATCTCGGTCAGCCGGGCGAAGGCGGTGTGCGGCACGTCCAGCCGCAGCAGCAGATCTTCCCATTCCGCGGTGGTGCGGCTGGGACCGATCTCGCTCATGCGATCATAGATCTTGTCGATGTTCTGCGAGCGGAGCACGGGATCGCGCACGCCCAGCTCTTCGATCAGCTCCGGCCTTCCGACGGCTTCGAAAAACGCACACCAATTGTCGCCGGAGTAAGGCAGCATCGTCAGCCAGCCGTCCTTGGTCTGCACCGGACGCCGGTTCTTCATCCGCTTGTAGCCGGTGGGGCCGATGGGCGGATCGAACGCATGCCCGCCGAGCATCTCGATGCTGTTGAAACCGGCAATGGTCTCCAGCATCGGGACTTCGACCAATTGCCCTGTTCCGGTCCGCTCACGCCGGAACAGGGCGGCGGTCACAGCGCCGACCATGGCGAGCGCGCAGATCTTGTCGCCGATCAGGCTCGGGACGAACTCCGGCTTGTCGTCGGAACCGATCGATGACGCAAGGCCCGACGCGGCCTGGATGATCTCGTCGAAGGCCGGCCGCGCTGCCCAAGGCCCGTCCTGGCCGAAGCCCGTAGCCGCAGCATAGACCAGTCGCGGGTTGAGTTTTGCACAGGCGTCATAGCCGAAACCGAGCCGCGCCATCGCCGCCGGCCGCACATTGGTGACGATCGCATCCACGGTCGGAATCAGCCTGGCCAGCGCCGCCTTGCCGTCGGGATGCTTGAGGTCGAGCGCGAGGCTCCGCTTGTTGCGGTTGACGGCCATGAATTGACCGCTCATGCCACGGTTTCTGAAG
>RXJC01000134.1 GCA_003963435.1 Bradyrhizobiaceae bacterium | reverse complement strand
AGCGCGCGACCGACAGGCCGCCGCCGCGGGCCAGCGTCTGCTCGACCGCCTTGGAAAAATCGCGGGCGAAGGCTTCCACCGTCAGCAGGCCGCTGCGCGGATCGAGCCAGCCGCCGGCATCGATCGAGCGCAGCGTGCGGCCCAATTGCGCTTCCATCGCGTGCTGGCGGATCAGCGGCAACGCATTGGCCGCGACCCTGGCCGGCTCGCCCGGGATCAGCTCGAGATTGGGCAGGTCGTAAGTCTGGGTCAGCTGATGCGCGGTGACGACCACGGGCAGGCTGCGGAAGCGGGTGTCCTCGGCGAGCACCGTGAGGAAGGCGTCGGTGACGCGCGCGGTAAAGCCTTCGGCGAGCACGACGCCGTCGAGGTCGCGGGTGTTGAGGTGTTTCGCGGCGGCCTCGATCGAGAGCGCGCCGACCACGCCGACGCGCTCGCCGAGCGCGACCGAGAGCGCGGGATAGGCCGCGCCGCGGCCGATCAGGAGCACGGTGGCGTCGCGGGCGGGATCGCCCTGCGGCAGTGCGACCTTCACTTCAGGCAGCCGGCGCAGCACCGTGGCATGGAGCGTGCGCACGCGCAGCGCGGCGCGAAGCCGCGCGATCAGGCGGTCCGGATTGCCGCCGCGCGAGGAGAAGGGCAGGGCATTGTGAGGCAGCGTGCCCGCCGCATCCACGGCCACAAGGGGAAGGTAGGGCGATTGCTCGGCAACTTTCCTGGCGAGCGGCGCGATATGCGGCTCGTGTCCGCCATGCATCACGGCGAGGATCGCGGCCGGCTGCACCTCTTCGACCGCGCGTGCCGCGTTGGCCCAATCGATGTCGACCACGGGAAACAGCCGGGCCTCGTCCAGCGCCGCAATGAAGGGCGGCCGCTCGGCGTTGGACACAAACAGGATCGGGCCCGCCTGGGACATTCATCAAACTCTGCGCAACAGATGCCGCGCAATCTAGTTTGGCCGCCTTAATGCGGCGTCAACGGAGGTGGCGAAATCGCGGCTAGACCGGCCCGGAGCGGTCGCGAAAAGCCTCGACCATCAGGGGGTTAAGCCCGAGCTCGCTAAGCGCCTCGCGGGCGCGGGCATTGTCCTGGGCGCGTCCGGCCAGCCGGTGGCCGGAAAGCCGGTCGGGCAATGCAGTGAGCAGGGCGCCCTGGCCGAGCCGCCGGGCCCATTCCTGGAGGTCGTTGGAGAGGAAGCGGTAGCCGCCGACGGCCATGATGCCCGAGGGCGGTGCGGTGATGCAGATCGCCCCGCTCGGGCGGTCGAGCCGTGCGGCATAGCCGGTGTCGACATAGTCGCGCGGCGGCTGCGCCGTGAGGGTTTCCCCGACCGGCTGCGGCGGGGCGTAGGCCGCGATCGGCACCATCGGTCCGCGCAGGCCGAGCGTGCCCTTCGGCGTCAGCAGGATCTCGCCGGCAATGGACGAGCCCGCCTGCTCGCGCGGGGCGCCGTGCGGCCCGGGCATGACAGGCACCGGCATACCGTCCTCGCCGCGGCGGGCGCCGAACAGGCCGGCTTCGCCGAACAGATAGACGTCGGTCAGCGGCGCATGGGGAGCGATCCAGGCATCGCTCGCCGCCACCTGCTCGGGCGCGCGCCACAGGCCGATGACGTTGCGCAACGACGGCATCCGCGCCGCCAGGTCGGCATCGCCGAGCCGCAAGGCGAGCTGCGCCGGTGCGATCAGCACCTCGCATTCATGCTCGTTGATCTGCAGCTCCAGCACCTCGTTCTCGAACGGATGGTGCAGCGCCAGCGCGCCGCCGGAGAGCAGCCACACCGCGAGCGAGGAGGCGAGGCCGGCGAACGACATCGGCGCGAATGCCGCCATCACGGTCGCGCCCTGCCTGATGTCGGCCTCCAGCGACATCGCAAGCCCGCCGGCGATCAGGCTGAAATGCGGCCGCGGCACCGGGCGAAAGCCTTCCGCCGTGACGTCGAAGGAGATCATCGCCGCCTTGCGGCCGTCCTGGATCACGGCGCGCGTGGTGCCGGGCGGGCGGGCCAGGACGTCGTCGAGCGACGCCATGCCCTCGGGCAGATCGGTGCCGAAGCCGCAGACATGGCGGATCGAGAAGGCTTCGGCGGCCGCGTGCATCGCAAGGTCGGCATAGCTGACGCCGTCGACCGTGCTCATGGTGACGATGGCGCGCGCGGCGGTGCGATTGAGCGCGGCGGTCAGCTCCGCATGCCGCCACAGCAGCGGCAGCACGGCGACGACGAGGCCGGCGCGGTGGGCCGCGAGCACGGTGAGCACGAACTCGACCGTCGCCGGCAACTGGATCGCGATGACGGAATTGGCCGGCAGACCCGATTCGACGAAATAAGCCGACAACGCCTCGATGGCCGTGTCCGCCTCGGCATAGGTCATCCGCCGCGGCTGGTGCCCGGTCACGCGGGCCTTGTTGAGCGGATCGAGCAGCGCGGTCGCGTGCGGCTGCCGCATCAGCGTGCGCTGAAACAACGTGTCGAGCGTCGGCGATACGGCTGGCTGGTTCACGGCGTCACTTCGCTTGCGTCGCTTGAGGCTGCCCCTTCGACCACCAAGTCTCCGGCAAATAGCCCGAGAGCGAGGTGGTCTTGGGCCGTTCTATCCGATTCCAGCGCGCGATCCATTGCTCCGATACGTTAAAGAGGGGGATTGTGTAGAAGCCCGAAATCAAGGCGCGGTCGAGCGCCCGCACCGCCGCGACGAATTCCGTATGTTCACGGGCCTCGAGCAGGGCGGCGATCATGGCATCGACCGCCGGATCCCTGGCGCCCATGTAGTTGCGGGTCCCCGGATTGTCCGCGGCCGCGCTGCCCCAGTAGAAATATTGCTCGTTGCCGGGCGACAGGGACTGGTCCCAGCGGTTCTGGATCATATCGAATTCGTAACCGAGCCGGCGCTGGTCGAACTGCACGGGGTCGACCGACCGCACGCTCGGCTCGATGCCGGCGCGCTTGAGGTCGCGCTGGAACGCGAGCGCGATCCGCTCCTGGTCGCGCGTCGTGACCAGGATCTCGAAGGTGAACGGCGCCTTGGTGGCGCGGTTGCGCAGCACGGTGCCGTCGAGCTCGTAGCCGGCCTCGGACAGCAGTTTCAGCGCCGCGCGCAGCGTGGTGCGGTCGCGTCCGGATCCGTCGGTCACGGGGAGGCGGTAGCTGCCGTCCATGATGTCGGGTGGAATCTGAGCGGCGAACGGCTTGAGCAGCTCGCGCTCGCGGGCGTCCGCTGGCCGGCCATAGGCCGACAGGTCGGAGCCCGCGAAATAGCCCGCAACGCGCGAATAGAGCCCGAAGAAGTAGTTGCGGTTGACCAGCTCGAAATCGAACAGCAGCGTCAGCGCCTGGCGCACGCGGATGTCGGCGAAGATCGGGCGGCGGGTGTTGAACACCAGGAATTCGGAGGGTTGCGGCAGGCCCGGCTTGACGGTGTCACGGATCACCTCGCCGTTTTTCGCGGCCGGAAAATCGTAGCCGTCGTGCCAGCGCAGCGGCTCGGGCTCGATGCGGAAATCGTAGAGGCCGCGCTTGAAGGCTTCGAACTGGCCGTTGGCCTCGCGAAAATAGTCGAGCCTGATCTCGTCGAAATTGTAGAGCCCGCGGTTGATTGCGAGGTCGCGGCCCCAATAGTCGGGATTGCGGGTCAGTGTCACGCTGGCGCCGGGTTTCACCGCCGTGACGCGATAGGGGCCGGAGCCGATCGGGCTCGTCAGCGTCGTCTCCTCGAAGGTCGCGACGTCGACGGCGTGCTTGGGCAGGATCGGCATCAAGCCCAGGATCAACGGCAGCTCGCGGTCATTGGCGCCTGCGAGGTCGAATCGAACGGTGAGGGGATCGATCGCCCAGGCCTTGGCGACCTTGCCGTAGTACTGCCGGTGGTTCGGCCGGCCGTGGTCGCGCAGGAGCTGCCAGGAGAACAGCACATCCTCGGCCGTGACCGGTTTGCCGTCGGAGAAGCGGGCGCGCGGATCGAGGCGGAAGGTGACGAAGCTGCGCTCGTCGTCGGTCTCAATGCTCCTGGCGAGCAGGCCATAGAGCGTGAACGGCTCGTCATTGCCGCGCGCGAGCAGGCTCTCGACCACGTAACCCCGCATCTGCTGCACGGCCAGTCCCCTGACGATGAAGGGATTGAGGCTGTCGAAGGTGCCGAGGAGGCCCCAAGTCAAGCGGCCGCCCTTGGGGGCATCGGGGTTGGCATAGGGCATATGGGTGAAGCCGGCCGGCATCGCCGGCTTGCCGTGCATCGCGATGGCATGGGCCTCCTCGGCCCGTGCGGCGGAGGTGAACAGCCCCATCGCGAGCACCGAGGCAAGGACGCAGAGGCGGAGACCGGGGCCCTCGAAAAGGCGCTGGAACATGAACATCGGCACACGTTGATTCGAGGACGGGCTGGCCTTGAATCCTATCACAGGGAATTTCACCGGGCGCCGCTGCCGGCGGTGCCAAAGGCGCTTGTCGGCATTGATCTTTTCGTCGGCCACGTTAAGAAGGCACCCAATCGCGCAAGAGCGTCGAGCCCGTCACTTATCCGCCTCAATTGACGGGGAGAGAGCCGCGCCCAAGGCGGCCAAGGTTCGGCGCTTCGGAGCGGTTCGGGCACTTCCCGTTCAGAAAGGGTTTTCCGCAATGAATTTCCGTTACTTGGCCGCGTCCGTCCGGCCGCGCGGGCGACTTCTCGCCCTGTTGACGGCGACGGCATTGGTCGTTCCGTTCGCCGCCGAGGCGCAGGCTCCCGCTCCGGGCGCGCCGGCGCCCAAGGCGCATCCGAAGGCCGCTCCCAAGGCTGCCCCCAAGGCTCCAGCGCCTGCTGCCCAGGCGCAGCCGGCCCAGCAGGCTCCCGCCCAGGGCGCTCCGGCGCAGCAGGGTGCGGCTCAGCCGGCTGACCAGCAGATCCAGCTGATCTACGCCCCCTGGACCAAGTTCTGCATCAAGGGCCAGGACGCCAACGCCAAGCAGGTCTGCTTCACCGGCAAGGACGGCCGCATCGAATCGGGCCAGCCGGTCATTGCCGCCGTCATCATCGAGCCGGAAGGCGAGACCAAGAAGATCCTCCGCGTGACGCTGCCGCTCGGCATGCAGCTCGTGCACGGCACCCGCATCATCGTGGACGGCAATCCGCCGCTGCAGCAGCCCTATGTGATCTGCTTCCAGAACGGCTGCATGTCGGACTACGAAGCGACGCCCGAGCTCATCAACAACATGAAGAAGGGGCAGAATCTCGTTGTGCAGGCGATCAACGCCAACGGCGCGCCGCTGACCCTGCCGCTGCCGCTCGCCGGCGAGTTCCAGAAGGCCTATGACGGTCCGCCGACCGATCCGAAGGTGTTCGAGGAAACCCAGAAGAAGCTGCAGGAAGAGCTGCAGAAGAAGGCTGACGAGCAGCGCAAGAAGCTCGAGCAGCAGGGTACGCCTCCCGGCGCGCCACCCGCTGGTCAGAAGTAATCGGGAGCAGATCCCGGACATGAAAAAGGCGCTCGTCTCGAGCGCCTTTTTTGCTGGCCGCCTGTCGGAATTTCTCAGTTCAGGGACGGATTGCGCGGGCGGTAGCCGCCATCCTTGTTCTTGACGAAGATCTCCGCGACCTGGGAGTGCCTGATCGGCTCGCCCGAATCATCCGGCAACAGGTTCTGCTCGGAGACATAGGCGACGTATTCGGACTCCGCGTTCTCCGCGAGCAGGTGGTAGAACGGCTGGTCCTTGTGGGGCCGTACCTCTTCGGGGATCGACAGCCACCACTCCTCGGTGTTGTTGAATTCCGGATCGATGTCGAAGATCACCCCCCGGAACGAGAAGATCCGGTGGCGCACGACCTGTCCGATCTGGAATTTGGCTGTCCGCGCTTTAATCATTCCCCGTCGATAGACCAGGATTGTGGCCGATGCTAGTGCCCTGATCTGGAATTAACCTTCGCTTGCCGGGCCGATAGCCCCAACATCTTCAGAAAACACTTCATCAATGGTCGATATCCTCAACCTGGCGCTACCATATTTCGGCTTGATCTTCGTCGGCTTTGCGTGTGGCAAGGTCAAATCCCTGCCGGAATCGGGCCTCGCCTGGATGAACTTCTTCCTGCTCTACGTGTCGCTGCCGGCGCTGCTGTTTGCGATCATGTCGAAGACGCCGTTCTCGGAATTGAACAACCCGCCGTTCCTGATCGCGACTACGCTCTCCACCGTCGCCGCGTTCACCCTGGCGCTGGTCGTGGGCAAGGTGTTTGGCCGGCTGACACTGCGCGAGGCGACGCTTGCGGGCCTCTCCGGCGGCTACGGCAATATCGGCTACATGGGGCCCGGGCTGGCGCTCGCCGTGCTCGGCACCAAGGCTGCCGCGCCGACCGCACTGATCTTCTGCTGCGACAGCATCTTCCTGTTCACGGTCGTGCCGCTCTTGATCGAGCTCTCCGACCGCGACCATCCCTCGATCGTGCACGCCTTCGGCGTCGTGCTGAAGCAGATCGTGCTCAACCCGCTGATCATGTCGGCCTGCTTCGGCGCGGCCGTCGCATCGCTGCATATCGAGATGCCGGTCGCGCTCGACCGCACCATCACCTTCCTGCAGAACGCGGCGGCACCGACGGCGCTGTTCGTGCTCGGCGTCACCGTGGCGCTGCGCCCGTTCGACCGCGTGCCCTGGGAGGTGCCGGGCGTGATCGCGGTCAAGCTGCTGTTTCATCCGCTCGCGGCATTCGGCCTGATGCTCGCGTTCGGACCGTTCGCGCAGCCCTGGGCCGCGACCGCCGTGCTGATGGCTTCGCTGCCGCCGGCGCTGAACGTGTTCGTGATCGCCCGGCAGAACGATGCCTGGATCGAATCCGCCTCCGTCGCGGTGCTGCTCGGGACCTTTGCGTCGGTGGTCACGCTGACCAGCGTGATGTGGGCGATCCAGACCGGTCGGCTGGCATTTCCCTGAGAGGACCTACCTGCGCCAGGTCGGCGTCAGGCCCTCGCGCATGGCAAGACGCCGGAGCGGGCCGATGGCGCCAAGCAGGTGCATGCCGACGGCGCGGACCGGCTGCAGCGGCAGGAAATCGTTGAGCAGGGAGCGGTTGGCGATGTCGATCGCAAAGGTCCGGCTCAGGATGTCCGGGCGACGCGCTCGGTCGTAGCGCTTGAGCACCTCGTCCGCGCCGGGATCCTGGCCGGCGGCGATGGCTTCGCCCGCGAGCCGCGCGATGTCGGCGGCATCGCGCAGGCCAAGGTTGAGGCCCTGGGCGCCGATCGGAGGAACCACATGGGCGGCTTCGCCGACCAGCGCGATGCGGTCGCGGCCGAAGGATTTTGGGCGCTCGATCGCCAGCGGGAACAGGTGGCGTCCGGGCTCCACGCTCATGCGTCCGAGGATCGAATGCGACTGCTTCTCGATCGCGGCCGACAGCTCCGCATCGTCAAGGCTGCGCAGCCGCTCGGCCTCCGCCGGGGCCGACACCCAGACGACGCTGGAACGGTTGCCGGGCAGGGGCACGAACACGCAGGGCCCGTGCGGCGTGTGGAACTCGGTCGAGACGTTGCGATGCGGCCGCGCATGGGCGACGTTGAAGGTCAGCGCCGTCTGGTTCAGCTCGCGCCGCGTCACCTCGATGCCGGCAGCCTCCCGGCACACCGAATGCCGGCCGTCGGCGCCGACCACGAGGCGGGCCGCGAGAAATTGCGCGGAGACCGCGCGGATCGCGACGTCGTCGGCCTCGACGATGACGCTTTCGGCCTCGTCGTCGAAACGGACGAGATTGGGCAGCTCCGCCGCGCGCTCTTCCAGCGCCAGCATCAACGAGCGGTTGTCGATG
>RXJC01000027.1 GCA_003963435.1 Bradyrhizobiaceae bacterium | reverse complement strand
AATCCAGAGTCTTTCCGCGGTGGCAGTCTGGATTGCTTCGTCGCAAGGGCTCCTCGCAATGACGGCTTCCTCGTGCTACACGGACCCAAGACCACCCCAGCGAGCACCCCGGTTTGGCGAAGGCAAAGCGAACTCTGAAATGGCAGCGCGATCCCGAGGGGATGCGGCTGCGCATTCTCGAAGCCGCCAAGCAGGAATTTTCCGCCCATGGGCTCGCCGGTGCGCGCGTCGACCGCATCGCGGCCAAGGCCGGCGCCAACAAGCGCATGCTGTATTACCACGTCGGCAACAAGGACGAGCTGTATCTGACGGTGCTGGAAGGCGCCTATGACAAGATCCGCAGCGAGGAGCGCGGGCTCGACCTCGAGCATCTCGATCCAGCCGAGGCAATCCGCCGCCTGATCGAGTTCACCTGGAATTACTTCCTGCGCAATCCGGAATTCCTGTCGCTGCTGCAGACGGAGAACCTCGCGCGGGCAAAACACCTGAAGAGGTCGACCAAGGTCAAGTCGATGCATTCGCCCTTCGTCGAGATGATCCGCACCGTGGTGCGGCGCGGCGTGGAGTCTGGCGATTTCCAGGTCGCGGTCGATCCGGTGCAGCTCTACATCTCGATCGCCGGGCTCTGCTTCTTCTATCTCTCCAATTCGGCAACGCTCAGCGTGATCTTCGGCCGCGACCTCTTGGACAAGAAGGCCAAGGACGAACGGCTGGCCCACATGGTGGGCCTCGTGCTGGCGGCGCTGACGGGGCGGTCGGTCGCGCTGTTCGACGTCGCGAAGTCGCCGAAGCCGCGGGCGGCGGTGGCGCAGACGGTGTAGCGGGGCGATCCGTAGGCCAGATCGAGTGCGGCTGCTGCCGCGAACTCCGTCATTGCGAGCGCAGCGAAGCAATCCAGAATCTTTCCGCAGCGGCAGTCTGGATTGCTTCGCTGCGCTCGCAATGACGAGGAGGAAGCATGCGGGCGTCAACAATGGCGCTCTAGTGCCCCGGACGCAGCGCAGCGCCCATTGGGGCCGGGACACGGAAGCATCCGTTCACTCCCGCCACCCGCCGCAGGGCTATCGCATATGGATTTCACGAGGACCGCGGGCTTGCTCCGCCTCTCCCGCTTGCGGGAGAGGCCGACGCGCTCGCAGAGCGCGGCGGGTGAGGGCTCTCACCTCTTGGGGATTTCCTCCGCAAATCTCGATAATCCCATTGCGGAAACAGCCCTCACCCCAACCCTCCCCCGCTAGCGGGGGAGGGAGCTCACTGCCGTTGCCGCTACATCGTGCGCGCCATATGCGATTGCCCGCCCACCCGCCGGAACCCGCCGCAAAAAGTCACAGGGAAAACTCTGGACAGTATTTATCCAACGGGTTAATTTCTCCCCACAACGAAGAAAATGCCGGGAGTGAAAATTGGCCGAGCCGAAGCCGCAACATGCGGTCTCCAAGATGCTGAATGCGGCCTGGGTTCGGCCGTTCTTGTTCCTGGTCTTCATCGTCGTCGCCTGGGATCTCTCGATCCGGCTGTTCAGGATTCCCGCCTACCAGATTCCGGCGCCGCTCGATGTCGTCGCGGTGCTGCGCACGGAATGGCCGGAACTGCTGCGCCAGTCATGGCCAACCACCTATGCGACCGTCTGCGGTTTCCTGCTGTCGGCGCTGTTCGGCATTCCCGTGGCCATGCTGATCGCGGGCTCGAAGACGGTGGAAAGCTATGTCTATCCGCTGCTGGTGTTCTCGCAATCCGTGCCGAAGATCGCGATCGCGCCGCTGTTCGTGGTCTGGTTCGGCTTCGGCATCATTCCCAAGGTGATCTCGGCGTTTCTGCTCGGCTTCTTCCCGGTGGTCGTCTCCGCCGTTCAGGGCTTCAAATCGGTCGACCCCGACATGGTCGATCTCGCCCGCGCCATGCAGGGCAGCCGCTTCCAGGTGTTTTGTGCGGTCAACCTGCCGCACGCGCTGCCGGCGATCTTCTCCGGCCTCAAGGTGTCGGTGACGCTCGCCGTGGTCGGCGCCGTCGTCGGCGAGTTTGTCGGGTCCAATTCCGGCATCGGCTACGTGATGCAGCGCTCGATCGGCACCTTCGACCTGCCGACGATGTTCGCGGCGCTCGTGATCCTCGCGCTGCTCGGCGTCATCCTGTTCTGGGTCGTGGACCGGATCGAGAAGCTGGTCATTCCCTGGCATGTCAGCCAGCGCGAGGACGTGATTTTCGCCTCTTAGAGCATGATCCGGAAAAGTGTGTAGCGGTTTTCCGATCAGATCATGCTCAAACAACAAGTCAAGCAACGGCCACCAACGGCCGAAACATAACGGCAAGGGAGAGTGACGATGAAGCGGTGGATTGGGGCTGCATCCGTGGCGCTGATGGCGTTTGCAGCCATGCCTGCGCAGGCGGCCGACAAGGTCGTGCTGATGCTCAACTGGTACGTCTATGGCGAGCACGCGCCGTTCTATTACGGCAAGGCCAAGGGTATCTATGCGGCCGAAGGCATCGACCTCGAGATCCAGGAAGGCCGCGGCTCGGCCGCGACTACGCAGGCCGTCGCCGCCAAGACCGCCGATTTCGGCTATGTCGACGTTCCCACCATGATGCGCGCCGCCATCAAGGGCGCGCCCGTGGTTGCGACCGGCGTCCTGCTGCAGACCTCGCCGATGTCCGCGATGGGCTTCGCCGACAAGAACATCAGGAAGCCCGAGGACATCAAGGGCAAGACGGTGGCGATCACGCCGGCGGACTCCATGACACAGATCTGGCCGCTGTTCCTGAAGAAGACCGGCCTGAAGGAAAGCGACTTCAAGACCGTCGCCGGCGACGGCCAGACCAAGCTCAACGCCGTCATCAACGGCCAGGCCGACCTTCTGCTCGGCTACGTCATGGACCAGTCGATGAAGATCAAGGACGCCACCGGCAAGGACGTTTATCCGATCAAGTTCGCCGACTACGGCATCAACATGGTCTCATCAGGCATCATCGCCAACACCGACTACGTGAAGGCCAATGCCGACCTCGTTCGCCGCTTCATGTCGGCAACGACCAAGGCCGTCGAAGCCGCCGAGAAGGAGCCGAAGGCCGCGGCGCAATCGATCCTCGATGCCAACCCCAAGGGCGGCAAGATCGACACGCTGACGCAAGGCTTTGAGCTGACCATTCCGCTCTACCGGACGGCCGAGACCAAGGGCAAGCGCCCGTTCCAGGTCACCGATCAGAACATGACGGAGACCGTCAATCTGCTGGTCGAATATGGCGGGCTCGACGCCAAGGCCAAGGAGAACCCGAAGGCCTTCTACACCAACGATTACCTGCCGAAGAGTGGGTCGTGAAACAGCAACCGCTGTCATTCCGGGGCGCCCGAAGGGCGAACCCGGAATCTCGAGATTCCGGGTTCGATGCTTACGCATCGCCCCGGAATGACGGTTCACACTCAGTGGGTTGATTGAATGATCTCAACAGCAATGGCGGCATCAGATATGCAGCCCGCCGCGCATCTCCGACTGGTGAGCGACCGGGCTGTTGGCGACGCCTCGGGCATCCAACTGTCCGGCGTGTCCAAAACCTACCGGACGCGCGACGGCGACGTGCCGTCGCTGCGGCCGCTCGACTTCCACATCAATGACGGCGAGTTTTTCGTCGTGGTCGGCCCCTCCGGCTGCGGCAAGTCTACGCTGCTCAAGCTGATCTCGGGCCTGCTGCCGCCGACCACGGGCGAGATCCTGGTCGAGGGCGAGAAGGTGACGACGCCGCACGGCAATGTCGGCATCGTGTTCCAGAACGCGCTGCTCTTGCCCTGGCGCAACATCCTGGGCAACGTGATGCTGCCGATCGACATGAAGCGCCTGCCGCGGCAGCAATATCTCGACCGCGCCAAATCGCTCTTGAAGCTGGTCGGCCTCGACGGCTTCGAGAAGAAGCTGCCCTGGCAGCTCTCCGGCGGCATGCAGCAGCGCGCCTCGATCTGCCGCGCCCTGGTGCACGATCCCAAGATCATGCTGATGGACGAGCCGTTCGGTGCGCTCGATGCGCTGACGCGCGAGCGCATGAATGTCGAGCTGATGCGGATCCAGCGCGAGACCAGGAAGACGGTGCTGCTGATCACGCACTCGATTCCGGAAGCCGTGTTCCTCGCCGACCGCGTGCTGGTCATGACCGAGCGGCCCGGCGCCGTCGCCGCGATCTACGACGTGCCGCTGCCGCGGCCGCGCTCGCTGGACGTGATGGCTGATCCGGTGTTCACCGAACTGGTGCAGCGCATCCGCAAGCATTTCTTCTCGCAAGGTGCATTGGATTAGAGAGGATGGAGCCAGCTCTAATTTCCAGGTCGTCATGGCCGGGCTTGACCCGGCCATCCACGTCTTGCCACGCGCGAGAAAGAACGTGGATGCCCGGGACAAGCCCGGGCATGACGACTTTCTTGGGGCTACGTCCGTGCGCCTGAAGCTGCGAGACATCGCCTTCTTCGAACGCCCCGTGCAGTTCGCGCGGTCGTTCCGCTTCGGCGCGATCACCATTCACGCGACGCCGCAGCTGTTCGTGCGGGTCGAGATCGAGGTCGAGGGTAGAGGTGTCGCGGTCGGCGCCGGCGCCGAGCTGCTGGTGCCAAAGTGGTTCGACAAGCGGCCGGAGCTGTCGCCGGCGCAGACGGTCGATGGGCTGCGACGGTCGCTCGAGATTGCGCGCGGGCTCTATCTGGCACGCACCGGATATCAGACCGCGTTCGATCTGCATGCCTCCTGCATCGGTGCCCAGGTGGCGATCTGTGCGAACAAGAATATCCCGGCGCTCGCGGCGGCGTATGGTCCTGCGGAGATCGACAAGGCGATCCTCGACGCATTGCTGCGCGGCGTCGGGGCGAGCTTCTTCGACGGGATGGCGGCCAACGTCGCCGGCATCGATGCGCGGCTTTCTCCTGACCTCGGCGAGAGCGACATCAGGACGTTTCTCTCCGGCCGAGTGCCGCTGGCGCGTGTCGCCATCCGGCATACGGTGGGCCTTGACGATGTCGTTGAAGGCGAGGGCGGCGTTGCCGATCCGAGCGAGAACGCCGGTGCACGTTACTTCAAGCTCAAGCTGTCGGGCGATCCCGACGCCGATGCGGCGCGGCTCGTGCGGATCGGCAAGGAGCTCGACCGGCTTGGGCGCGGTTACGAAGTGACGCTCGACGCCAACGAGCAATATGCGGACTTCGCCGCGTTGCGGGCGCTGATGGACCGGCTCGATCGTGACGCCGCGCTGCGCCCGATCGCCGCGCGCTTGCTCTATGTCGAACAGCCGATGCCGCGCGACATCACGCGGCAATCGCCGCTCGGTGCACTGTCGGCCCGCGGTTTCATCATCGACGAAGCGGACGATTCCTACGATGCTTTCCTGGCGGCGCGCGCGCTCGGCTATCGTGGTATCTCCTCGAAATCCTGCAAGGGCCTCTACAAGTCGATCGTCAATGCGACGCGCGCGGCGAAATGGAGCGAAGGCGGCGAGCGGTTCTTCGTCACCGGCGAGGACCTGACTTGCCAGGCCGGTCTCGCCGTGCAGCAGGACCTTGCGCTCGGCGCCTTCATCGGCGTCACCCATGCCGAACGCAATGGCCATCACTATGTCGACGGCTTCGGCGACACGCCTCTCGCAGAAGCGCAGGCCTTCGCGGCAGCGCATCCCGATCTCTACGCCGATGCCGGGCAGGGCATCCGGCTCGCCATTCACAACGGCGATCTCCTGACGGAATCGCTTCACACAACGGGCTTTGCGACGTCGGTCCATCCGGACTGGTCGGCGCTTCGTCCGCTCGAACAGCCAAGATCACTTCAGGAGCATTTGGCATGACCACGCAACGCCTTGGCCTCATCATGAACGGCATCACCGGTCGCATGGGGCTCAACCAGCATCTGATCCGCTCGATCGTCGCGATCCGCGACCAGGGCGGCGTACGGCTGAAGAACGGCGACCGCGTCATGCCCGATCCGATCCTGGTCGGCCGCAGTGCCGAGAAGGTCGAGGCGCTCGCCAAGCGCTTCAATATCACGCGCTGGACCACCGATCTCGACGCCGCGCTCGCCGACAAGAACGACACCATGTTCTTCGACGCCGCGACCACGCAGGCGCGGCCGGGTCTGCTGACCCAGGCGATCAATGCCGGTAAGCACGTCTATTGCGAGAAGCCGATCGCGACGAACTTCGAGGAGGCGCTCGATGTCGTCAAGCTCGCCAACGCCAAGGGCGTCAAGCACGGCACGGTGCAGGACAAGCTGTTCCTGCCGGGCTTGAAGAAGATAGCCTTCCTGCGCGATAGCGGTTTCTTCGGCCGCATCCTTTCGGTGCGCGGCGAGTTCGGCTACTGGGTGTTCGAAGGCGGCTGGCAGGAGGCGCAGCGGCCGTCCTGGAACTACCGCGACGAGGACGGCGGCGGCATCATTCTCGACATGGTTTGCCACTGGCGCTACGTGCTCGACAACCTCTTCGGCAACGTCCAGAGCGTGGTCTGCATCGGTAACACCGACATTCCCGAGCGGTTCGACGAGCAGGGCAAGAAGTACAAGGCGACCGCGGATGATTCCGCCTACGCCACCTTCCAGCTCGAAGGCGGGGTCATCGCGCACATCAACATGTCCTGGGTGACGCGCGTCTATCGCGACGATCTCGTGACCTTCCAGGTCGACGGCACGCATGGCTCGGCGGTTGCTGGCCTCACCGACTGCATGATCCAGGCGCGGCAGGCAACGCCCCGTCCGGTCTGGAACCCCGACGAGAAGCGGCTGCACGATTTCTATGGCGACTGGCAGAAGCTGCCCGACAACGTCACCTACGACAACGGCTTCAAGGAGCAGTGGGAGATGTTCATTCGCCACGTCTACGAGGATGCGCCCTACAAGTTCACGCTGCTCGAAGGCGCCAAGGGCGTGCAGCTCGCCGAATGCGCGCTGAAGAGCTGGAAGGAGCGGCGCTGGATCGACGTCGCCCCGATCAAGGTTTGAGGTCGAACTGATAGAGTCCAAATGCCCGCCAAGCCGTCATTGCGAGCGAAGCGAAGCAATCCAGAGTCGTTCCGCAGAGGCAACCTGGATTGCTTCGTCGCTTCGCTCCTCGCAATGACGGGGAGAGGTTCGAGAACATGAATAAGCCCGTTCAACCCATGTCGTCATTGTCGCTCAAACTGCCGAAGGCTGACCGTTCGATCGAGACCTATCGGTTAGCCGCTTCGCGTACGTTCCCGGCAAAGCTCGAAGGATCGCTGAACCGCATCGCCTTCTCGGCCGTGCACACGGTCGCCGATCCCTTCGCCGACAACGATCCCTGGCTGTCGGTCGCGGTCGACTGGGACAAGACCATCGCCTTCCGCGAGCATGTCTGGGATCTCGGCCTCGGCGTCGCCGAAGCCATGGACACCGCGCAGCGCGGCATGGGGCTGGACTGGCCGACCTCACTGGAGCTGATCACGCGCTCGGTCGGCGCCGCCAAGCGACGCAACGCGCTGGTGTTCTCCGGCGCGGGCACCGACCATCTTGCGGTCGAGGATGCCAGGAGCCTCGACGACGTGATCCGCGCCTATGAGGAGCAGATCTCGGCGGTCGAGAAGGTCGGCGGCCGCATCATCCTGATGGCCTCGCGCGCGCTGGCGAAACTCGGCCGCAACGCGGACGACTACGCCAAGGTCTATGACCGCGTGCTGTCGCAGGTCCGCGAGCCCGTGATCATCCACTGGCTCGGCGACATGTTCGATCCCGCGCTGACGGGATATTGGGGCACCGGGGATCTCGACAAGGCCATGGACATTGCGGTCGCCATCATCAACGGCAACGCCGCCAAGGTCGACGGCGTCAAGGTCTCGCTGCTCGACAAGCAGCGCGAGATCGACATGCGCCGCCGTCTCGACAAGCGCATCAGGATGTACACGGGCGACGACTTCAATTATGCGGAGCTGATCGCCGGCGACAGCCAAGGTTTCTCGCATGCGCTGCTCGGCATCTTCGATGCGATCGCGCCGGCGGCGTCCTACGCGTTGTCGCGCCTGGCGGCCGGTGACGAAGCCGGCTTCCATGACGTGCTCGGGCCGACGGTGCCGCTGTCGCGCCACATCTTCAAGGCGCCGACGCGGTTCTACAAGACCGGCGTGGTCTTCATGGCCTATCTGAACGGCCACCAGGATCATTTCACCATGGTGGGGGGACAGGAGAGCACGCGCTCTACGCTGCATCTCGCCGAGCTGTTCCGTCTGGCCGACAAGGCCGGCCTGCTCGCCAACCCCGAACTCGCGACGCAGCGGATGAAGACCGTGCTCGCCACCCACGGTATCGAATCCTGATGCGCGATTTCTCGTCCGACCACCGCTGGCTGTCGCTGAACACGGCGACCGTCCGCAAGCAGGGTGATCTCGTCGAGATCATCGACGCCTGTGCGAAGCACGGCATCCGCGCCATCGATCCCTGGCGCGATCAGGTTGCGTCCGTGGGGCTCGATCGTGCCGCACGCGCGGTGCGCGATACCGGCCTCGAACTGTCAGGCTATTGCCGCGGCGGCATGTTCACTTCCGACGCCTCGCGCCGCGGCGAGGTGCGCGACGACAACCGCCGCTGCGTCGATGAAGCCAAGGCGCTGGGCGCGCCCTGCATCGTGCTCGTCGTCGGCGGCCTGCCGCAATATTCGCGGCCGGGCAGCGAGGCGTCGAAAGACATCGTGGCGGCGCGCGGACAGGTCGAGGAGGCGCTGGCCGACATGCTCGACTACGCCAGGCAGGCAAAGCTGCCGCTCGCGATCGAGCCGTTGCATCCCGCCTATGCGGCCGACCGCGCCTGCGTGAACACGACAAAGCAGGCGCTGGACATCTGCGACCGGCTCGACCCCGGGCGCACCGGCATGCTCGGCGTCGCGCTCGACGTCTATCACATCTGGTGGGATCCGGAGTTGATGAGCCAGATCGCGCGCGCGGGCCGGGATCGGCTGCTCGCCTTCCACGTCTGCGACTGGCTGGTGCCGACCAAGGACATCCTCAACGACCGCGGCATGATGGGCGACGGCGTCACCGACATCAAATCGGTGCGCGCGGCGGTCGAGGCGCAGGGCTTTGCCGGCTATTCCGAGATCGAGATCTTCTCCAACGACTGGTGGGGCAAGCCGATGGACGAGGTGCTGCGCACCTGCATCGCGCGGCATAAGACGGTGGTGTAGGTATTACGGCACCCCGCGCCGGCGCTTCTGATTCCGAGGTGCATCAAAGGGTTAGCTACTGTGCATGGGGTTGTTTTCGCAGTTTTTAGTAGCGGGCCCTCACCCGATCGTGCAGGGCACGCTCAAGAACCCCCGAAACCGCACCCGGCCGCCCCGCACCGGCTTGCCGTTCACCGCATAGTTCGGGAAGCGCGCCAGGAAGCGTGAGATCGCGATCGCCCCTTCCAGCCGCGCCAGCGCCATGCCGGCGCATTGATGCGCGCCGGTGGCGAAGGCGAGATGCCGGTTCGGTGTGCGCGCGATGTCGAAGCGTTCGGGGTCTGGAAATTGCGCGGGATCGCGGTTGGCGGCGCCAATGCACAGCGTCACCGACGTGCCGGCCTCGAGCATGACGCCGCCGAGTTCGACGCGCTCGGTGGTCATGCGGTTGCCGAGCTGGTTCGAGCTCTCATAGCGCAGCATCTCCTCGACCGCGGTCTTGATCAGGTCCGGATTGTCGATCAGCCGCTGCTTCTGGTCCGGGTGGCGGTCCAGCGCCACGAGGCCGTTGCCGATCAGGTTGGTGGTGGTCTCGTGGCCGGCATTGAGCAGGAAGATGCAATTGTGCAGCAGCTCCTTCTCGGTCAGCCGCTCGCCGTTCTCCTCGCCCTGGATCAGCCGTGTCAGCACGTCACGATCAGGGTTGCCCGGCTTGTCGCGACGGCGCGCCACCAGCGTTTCGAGATAAACCAAAAAGTCTCGCACCGCCTTGTTGCCGCGCGCGGCGGCTTCAGGCGACACCACGGGCTCGAGCGCGCCCAGGATCGCCAGCGACCAGTCGCGCAGCGGTCCGCGCTCGTCATGGGGGACGTCGAGCAGGTTGCCGATCACCTCGATCGGGATCGAGGCCGCGAAATCCTCGATCAGCTCGCAATGGCCCTTGGCGGCGATGGCATCGAGCAGGCCGTCGACCAGCTTGATGAGATCGCCTTCCATGCCTGCAATCGCCCGCGGC
>RXJC01000403.1:6869-12603 GCA_003963435.1 Bradyrhizobiaceae bacterium | reverse complement strand
GTAGACGTTGGTATTGTCGAGGAAGCCGTTGTCGATGCAGTCGTGGGTGACGTAGGAGGCGCCGTTCGGCAGCGTCTCGCGCCAGCGCTTGACCTTCGCCGCGTCATCGCCGCCGCACGTGGAGCCGGCGGGCTTGGCCTCCAACGCGACGCGCGTCACCGGTCGGTCGTTGAGGATGAGCCGACCATCCCGCATCTGGATGCGGTCGCCGGGCAGGCCGACCACGCGCTTGACGTAGTCGACCGAATTGTCCTTCGCCGTCCGGAACACGACGATGTCGCCGTATTCGGGATCGGCAGCGAAGATGCGGCCCGAGAGGAAGGACGGCGCGAAGGGAACGGAATAGCGGCCGTAGCCGTAGGCATATTTCGCGGCGAAGACGTAATCGCCGACCATCAGCGTCGGCGCCATCGAACTGGAGGGGATGCTGAACGGCTGGTACAGGACGAAGCGAAACAGGATCAGCGGCGACCACAGCACCGGCACCAGGAGGATCAGGACGAGAACGGCCTTCCATTCCCGTGATTGCGCCCGCGACGGTCGAATGGTTTGCGAAAGAGCGGTCATGCACGTGCCCCGGCCAGATCTCGTCACGAGATTACGCAACCTAGGCGCGCGCGCAATCCCGGCTCCGTGATCTTGGTCGCGCGGCGCGCGGACCGCGTTCAATCTGCAAGTCCGAACGTCGCCGCCGGTCAGCCCTGCGACATATCCTTGAAGCAGGCCCGCACCCAGTCGATCGTGACGCGCGTCGCCGCGTCGCGCTTGAGATGGTTTTGCACCAGGAGCCAGACGTCGCGCCGTTTCGACAGCAGCGTGGCACGCAGGCCGCGGTCGGCGAGCAACGCGGTGCAGCTGTGCTCGGGCAGCACGCCGACCGCCTGATGCGACTGGATCATGGTCCGG
Source organism: Bradyrhizobiaceae bacterium (assembly GCA_003963435.1). GTDB lineage: Bacteria > Pseudomonadota > Alphaproteobacteria > Rhizobiales > Xanthobacteraceae > Bradyrhizobium. The sequence goes on along the minus strand of RXJC01000403.1, from coordinate 11,697 downwards.
ATGATCCGGACATTGTCGGTGACGCAGCGCACATTCGTCAGCCGCTTCGCGCGCAGGAACTGCGCTTCCGGAATGGTGTCGAGCTCGTCCGGATAGACGCAGGCGATAGGCTCGCCAGCGCTGCGGTCGGCGGGCTCGAAATAATACAGCCTGACGTCGCCGAGCTTGGAGATGGTGAAGTCGCCCTTTTCCGGCTTGCGCAGGCGGATGGCGAGGTCGGCCTGCCAGCGCGAGAATTTGACGTTGCCGCTGGAGGTGAGGAATTGCAGGGTCAGCCCGGGATGATCGCGCAGGAAGCTGCTTGCCTGCGGCGCCAGCAGCTCTTCGGCGACCGCATTGGTCGAGGCGATGCGCAGGCGCCCGACCGGGCCCGCCTCGCTCTCCTTGATGCGATCGATCGCCGCGGCATGGGCGGCCATTGCGCCGACATGCTCGAGCACCGCCTCGCAATGGCGCGTCGGCCGCCGCAGCCCGTCCACCGCGTCGAACAGCGGCACGCCGAGATCGCGCTGGATGCGCGCGAGCCGGCGGCCGACGGTGGTCTCGTCGATGCGCAGCCGCGCGCTGGCGCCGGCATAGGTGCCTTCGTCCCTCACCGCGGCAATGATGCGCAGATCGTCCCAATTCACAGCAGCCAACCTAGCAGGCGACACCGCCTCCTGCAAATCTGCAGCCACCTGCTGCAATAGTCCTGCACAATGGCAGGCCGCCGCTGCGCTAGTGTCGTCTCATCCGCTGATCCCTCGAAGGCCTGACCCGCATGACCGCCCCCAAGACCCTGCTCGAACTCGCCGGCGCCGATCTCGCCCCGCCGAAGCTCAACGAGGCCTGCCTCGTGCTGATCGACATCCAGAACGAATATTGCGCCGGCCCGCTGGCCCTGCCCGATGCGCAGCCCGCGATCGCCGCCGCCGCGCGCCTGCTGGCGCGGGCACGCGAGTGCGGCACTGCGATCTTCCATGTCGCGCACAAGGGCCGCGCCGGCGGCCTGTTCGACCGGGAGGCCGCGCGCGGCGCGATCGTCGAGCGCCTGACGCCGTTCAAGAGCGAGCCGGTGATCGAGAAAGCGCTGCCGAACGCGTTCGCCGGCACCGACCTGCAAGCCCGGCTGGCCGCCACCGGACGCAACAACATCGTGCTCGCCGGCTTCATGACTCACATGTGTGTCTCCTCGACCGCCCGCGCCGCGCTCGACCTCGGCCTGCGCACGACGATCGCTGCCGATGCCTGCGCCACCCGCGACCTGCCCGATGGCCGGGGCGGCACGCTCGATGCCCGGACGATTCACGAGGTCGCGCTGGCCGAGCTCTCGGACCGCTTCGCAATCATCGCGCAGGGCGATGCGCTGATCTGACGGAGCCGGGCATGCTGCAACTCTACTTCTTTCCGATGGCCTGCTCGCTCTCGAGCCGCATCGCGCTGATGGAGGCCGGGATCGAGGCGCAATATCACCTCGCCCATATCTGGACCAAGAGGATCGTGGACGACGGCAGCGATTTCCGCGACCTGTCGCCGAAGGGCGCGGTGCCGGTTCTGGTGCTGGAGAACGGCGAACGACTGACCGAAAGCGCAGCCGTGCTGCAATACATCGCGGACGTGAAGCCCGAGGCCGGTCTCGCGCCGCGCTTCGGTGATCCCGATCGCTACCGCCTGCAGGAATGGCTGAGCTTTGTCGGGTCTGAGATCCACAAGGCGTTCCTGTTCCCGGCCTTCTGGTACAAGGACGACGGCTCGCTCGCCAAGCCGCGCGCCAGGATCGCGCAGACCTTGTCGGTGCCATCTGCGCATCTGGCGGAACGCGAATTTCTGGTCGGTCATCGCTTCACGGTGGCGGATGCGCACCTCGCCTGGGCCCTGCTGCTGCTGCGCCCCGCAGGGATCGACATCGCGCAATGGCCGTCCTTGTCAGCCTATCTCGCGCGCATGCAGGCGCGCCCCGCCGCGCGGGAGGCGGTCGCGACCGAGTTGGCGCTGCGCAAGACCATGGCGGCGTGAGCGCGCCTCACTCCACCCGCGCCAGCACCGCGAGCTTGCGGATGCCCTTGTTGCGATAGGCGTCGAGGAACGCGTAATAGTCCCTGAACGACACGCAGCCGTTGGAATCGCCGTTCGGTCCGAGCATGAAGGTGTGCGCGAGCAGACCGTCGCGGCCGTAGATCGCGTTCTCGCCGCCGATCGGGGTCAGGCGCAGCGCGGGCACGCCGTGGAACAGCGCCTCGCGCGGCTTCAGCGTGTAGATGTGCGGCGGCGTCACGCCGCGCATGCGGGTGCGCTGCGATCGCGGGTCGTCGAGATTGGATCCGAGGCCGGAATGCGCCTCGAGCTTGGTGCCATCGGGCAGATAAACCGTCTTGGCGGTGATGTCGTAGACCGCGGTGTCGCGCTCATAGGGCGGCGCGCCGCCGAACATCGGGTTCTGCTCCTTCGGCGCGATGGCAGAGGTCACGCTGGCATCGGCCGAGGCATAGGCCAAAAGCCCGCCGGACGGCTCACGCTTGCCCCAGAGCTTTTCGACCATCGACTGGCGCGGCCCGGTGATCGACATCACCGCCGCCTTGGCGCGATCGGCGAAGGATTTCGGCTTGGCCTCGGGCGCCGGCACGATTTCGGCCGGATCGGCCGAAGCCAGCTTTATCTGCGCATCCGTCCCGCGTTTGGCCTTGTCGGCAGTGGTCTTCTCAGTAGTCCTGTCAGTAGTCTTGGCCGGAGCCGGCTTCAACGCTTCCGCGACCTTGGTGATCACGCTCTGCTTCGGCGGGTCCTTGACCACCGCAACCTGGGTCGCCGGCGCGGCGCTCGCCGCGTTCGAGGGCACGCCTTGCGTTGCAGCCGCGGCGAAGCGCTCGTTGAACATCTCGCGGGAAATCGGGGCGGCGACCTGCAACCGGTCGGGCAGCAGCGCGAAAGCTTCCTTGATGGCGTCGCCGGCCTCGCGCAGCGCGACCTTGGGCGCGCGCTTGATCACGGGCTGGTCGTAGCCGATGCTGCCGACGGTCGGGTAGACGCTCGCACCGAAGACGTTGCTGTAGATGGTCCAGCCGGCGCCGATCACGACGCAGCCGACCGCCGCGGCGCCAAGCCAATTGGTCGTGGTCATTTTCCGGGAAGGCTTCCGAAGAGAATTCTTGCCAGGATTCTTGACAGGATTCTTGGACTTCCGTGCCGCGTTACTATGCGCAGCGATACTCGTACTCATTCGCCTTGCGTCCAGGACGGTGTCACTCAGTCCCCCTTCAAAGTGCCGCTGGTCACGATCCGGGAACAGCATCTCGCAGAGGGTCGGAGCGTCATTAAGGCGACTTTTAGTTAAATGCGGATTAAGTTCGGGCGGATGTAGGGCAACTCGTTAACGCTGTCTCATTCTGAGAAAAAAGCCCGCAGAAGTACGGACTTAGGCGCGTCTGTTAACCATCATTCTCGGCCGGATTGACGCATTCGGCGGACCGCTCCGGCCGCCTCTTTGGACCCGCCAACCAAGTCCTTTTCGTGGTCTTCAATGCCCGGATGATAACGGGGAAGCATTGCGCGAGGCTGGTGTGCGCGGCGCTCCCCTCGCGCACATCCAACCGCCTACGCCGGCGGTCCGCTCGCCTGACCGAAAGTTGATCGTGCCCGACTGGAAAATGCCGCAGCAGGGAAATAGCTCGCCAGACGCGGCACTGTTCGGCAGCCTCTGCGTGTGATACGGTACCGTATCAACATTGCCTTGAACTGTGCCAAGCACGCAAACGGAGGCTGGCATGAGTGGGTTCGCGCGCGCAGGGTTTTTCGCGCTGGCGTGGTCGTTCTTATTGATCGGCTCCGCGATTGCACAGCCTGCGGCCAATGCAGGCTGCGCGGCAGCGCCATCCGCTGCAGGCACGCAAGTCTGGCGCTGCGACAACGGCATCACGATCGTTGCCGAAAGTGGCGCCAGATTTGAACTTAAGGACGCCAACCGCGACGGACATATAGACTCCATCGAGTTGAGCAGCAGAGCGCTGCTGGTCGAGGTGCCCAAAAAGTCCGGCGGCAATCCCTTCAAGGTGTTGACCCCGCAGGCGATCGCCGCGGTGCGCGGCACCCGATGGGCCGTCGATGTCGCTGAGGCCAAGACCTCGGTCTTCGTTGCTGACGGCCGCGTCGGCGTCAGCCGCAGGACCCGTGGACGCGGCGTTGTGCTAGGCCCCGGCGAAGGCGTCGACGTCGAAGCTACCGGCCCGTTGACCGTCAAGACATGGGGCCAGCCGCGCGTCGACGCGCTGATGAGACGGCTTGGTCGATAAGGCTCGGTCAATAAGGTTTGGCTCATAAGGCTGGGCCGATAGCACTTAGAACAAAGAAGATTGCAGTACCTCGTGACGAGACGCGTTCAGATCCTGATGGCCCTCGCCCTCACCGCGCTGTGGGGTGCGGGCATCTATGCCGCGCACGCCAGCGGCCATCTGCGCTTTCTCGACCGCCTCGAGGCAACGCTGACCGATTGGCGGACCCAGGTGCGCGGCGTGCAGCGCCCGCCCGATCTCGTCACCATCGTTGCGATCGACGATACCGTGGTGAAGCGCGGCGGCAGCTATCCGTTGCCGCGCGCCGATCTCGCCCGCGTCGTCGACACCATCGTGCAGTTCAAGCCGAAGGTCGTCGCGATCGACCTGTTGCTGGTCGACCGCAGCGCCGCGATCGGCGACGCGACGCTCGCCAACACGCTGGCGACCGGCCCCATGGTGCTGGCCGCTGCCGCGATCTTTCCCAGCGCCAGCGAGACCGTGGAGCCGAACAGCGACGGTCCGCTCGCCGCGCTGCCGCAGGCCGAACGCTTCCTGATGCCATTGCCGGCGTTCGCCGACCA
>RXJC01000403.1:0-6819 GCA_003963435.1 Bradyrhizobiaceae bacterium | reverse complement strand
GTTCGCCGACCATGCCGAGGTCGGCGTCGTCAATGTCGCGACGGGACAGTCGGGCTCGCCGCTCTCGGTGCCGATGCTGTTCCGGACGCAGGACAAGGTCGAGCTGTCGTTCCCCCTGCGCGTCGCCACCCGCGCGCTTGACAAGCCGCTGACGATCGCGCCGGATCATCTCATGCTCGGCGACCGCGCGGTGCCGACCGATACCGACTTTGCGCTGCCGATCACCTATTACGGTCCGCGGCGCACCATCCGCACCGTCAGCGCGCAGACCGTCTTCGACGGCACGCTCGATCGTACTGCGATCGAGAACCGGATCGTCGTGATCGGCGCCTCGGTCGCCGGCGGCGGCGACTTCTATCCCACGCCGTTCGACTCGCTGATGCCCGGTGTCGAGGTGGTCTCGACCGCAATCACTCATCTCGTAGCCGGCGACGGCATCGTGCGCGATTACAGGGTTCACATCGCCGACGCGCTCGCTGCGATCCTGCTGCCGATGCTGCTGGTCGGCTTGCTGGCCTGGCGGCGCAGCGCGCCCGGCATCGTGGCTGCGGCCGCGGTGATGGTTGCCTGGGCCGGCCTCAATGCGTTCGCGTTCACGCATGGCGTCTGGCTGAACGCAGCGACCACGCTCGCCGCCGCAGTGCCGCCGGTTGCGATCTTCGCGGGCGTGCAGCTATGGGCCGGAGGCCGCCGTACGCAACATCTCGCTGCCAAGAGCCGATCGCTGGCCCGGTTGCAGGCGCCGGCGGTGCAGGAATGGCTGGCGCGCGATCCCAATTTCCTATCCAAGCCGGTCCGGCAAAATGCAGCCGTCGTTTTCATCGATCTCTCCGGCTTCACGGGCTTGAGCGAACGGACCGATCCGGATGCGATCCAGGAAGTCCTGAAGGCATTTCACGCGCTGATCGACAAGACCGTGGTCGATTGCGGCGGCACGATCACCGGCTTCCTCGGCGACGGCGCCATGATCCTGTTCGGGCTTCCGGGCGCAATGCCGGATGATGCGGCGCGCGCACTGAAATGTGCGATCGACCTGCATCGCAGCGTCGAACGCTGGATCGCCTCGCTGCCATCGGCGCTCGGCGGTCGGCTCGGCTTCAAGATCGGCGCGCATTTCGGCGAGATCGTCGCCTCCCGCCTCGGCGAAAGTCACCAGCACATCACCGCGACCGGCGACACCGTCAACGTCGCGAGCCGGCTGATGGAGGTCGCCGTCCAGAACGGCGCGCGGCTCGCGCTGAGCGATACGCTGCTGGATGCGGCCGACTTCCACGGGGCTCCCGACGGCATCCTGTCTGGCCCCCTCCTCGCCTCCGTCCGCGGCCGCTCAGGCGTCGTGACCGTGTGGTTCTGGCGGGATCAGAGCGGGCCGGGTCAGGCTGCGGCCCAAGCCGAGATGATCGACTGAGATGGTTACCTCGCCTCCGGCGGCGGCGAGCGGTCGAGCACATCGCCCTTGGCACCTTCGAGCAGATCGATGCCGTAAGTCTCGACCACGAGCGGGCCGCGCTTGCGCTGCAATTGTGCAACCTGCGTGACCTTCGCAAAGAGCTCGTTGAGGACGGGATGCCCATCGGGGCGCAGCTCGTCGACATAGAGCAGCTTGCCTGCCAGCAACTTGGGATCAGGCTCGCCCATGTTGACCCAGCGGATGCGCTGGTTCTGCTGCAGCACGCAGGTGCCGCGCGGCAAATAGAAGGCGAGCCAGCCCGTGGTGCCGTAGTCCTGCGCGAGCACGCAGGTGGCGCCATGGCGCGCCCGCACGGCTTCGATTCCCGCAGCAAGCTCCTGCCAGCCGACCCCGACGCTACGCACGGTCGCGTCGCGGCGATAGCCCGACAGCCAGCCGGTGTTGGCCTGAACGACCAGCGCGATGAACATCACGATGCCGGCAGGCGCGGCCCAGCGCAGGCAGAAATCCACCAGGCGCCGCGCCCGCGGCCTCCATTGCACGAGATTGGCGGCGGCGCCCGCGGCGAGGACGAAGGGCGGATAGACCGGCGCGAACCAATTGGCCTCGACGCGCGCATGCAGCGAATGCCAGACGAAATAGGCGACGATGGTCCAGAACATCGCCTCGACCAGCACGCGCGAGGCCAGCGCGCCGGCGCGCTGCCAGGTCAGCGCATGCAGGCCCATCGCGCCGAGGATGAAGACCAGCGGGGTCGCAAAGGCGATCTGGGTCGGGATCAGCTCGGCAATGAAGACCGGGCGGAAATCTTCGATCTTGGCGCGGCCGAGCTGCTTTGCGAACGAGACCCATTGGTGGTCCGCATTCCAGAAAATCACCGGCGAGAACAGCGCCAGCGCGACGAGGCCGCCGAGATAGGGCCAGGGCGAGAGGAACCAGCGCCGCAGCTTCGGCACGCAAGCGAGCCAGATCAGGATCGCGGCGCCAAAGAACATCGCGGTGTATTTCGACAGCAGCGCCGCGCCGACCGCGGCGCCGACCGCCAGCCACCAGACGCCGCGGCCGGTCTCGAGCACCTTGGCGAGAAAGAACAGCACGAAGCTGGAGGCGACCAGCAGCGGCGCGTCCGGCGTCACGATCAGCGTGCCGACGGAGGCCAGCAGCGTGACATTGAGCAGGATGGCGCTGGTCGCAGCAATCCGCGCCCCGCCGAACAGGATCGCCGCGGAGCGGTAGATCGCATAGCTCATCGGCAGCGCCAGCAGGATCGAGACCAGGCGGACACCGAGCTCGGTATCACCGGCGATCATGGTGCCGGCGCGGATCACATAGGCGACCATCGGCGGGTGGTCGTAGTAGCCGCCGGCCAGGTTCTTCGACCACATCCAGTAATAGGCTTCGTCGAAGGTGATCGGCGTGAACGCGGCCGCGACCAGCCGCAGCACCACCAGCGCCGCAATCAGCAGCGCCGTGTTGCGGACGATCCGCGCGTCAGCTCCGCCCATGGTGCGGCTATTTCTTGCGCCAGACGAACAGGCCTGACATCGCGTAGTTCCACACCACGCCCATCAGCGCACCGGCCATGCCAGCCAGCCACCAGATCGGCTCCTGGTCGTAGACCGAGAAGGCGACGCCGACATTGGCGAGCAGGCCGACGCTGCAAACGATGTAGAAGGCGATCAGGCCGCGCAGCAGGGCAAAACCCTTCAGCCGCTGGTCACGATAGGTCAGGAAGTTGTTGAGGATGAAATTGCTGGTCATGGCGACGATGGCACCGGCGGCCTGCGCCTCCGCGAACGGCGCCTTGAACAGCTGCAGTCCGATGAACAGCGTCGTGAGATGCACCACGAGGCCGATGCCGCCGACCATCGCGAACAGGACGAAGCGCAGCGAGACGATGTCGTTGGTCAGCTTGGCGAGCACGAGACCGAGGAAGTCGAGCGCGACCATGGAATCGAGCTTGCTCTCGCCGTGCTGGCGGGCGCCGAACGTGTAGGGAATCTCGACGGCCCGCAAAGTCCCATGCGCGGTCGCGACGACGTCGAGCAGGATCTTGAAGCCGTGCACCGAGAGTTTCGGCGCAAGCTGCTCGAAACGGTCGCGGCGGATCATGAAGAAGCCGCTCATGGGGTCGGCGATCTCGACCCGCAGCATCTTCCGGGCAACCTCGGTCGCCAGCGCGCTGGCGCCGGCGCGCTGCTTGTTGAAGCCTTCGCTCTTGTAGCCCTCGATGTAGCGGCTGCCGACCACGAGCTCGGCCTGGTCGCTCGCGAGCAGCAACAGCATCTTGGGCAGCTGCGTCTCGTCGTGCTGCAGGTCGGCGTCGATCACGGCGACATAGGGCGCGCTGGAGGCCAGGATGCCCTCGATGCAGGCGCCCGACAGGCCGCGGCGGCCGATGCGGCGGATACAGCGCACCCGGCTGTCACGCTGCGCCAGTTCGCGCACGACGTCCCAGGTGCCGTCGGGCGAATTGTCGTCGACGAACACGACCTCCCAGGCGACATTGGCGAGCGTCGCCTCCAGCCGCCGGTACAGTACCGTGACGTTGTCGCGCTCGTTGAAGGTCGGGACGATGACCGACAGTTCCGGCCCTTCTTGAGCCTGTGTCGGATGGTCGGAGCCCGGTCTGATCGCTTCATTCATGACGGCAGCGTATATCTGCCGCGTTCTGCGCTGCCAAGTTCTTGCGCTGCCAAGCCGGGGGATCTCTGGGAAATGCCCCCAAAAGGGGGGCCTAAAATGCCAACGACCCCGGAACGGCGGGCCGCGCGTACATCCGGCGCAAGCCTTAAGCTATTCCAAGGTCGTCCCAGCGCCGGAGTTTTCGCTCAACGTCGCCGTTAGAACCTAGATAGGAACGATAGGACCGCTCCGCAAGGGGCAAAAACCGGGGATTCCTGCGCCCTATTGGTTCGGCACTTCCCGGATGATCGGGCCGCGCGGCGCCGGTGCGGCGGGGCCTGCGGGTGCCGCAGCCGGGGCCGGCTCGACTTTCGCCGGCTTGGGCGGCTTGCCGTACTGGCCGATCGGCCCGAACACGACGGCAACTGCAAGCACGATCGCGGCAACGATCGCGCCCAAAATGCCCCCCACCGACTCAGACGCCATGGAAACCCATCCCTGTTGCAGATGCGGTCTCTGATACCACGGATGCGCGCTGGGCCGGAAGGCCTTGGGGCGAATGGCGAATAGCGATTAGCGAATGAGGAAGGCCTGCCTCCCGCCCTATTCGCTACTCGCCATTCGCTATTCCCCCTACTTCACCGGCGGCCTGTGCTTGACGAAGGCCGTCACGATGTCCTTTTGCGCGGACTCGACCGCCCTGTTCGCGGTCGCGAGATGGGCGCCGGCGTCGATGTCGGGATATTGCGTGGTGAGATAGTCGAGCAGCGCCACCCGATAATATTGCCGTTCCGACGGACAGGCGCTCGCGATCGAACGGCCAAAATCCTGTTCCGTCATTCCCTGATTGCCGTCGCGCCAATATTCCCGCGCCAGGCAATGCCAGTAATCGTCGCGGCCCTGCTGGGCGAGCTTCTGCGCACCCTTCGCATCGTCGTCGTCCGCCATGACTGAAGACATCATGGCAGCAGATGTCATCATGACGAGCGCCGCTCCCAGCATTCGCATCCGCATCCTGTTCTCCTTTTCGCAGATCGCGCTGCCGAGCTTAGACTGGAGGCGAGAACTGGCCAATCACATCTCGTTTGACTAGGATGAAGCTTCCCTCCCCGTCGATGCGAGATCCTCCCGTGGCCAAAGCAAAAACCGCGTCCAAAAAGTCCGGCAACATCTTCATCGGCATCGGCGGCTGGACCTTCGAGCCCTGGCGCGGCGTGTTCTATCCGGAGAAGCTGACACAGGCGAAGGAGCTGTCTTACGCGGCCTCGAAACTGACCTCGATCGAGATCAACGGCACCTATTACGGCTCGCAGAAGCCGGAGAGCTTTCGCAAATGGGCGAGCGAGGTGCCCGACGGCTTCGTGTTCTCGGTGAAGGGACCGCGCTTCGCCACCAACCGCCGTGTGCTCGCCGAGGCCGGCGATTCCATCAAGCGGTTCTATGATTCCGGCGTGCTGGAACTCGGCGACCATCTCGGGCCGGTGCTATGGCAGTTCGCGCCGACGAAAAAGTTCGACGGTGCCGATTTCGGCAAGTTCCTGGAGCTGCTGCCGCGCAAGCTCGAGGGACGCGCGCTGCGCCATGTCGTCGAAGTCCGCCACGACAGTTTTTGCACGCCGGACTTCGTAGCGCTGATCCGCGAATTCGAGACGCCTGTGGTGTTCGCCGAGCACGGCAAATATCCGGCAATTGCCGACGTTGCCGGCGATTTCGTCTACGCAAGGCTTCAGAAAGGCAATGACGAGATCAAGACCTGCTACCCGCCGAAGCAACTGGACGCCTGGGCCGAGCGCTTCAAGGCCTGGGCTTCGGGCGGCGAACCGGACGACCTGCCGAAGGTTGACAAGGCCAAGCCCAAGAAGGAGCCGCGCGACGTGTTCGCCTATGTCATCCACGAGGGCAAGGTCCGCGCGCCTCACGGCGCCATGGAACTGATCGCGCGGGTGAGCTGAGGCGGCAGATGGCAAAGGCAAAAAAGCTGTTCACCATCGGTTATGAGCAGACGCCGCCCAAGGCCGTGCTGGACGAGCTGGAAGACGCCGGCGTCAAGCTCGTGGTCGACGTGCGCGCGGTGACGTCGTCGCGCCGGCCGGGCTTTTCCAAAAAGCAGCTGGCGGCGGGGCTCGACGAACGCGGCATCGCCTATGTCCACCTCGCCGCGCTCGGCACGCCGAAGGAAGGCCGTCTCGCCGCACGCAGCGGGCAGTACGACGTGCTCGAGAAGATCTTCTCAAAGCACCTGAAGGCGCCCGAGGCGAGAGAGGCGATGGACGAGCTTTCGGCGCTGGTGAAGAAGGCCGGCCCGGTGTGCCTGCTCTGCTACGAGCGCGACCACACCCATTGCCACCGCCAGATGATCGCGGAGATCATCGAGGAGCGCGATGGCGTGACGGTGAAGAATTTGGCGGGCCGGCAGGTGTAGTCGTTGTAGCCCGGATGGAGCGAAGCGCAATCCGGGACCTTCGTTCCTCGCGGGAAACGCCCCGGATTACGCTTCGCTCCATCCGGGCTACGAACTATCCCTCCCCCGCCAGCCGGAACGTCCCCTCCATCATATGCACGGAGCTGCCGCCGACATGGGCGGAGACGATCTTGCCGCCCTGCTTGCGCACGCGCGTCGAAAGGATGCTCGGCCGGCCCATGTCGAAGCCCTGGCCGACGGTGAGCTTGAGCTCGCCGTCACGCGCGGGATCGAGGTCGGCGAACAGCGCTGCCGCGGCGACCGTGGCGCTGCCGGTGGCGGGGTCCTCGACGAGACCGCTGGCGCCGCGCATGAACATCCG
>RXJC01000004.1 GCA_003963435.1 Bradyrhizobiaceae bacterium | reverse complement strand
TGATCGAGCAACATCGATTGTCTCCAGGTTGAATGGATGCAACCTCAGTCTGGTCTCAGGCTGGCTCGCTATCCACTCCCCATGGAATCTTCGCGGAGCCTGTCATCGGGCCGCGCTTCGCGCGGACCCGTTGGCTCGCAATGACGGCCGAGAAAGAGGGGGGCAAACCCCGATCACATCGCATTCCGCGGGGAACACCCCACGCGTCCCGCGCGTTTCCCTCCCATGCGCAATTCATCATCCCTCATCCTCGCCGCCGCCCTGATCGCCGCCTCCGGCGGAGCGATCGCACAGGCCCCGCCCGCCCCGGCGACGCCGCCGCAAGCGACCGCGCCGCCATCCCCGCAACGCGCCGCCGGCTGTGCCCCATCCGACCGGCTCGCCACGACGCCTGATGGCACCACCACCGGCCAGTCCCGGGAACCGCTCGGCGACAAGCTGGCCAAGACCGACGGCGTGCTCTGCCCGCCCTCGGGCGTCGACCCCGACATGCACGCCCCGGCGCCGAGCACCGGCGGCACCATGCCCGTCATCCCGCCCCCCGGCAGCCCCGGCGGCGACCCCAGCGTGCGGCCGAAATAGCGCGCCGCGTCCCAGATTTCGTCATGCCCGGGCTTGTCCCGGGCATCCACGTTCTTGGGCCCGCAAATCGAGGCGTGGACGGCCGGGACAAGCCCGGCCATGACGAACTCATTGAAAAGAGGCCGCATTCAGAAGGCGGCTCGTCCCGCCTTGGCCCTGGCGAAGGCGGAAAAAGGCGGCCGCATTGCTTGACTTACCGCCGCCCCCTTCCTTATATGCCGCGCGTTCGCGAGATCGGCCGTAGCAGCCGTTCGCGACCCTGTGGCGGGGTAGCTCAGCTGGTTAGAGCACGGGAATCATAATCCTGGGGTCGGGGGTTCGAGTCCCTCTCCCGCTACCAATAAAACAGCGGGTTTTCTGCGCCTCAGCCTAGGCCGGTATCTTTCGTACCACGCTTCGTACCACAATCCTAGTGTTCACGCCGAAGGATTCGAATACGATCCTTTCGAGATTCCAAAGCCTTACCCATTGGCGCCGTTTGGATCCCTCGGCGAGGGGTTCGAAGGCTTTGGCCGATGAGGGTTTGAACGGGGCGACTGCTTGAGCATCGAAGACGTCGAGGGCTCGGCTTTCTGACAGGGATACCCTGGACGTCGCGGGTTCTCCGGATATCGCGGCGACAATTTTCGCGAAGATCGCGGCAGCGGACGTTGTCGTGGTTGATGTGTCCATCATTAACAAGGCCGCGGGCGGACGGCCGACGCCAAATCCGAACGTTCTGATCGAGCTCGGCTATGCGCTCAGAACGTTGGGATACGAGCGGATTATTCTGGTGTTTAATCGCGCATTTGGAAAAATCGAGGATCTGCCCTTCGATCTGCGAGCTCGCAGAGTTCTTGCTTACGACGTACCGGTAGGCGCGGAGGCCAAGTCGGCGGCCCGGTCGGACTTATCGAAACGGCTGGACGCCGCGCTTCGGGCGGCGCTTTCGAAGGTGCCACTGGCAGAGGATGAGCGGCCGTAACCGCAATTGAGACGAGCCAAGGTAACCGGATGCTCGTCTTGGAGCAGGCCTTGAACGATAGTCAGGAGCCGACGCTCGAGTTCTCTAAAATCGCCGAGGCGACCGCCATGATGAATGACGCCGAAGCCGCGTTGGAAATCTACCAGTGGTTCGGCAGCATTCTTGAGAGATATCATCTACCGGAGGGATTTAGCGGCAAGTACACTGAGGCTGATTTCGATTTTTTCAGATTTGTTGGCCACGAACTTGCGGTGACGCTCTTCGCATGCTTGCTGCGCGAAAGGCGCTATGCGCGAATTGCGGAACTTCTGCAAGAGCCGCTACCGGTTCGCTATCACCGCAGAGCAGGTGGTCCCGGCAACCGCGAATGGTCTGATTTGTCGGCACATGTCAGCGGGCTCGGCGGAGCTAGTCAGCAGCGGAGGCGAATATCGGTCCACGCCGATATCCTCCATGAAAGGCACTCGACTGGAAGCCTAGCGTCAGTCGTGCCGGAAGATGATTTTTTAGCTGCTGACTTCTTTCTATTTTTGCGCGGCGAACTGCCTCCAGCCGAGGACGGCCCGCACTTCGGTTGGCGCGCATGGAGTGCCCTCTATTTGAAAGGCGTTCCGCGATTCCTGCTCGACGCCGAGCGCAAGACTCGAGCGGAAGAGTTGGCCCGAGCGTTAAGCGTTCCGACAGTCGAAGAGCTTAAGAGGCGCCTTGAAAAGCGCGGGCCTGAGCTGCGCCGCCTGTTTAACAGCGGGTTTTGGGACTATCCAATTGGCGAAAGCGACGTGCGGCGCATTGGCACCCGTTGAAGAAGGCCGGCAGGAGCAAGCGCTAGCGCCCCTGCAACGCATTTGAAACGGCACTCCCGATCAGAGCTGCATTGTGGGCGTCGACGGCGGCCTGCGATGGCCGATTGACGCGCACAAAGACCGTTTTGCCACTCTTGTCCTTTGCTGCCTGAAATGACGATGCGCCGGGTGCGAGTGTCATGAGAAGTTCGTGCGTACGCGTGCGCGACGTGTCGAACAAGGGGCTCGAAGGTGTAGACACCCGGATCAGGCTCCAGGTAGCCGCGACGCTCGCATCTGTGATCACGATGAACTTGTTGTCGTATTGAGAAGAATCCGACTGCGTGCCGGCTACCCCTAGAGGCGGTCCTTCACCATTGCGTGCGGCACGAGACGATCGATGAAAGTCGATGACTTGGACTGCTGCTGTTAGCCATTCGCGTATACCGAGGTTTGACGCGTCGACCAGAGGCGAACTGGTAGTCTTGGGGCCAAGATCGAAGTCTGGAGCGCAAGAGCTGCCGATCATCGGCTCGGCTAGCTCTTGGGCCGAGTAGTAGAAGTTGTATTTGTGGTAGTGAATGTTTTCGGATGAGAGCTGTCCACCCAAGCCGACCGAGAACGTCTGTGAGTTTGTAAGGGGCGTCTTGTAACTTGCGCCGGGCGTAAGCGAGCTCTTTTCGTCAGCTTGCAGCGTCAATTGAATTAGAACACCCCAGGAGTCGGGCATATAGGAGTCTTCGGGCGTTGAGACGACCTTGTTGCCTACGTATCGCACGGTGGGTTGCAACGAGCGAGCGTCGACTGTTCCTTTTTTCAACTCGCAACGAATGGCGTTCTTTACTTGAATTTCCAAATTAACTGTAGCATTGGGATCCTTGGTCTGATCCCAAACTTCCGGCAACCGCGAATAGGAAAGCCCGCATCCGCTCAAGCCAATTGCCATGAACGCAGCTAGAGAGCTTCGCGTCCTCATGTTTGCCCCCAAAAACGTCAATATCCCCAATCGCTCTGCGAAGTCGGCGGAGCCTATTTTGTTTTCAGGCGCCTCATCGACGCGGCAGCCCCCGGAGACGTTACGGTGACGGACGGCCCCAGCATCGTGTCACTGTTTGTGAATCCCTTGGCGCAATAGTCACTCTTCAGTTTTGGATCATGAACGCAAACGCCGTCCGGACACTTCGGACGATCAGGATCCGTGCATCGCCAGGCAAGAGCGCTACTTGTGGACCAGGCCACTAAAAAAATTGAAAGCAGAATGCGCATCGCCCCCCCAACATCATCAAATGTATCGACACAGTATGCGTTGCGTTGAAAGAAAAGCAATACCCTGCGTTGTAGCTTCGCGGCGAATGCTCGGCCGCGGAGAGAGCGGATCTCTGGTCGTGGCTCCTTGGTCATCGGTATCCACGTTGCTCCTAGCCGGGACGCATTACTGTCCGCTCATGTCGTTCAGATCGACCAGCATGTGTCTGGATTTCGAGTTCGCGGGGGATGCTCCTGCGCACCCGCTCGCTGCGAGCATCGCTGAGGGAGGTTATGACTGAAAGCCACGGCCGTGGCGGCTCGGACGTAGCTGGTCGTAACGGTCAGTAAGCTTACGCCTTAAGTAACGTAGCGTCTCGATCAATAGACACCTGTATCCGGCGAGCGACATCCGTGATTAGCCGGTCAGCTAACCAATATGCGAACACACGCCGTTCATCCTGCTCATCGTCTGATCCCCTGTACGATGATTTGCGGAGAAGCTGGAGCGCAATCATGCACGGGTATTCGTACGGTGTGAGTTGGACGCCAAAAGCCATTTGGCGGACGTACTGCAAGGCGTCGAGGAGATTGGCGCATGGATTTTCGGGACGAGGCGGCACTGAAGGTGCCGTGAGCGCGTCTACTGTGTAGGTTTCGCTGGCAACACGTCGCCATTCTTCGCCCGAGATAAGACGAGTGTCCAGCATTAGGGAGACGTCTAGTGTTGCGGGGTCAACGGTAAGTGGACCCTGGTCGACAGAAGCAAAATCGAGTAAGATCGCGTCGCTGCCGGCTACTCGCACATTCTGACCGTGCAAATCGCCATGGGTCATTCCGAACCGATATCGGATCGGGGGCAAGCTATTTAAGAGACGCTCCAGCTCTTTGAAGCTTGCACAGTCCGGTCCATGGTGGGCGCGGCGCTTGTGAAGCATTTTCCTCCGGTAAATGGGATACCGCGACGGTCGCGCGGGACCCATCCTGTGCAGGATGTTCGTTTCGGCCACATACTCAGATCCGTAAAACGCCTGCCGACGCCAACCGCGCAAGGCCCCTTCGAACAACGAATGAAGCGGCGTTCGGCCAGCCCCGCGGTCAACGACCTCCTGAAGTGCTTCCGATTGCTCGATAAAGTTGCCCGCAATAACTCCTCTAGCAGATCCAAGAAGGCAACGGGCCTCGTCGAGGTTCGGTCGCTGATTGAATGGCACATGAAGTGTTGTGCACTCACGGTAGTTATCGAGCTCGCGAATGATTTTCTTGGCTTTGTCAAACTTTACGAAGAAGGGAAGTGGTATTGGGCCCGCACGAGAGTTCAAAAGGTTTGCGAAAGCACAATAGACCTTCGCCGTGCCGGTGGATTGCTGGACCAATTTGACGGTCGAGCAATCAGAAAATGATCGACGAAGGAGGATGCGTTCTTCGTCCGTCAAAGCTTCATCGCCAGAGATGACAAGCGAGTCACTCGCCGCTGGTTCGTCTTTCAGGCGCGCGACCCGCTCTATGAGAGACGCTTGTCGCTCTTGCAATTCGATGTCGACCACGCGACTGTCGTTGAGGCCCCAAAATTTAAGAGCATTCGCGACCGCGGTGGAATCATAGATCGAGCAGACGATGAAACTCCGAATTCCGTGGCAGGCGGCTTCGTGCAGCAAATCTCGCAGCGTATCGTTGAGCCAAGGTGTTGCGCATCCATTGCTAAAGGCGACTATGAGGCCCTTTGCTTGCACCCGGTGGAGCGCGGTCAGGGCCGGAACTTCCAGCATTTCTAGTTGGAGGGCGCGGCTAGCACATTCGGAGGCGCAAGTGTTCTCTCCGAGGCTTCCTAACCACAGTAGCTTGTTTCTACGGCCGAAGTTCATTGAGCAAGCTACCGAACGCCGTTGGAGGCTTCGCAAAGACGTGCCGAACCTGTCCCGATAGATCAAGAATGTCTGTGTCGGTCACGACCTGGTCTGGCTCGTTGTCGAGCCCTTCAGCGATAAGCACATGTGTAGCCGGTATCTCACCGAGGAGACGCAACTGAATGCCGGTTATCATCGACGAAGGTGCCTCAAACCTCCTGCCGTTCAGCAGCACGAAATACTTACCGTCGTCGCCCATCTCTAGGCTCTCCTGTCGACCGTAGTCGAGCTCTTTGCCGGTCCGGCAGCTGCCAAACCAAACTGAGACCCCTTAGCCGATGACACTGCTACGCGGTCCGCGACGAGCGAATTGCAAGCCCAAAGAACCTCCCACGGAATGGCCTCGATTTGCGCAGCGAGCTCTTCAAAGTGCTTGTGAGCTGTGCCGTTCGGAGGAAGGATGCCCCGGACCCGCCGCTTGAGGTCTTCGTCTCGCCAGCGCGGTGAATCATAGCCGTCGCACCAGATGAGATCGTTCTTCCAGAGAATGAAGTGTGCTCTGCAGCCATTTTCGCGCCAGACTGATGGATATAGCGTGACTGCGCGATCACGCTCGAAGAGTTTCCAAGCTGGACCAGACCGAGGGTCAAGGTTTACGCTGATGACTTCGCCGCATCCATCGGGGCACCTCAGGGCCATCGATCTCATGGTGCCGCGAAAGACAAGCGCCGCATCACCTGGGTTCGGGATGACGTCTACTGCATCGGAATGTCGCTCGACGCGTCCGCGCAATGTTAGCGTTTTGGTTCTAGACATTGCGCCTCACTGGGAGGGGCTGACGATCACCAGCCGCCGCGGGAGAATTGGGACCGCAAAACAGGCAATTTGGTTCTTTTTGGGCGATCACGGAAGAGAGGCGCTGCCGGTTGCCGTCATAGACGAGATAGCGCGCAGGTGCGTCTAAACCAGTCGTCATCGCGAGGAACATGGTGACGGCGGCAGATGCGACGGTGGAGTTGATGCTTATAACCGCCGGCTGCACAACTCCGGCCCGACCGAGGAAGTACGGATCGGCCTGACGCTGCTCTGGCGTCATCATTTCCTCGCGGATAAGCTTGGAATCGAGTTGATTCAGGCACCACAGGCAAGGCTCGTTTACTGCCAGCGCCTTTACGTGCCCGGCAAAGCGCACGGCGGGGCCGCTCGCGTCAATAGCCACTCCCATGTCGATCGCAGGAATGTTGTATTGATAGCTCACTTGATTGATCAAGTGACGGCTCGCGTGAGAGTCAGTGCAGCAGAAAATGAAGTCGACGGATGTCAGAGCTTTCGCAGTTGCTTCATCGACGACGTCGGCAACTAGGCTTCGTACCTGCGCATTTGGCCGCAACGCCTTGATAAGGCGCTCAGCCACGGCCACCTTAGGGAGGCCGATGTCAGCGGGAGTTGCCCCGACGGTCCGGTTTAGATTCGTTCGCTCGATTCTATCGGGGTCGATCAGCAAAATGCTATTGACGCCAAGATGGGCAAGCTGCTGGTTAACGACCGAGCCGGTGCCACCAAGGCCCACGATCGCAACATTAAGTCGACCAAGCGTGGCCTGGCCCTCTGATCCAAAAGCTCGGATTTGGCGGTCGTATTCCGTCTCGATATCGCCGTTCTGAACCACAGTCACAGTCTCCTGCGAACCCAAAACACGGGCCGCGTGCGATTTACTGGCGAACAGTAGCGCGCAATGAGGTGCCCCGGGACTGCGTCGCCTTGCATACTCGGCCATTCCAACTTCGGCGCGATCGTCCACTGGTGAGAAGGCGGCAGCCGAATTTTGATGTGGATGCGTATGGCAATATACCAGCGACCAGCCTTTTACACTCGCCTTCTTCTCCATTGGAAGACCGAATGAAGGCTTCAGTCGGACCGCAACAGCCGTCCGAATCTCGTACCCATCATCCGGCACCACGTGGATTTCGCGAACGGCAAGATGCCAATCCCCGTTATGGCACTTTGGTTCGCAAAGCAGGATCGCCGCTGATTCGAGTTCTGAGTGCCACACCTCGTGGCGTAAGCGCTCGAATTCACCTTCGGCGAAGACTAGTTGAATCACTGGGGACGCCTCAATCGGTCTAACACGATGGACACGTAAGTCATCAAGTCGTCGCGGTTGGGGTTCCAGTTGTTTTGAGCTTCGACGACATGCCAAGAAAACCAGCGTCCTACAATGGAAGCTTCGGGAATCTCCGTCACATTGCTTGCCTGCGGTACTCCGCCGGAGGCAAGGAGCAGGTCCCGGTCAGCCCAAAAACAGTCAGGCGAGGGCCCCGGATAACCGATCGGCACCAAAAAATGGACCGAAGTGCGTACCGCCGACCAGCCGGCAGGGAGCGGCACGTTTGGAATGCTCACCAGAGCCGCGCCGGAGGGTAGCTCCCGAAGGGCCGCCGCAGGATATCGCTCCTGAACGCGCTGAAACTGCTGCTGAGTGACTTGCGAAAGCATCAAGCTGCTCCAAAATTTGTCGGCGGCTTGGAGAAAAAGTGCTTTGCGGGATGACCCGCGTCAACTTCTAGAGAAACGGTCTGGCTGTCGGTGATCTCGCGATCCTCGTGGCCACCCTGGCCCTCCTCGATCAACGTGTGCGTTACATCGAAGGAAGGTTCAACGGCCCTGATCATGGCCTTGATCTGCGTCCCGGTCGCGGTCGCCGTCGCCGACACGATCTTGTGCTTGAGATAGAAGAAGAAATGGCGCTCCCGCTCAAGCTTCAGCGAGATTTCATGGGCGCTACCGGCAACCGAGCCGATCGTCGCGTGGGAGTCCAACAAGGGGACATGCCCGTGGAAGAGGATGTAGGTCAGCAGTTGCCCCTTCTCGTCGACCCCTTCGACGAGACTGAAGGCTGCCAGGACCCTGCTTTTAAGAGCCCCAACGGCTTCATCGCGGCTAGCCGAATGGTCCTCCAGCTTGTCGCCGGTCGTCGGGTATTCGACCGAAATATCGATTTTGGCACCGTGGCTCATCGGCCTGGTCTCCTTTTCAGGCACCCTCGGTGCCGGCGCACGGGAACATGTCAGATCGGCAATAAATGTCAACTTTTATGTTTCCTAATGCGTAACACTTTTGAATTCAAATAGTTGGGGGCGCCATTTACCTCCAATTGCGCATTCCTCTAAAAAGTGTTTCCTATTGCTAAACGAATCATTGGGCCTATCTTGCTGATATTGTTCGGAAGCGCTGCCGAGCAGCGACTTTTCTGCACCGCCGAGTTGCTCGATCGGCGCTTCGGGCCCAAGCTTTCTGAAAAAATAAAGATGCGGCTGCTGCTGCTTAGGGCCGCAACGAACCTGGCAATGGTCCCGACTTGCCAGCCCTACCGCTTGAACAAGCTTTCGCGCGGCGAATACACGCTGGATTTGCTGCCACCTAAAGTCCTCCGCTTTGCAGCGGAAGGTGGACGGCTTTCCCAGCAATCCACGATCAGGGCCGTGAAGATCCTTGGCGTCGAATGATGTCGAGGACAGCAGACGGGAGATAATGATGGCACACGAGCAGCATGTATTTGAGCCAGACTACGCAATACGTCCGGGCGTGTTCTTAGAGGAAAGTCTCGAAGCGATGGGAATCTCGGCGAGAGAGTTGGCTCGCCGGTGTGGGCGCTCGGCTAAATTGATCGTGGAAATACTCTCAGGTAAGGCTCCGGTTGAGCCAGAGACCGCTTTGCAATTCGAGAAGGTGACGAACGTAAATGCGACGGTTTGGCTCAATTTAGAGTCTGGGTATCGGCTTCATCTAGCAAGACAGTTCGAAGATCAAAAGCTGTCCGACAGCTCTGCTTGGGCTCGTGAGTTTCCTCTTCGCGAATTGCAAGAAAGAGGGATGATAGACCAACCAAAGGACAATGCGGATGCTGTGCGGAAGCTGCTGAAGTTCTTCGGTGTCGCTGGGATCAATGCGTGCGAAGCGTCATTCGCGTCCTATTCTATCGCATTTCGTCATTCGCCCACCTTTCAGACTGACAACAAGTCCTTGTACGCATGGCTCCGCCTCGGAGAAATCCAGGCAGAATCGATCGCGTGCAAAGACTACGATCGCGGCACGTTCCTGAAGTCACTTTCTAAGCTCAGAGCGCTTACAACAGAGCGTGTTGACGAGATCTTGCCGCAGATTGAAAGCATTTGCGCGCGCGCGGGCGTAGCTTTCGTATTGGCGCGACCAATTGGAAAAATGCCGCTAAGTGGCATCTCGCGTTGGCTCTCGCCTCGAAAAGCGTTGATCCAACAGACAATGCGGCACAAGTCGAACGACCACTTCTGGTTCACATTTTTTCATGAAGCGGCCCATATCATTCTTCATAGCCGAAAGGCCGTCTTCGTAGTGAACACCGCGACCGATACGGTTGAAGAGGACGAAGCCAATAAATGGGCGGCTGAATTTTTGATTCCTGCAGCCGAACTTGCTCAATTCATTCGCTCCGCAGACTTTTCGGAAGAGGCAGTTCTAGAATTCGCGAGCGAACAGGGTATTGCTCCCGGCATCGTGGTGGGGCAATTGCAAAAGCGAGAACATCTCACCTACAGGCAGTTAAATCATCTCAAGCAGTGGTTTGAGTGGGAAGAGTAATCGTTGTCTACTGAGTTGCACGTACGATTAGTGGTCTGTAGTCGGGAAATACACGGCGCATCGGCTCCAGATTACCGACGTACCGGTTGACCACGCGGAACAGCGCGCTGATGGCGGCTTGGTTGGTCGTGATTGAATAGAGATTGCACATTCTCAGGTCTCCGGGACCGCCTGGCGGGGAGCCTTCTTAATTCGTTGCGATCAACGCTTTCATCTTGATCCAGACGGAGTGATCCGCTTCCGCGTAGAGCGAGGCACTTTCATTCGTGCATTGAGCAATTTCACTCCCCTTGCGATTTCTTCCAGGGCTTTATTGTAGTCGCTCCTTTCGACCTCGCTTGGCTTCTCGCCGCCACGGCTGTCTACGGGAACTGTTGCATTGATCCTCAGCATCGCGGCAACCATGCTCAGCGAGCCACGCAGGATCGCATTGATATGCTCGTCATCGTGATTGTCGGCTCCGCCGCTGAGCTTTGGCACACGGATCGCAATACCCTTTGGGTCAATGCTCTCTTGAGCGGCGGTCCCGTGAATTTCGATGAATTCCTGCATCGCGTCGATCATGTCATCTTCATTCTGACCCGCAAGGCGAGCCTTGGGCCTGGATGCATCCTCCCCGGCACGCACTCGGGGCTTTGCTCGCCGAGCAAGGTCGCTTTGCTGAGGCCGAGCAGTGCTTCCGTGAAGACCTTGGCTTGACTTCAGGTATCCAGAGATGTGCGCAGCATCCGGACAATGTTTGGGCGCTTCAAGGCCTGGCCGAATGCCTCCAGGCGCGAGAGGCCGTCGATGAAATGAAAGTCATCGAGCGTCGATTGTCGAAGGTAAAGGTGTTGGCGGACGTGGCAATCGACGTGGCCTGCTTTTGCCGAAGCAGATCTTCAAATTTGAAAACTTGCTGTGACTGAGGCCCGTTGCGTGGCCGTAGACGCTTTCTTGAAACCGGTAGATGAGCCGGGTTGAGCGCGGCCGGCTTGGTCCCGGGAACATCCTGAGTCGGTCGGCAATCAGATGCGCCCGTGACCATCCATGAAAATGCGGCGTTCGACAACCGTGCCTCATTCTTTTGGGTAACCACCCGACGCCGAATTGAGCGATCGAACTCTATGGTGACACCAAAAACACGTCTGAGATTAGCGTTCGTCCTTCGACTTGGAGTGCGGCTCGATATGTGCCGGCGGGTAAGTGTTCCACGGGGATGCGTTTATTCGAACGTGTCACCAACTTGCGTTCGAATAACCGACGCCCGGTCGTCACATCTTGCACGGCCAGCGTGGCATTAGCCTTCGCCGATCCTGCATCGCAGGCGATGTTTACGGTCTCCCCCACCAAATAGGCGTCCTCGACTCTTAGAGACAATGTTTCGGTCGCGGGGCGGTACGCCTCAAATTTCGGCTCCAATAGGACGTAGGATATCTGCGTTATGACCTGTGGGAGGTTTTGTAGAGAGCCGTGTACTCCAGGAACGAATAAAGCAGTACGTCCAAAAGCCGTGTCGTCTTCGCTACTGCATCCCAGAGGCACTGCCGAGGGCCGAGGCACGGTGCCATCTCCACTTTCATCAGTGCCACTTAGCTCGTTGAATGCCATGAGCCGGCCATTCTGGAGGCGAGCAGACTGTTTGGTTGGCTGATCGGTTCCAATGATTGGGTGCACCAGGTAAGGCTTGTATTCCTTCGAACTCGCATTTGCACAGATTGCCTGTTCGAGTTCCTTGTGAAATGCAAGGCCGGCCGCAGCTTTCGCTGAATCAATGTTAGGTAATCCACCCGCTTCCGCGGGTCGACGCATCACGCCATCGCCCGTATCAACGCAGGGGTATCGTGGCAACAGCTGATAGACTGAAGTAAACGACCGGAGCAAAGTAGAAAGATCGGCGACATTGAATCCGGCGAACGTCTTGGCATATCCGTTCGATAGGAAGTCAAGTGCATTGGGCGAGCCGCGATAGGGAGTACCGAAGGTGATGAGTTTTCTCGCGTGTTTCCATCCTTCCAAGCACTCAAGGTAATAGCGCGCTACGAGACCACCCATAGAGTGAGCAATGAATATAACTTTTGCATCATTATTGCCCGATACTCTCTTCCATTGTGCGAGCCATGTTGGTACCAGACGCGCGAGTCTGCGCGCGGCAACTCGGTTGTCGCGCCTCCAATCATAGGCAAACTCGATGTAATTCTGCGCGCCATCGAGTTTCAGCCTCCGGCTGAGCGCGGCGCGCACCCCGCTGTAGCCGTCGATCTTCCAGAATCCGGGAATGAGGTGAACGTCCGGGAAGAGACTGGTAGCGATTACGCCGTCTCCCAAATCCTCAACGTCTTGGGGATCGTCCTTGAGCTCGAGCGCTCGAAGGTTTCGGCCCAAGGAGGCCAATGCGCCGCCAACGCTTCCTGCTGTGACTGCCCATACGTCCTTATTGTCCTTTTGTAGAACGCTACCGGTTATTCCCGGTAGGAAGATGATTAAATCAGTCACTCGTGACTCCGCCGCTAATGATTGCGACCACGGTGCCAGGGCAAGACTTCCGAGCCCTCCAACGGACTTAAGGAAGGAGCGACGCGAATTACCGTTTGCCAACTTCAGGTGCATTGCGCCCTCTTTAAAAATCGGAATAAGCACTCATTGCATAGTAGCTGGCAAGTCGCAGTCTGGCCAACTAGTAGGGCATCACTCTTTTCCCGCCAACGGCGTCCAATTGCCGATGGGAAGGAAAGCAGCCCAATAGTAGGGATGCTGAGTCGCAGGGTTTGCGATCATGGCCTTTTGTACCTCGCGTAGCGCAGCCGAACGCCCCTCGCCGTCGAGTAGTCGCTTATAATAGTCCACCATCAGTGTCCGTGTCTGAGTATCGGCCACCTTCCATAGGGACACCAACTGCGCCTGCGCTCCGGCGAGTACAAGCGCGCGGCGGAGCCCGTATACTCCCTCACCCTGTTGCACCTGGCCCAACCCTGTCTCGCAAGCCGAGAGCACCACCAGTTGGGTACCACGCAAATCGAGTTGCGCGGCCTCAGCCGCGGTAAGAATGCCATCGTCACTTTCGCCGGAACGTCGCGCGTTGGCGCCGGCCAAGGCCAATCCCGAGCGCAGCAGTGGGTTCTCGCCGAACAGCTGAGGTGATGTCTCGCTGCCGAAACTGACTGGCCGGAGAGCACCGGTCGCCACTTGCTGATCGTTCAGGAAGAACCCGTGGGTGGCTACATGTAGGATCCGCGGGCTGTGCAAGCCCTTGAGTTTCTCTTCCGTCGCATTGGTTTCCGTAAGTACTTCTTGCGCATCAAGCTTGAGCAGCCCCTGCAACGCCTTGGCCTCCTCGGCAGTGCCGGTAAGTGGTGGGAATACCAAACCGCCGCGGTCCAAGTCGACCGAACGGTACGAGGCAAGATTGGCGGGCGGGCCGCTGAAGCTCTGACCGTAGTCAGGATTAGCCATCACCACCGGGCTACTGTACGCGGGCGTTGACGCCGCGAGAGTCAACAGATCGCGCCCACTCGTCAGGTAAGTGATCTCGAAGCGCTGCGTAAGATAGTCGCCGTGGTCATCCATGAGGCTTGCAAAGGGGAGAAGATTAAGTTCGCTATCAGGGGACAAGAGCAGTCGATTGATGCCAGAAAGAGCGGACTGCAGTGGCTTGATGATTTTCTCGAAAAGCTCATGCGCGCCCTTCTTGTAAGAATCTTGTGCCTTATCGGTCAGTGCGACGCGGAAGTCTTTCGCGAGTTTGTCTATATCATGAGCGGCGCCCAGGTCGATTGCCACTGGATCGCCATCGTGCCGCAACACATAGGCAACATAGCGAGCTGCACTCCGCCGTGCCTTCTCGTCGTTCGCCTTCGGGTCGAAAGGTTGATAGCGAAACCATTCCACCAGAGCCGCATCGTTTGGTAACCTTTGACGAACTCCGTCGAGAGTGATTGGGGTCACGGCCTGACGAAATGCCGCGCTCCGAGTAGAGAGTTCACTCTCAAGCCGCTCCTGTTCGCGAGAAAGGCTATTCAAGCGTTCGCGGTAAGCTTGCGTAGATAGATTTCCAGGGCCGCGAAAGGCGAGGGTCGAGAGCTGCTGCGCCACCGCGGTCAGGTCATCAAACAGTCCTTCGTCCTTGGGATCAACGCTGCGTCGAAGCAGCGCGACGCTATCAGCCATCGCATCGAGCACCCGGCCTTTGTATTGCAGCACCGCCGTGAGTCCTATCGCGCGGGCGCGCGGATCGACGACCATTAGCGAGAATGAAGCATCGGCGTAGGTATCGCCGACACGTTGCGAAAGGTAGGCACGCTTTCGTGACTCGTTGCTGCTGAGCATAAAGCGCCCGACATTGATCTCATCGATCGCAAGCGCGCGTTGGTAGAAGGGCAGGGCCCTTGTGGGTACACCGGCAGCTATATATAAGGCGGCGAAGTTGTTGAGCGTTGCGGCGATATTCGGATGCTCTGGCGCGAGTGTTCTCTCATAAACGGTCAATGCACGTTCAAACAGCCGCTGGGCCTGTTTGTAGGCGCCGGTGGTTTGGTACAATACAGCGAGATCGTTCAACGCAGCCGCTGTATTTGGATGATTTGGGCCGGCCGCCTTTTCGATAATCTTCAAAGCGCGCTTATACAGTGGCTCGGCCTTTGAATAGGCACCAGTCGTTTGGTATAGCGCGGCAAGATTGTCGAGCGAGTGCGCAATGTCTGGATGCCCTGCAGCAAGAGCTTTCTCGCGTATCGCGAGCGAGTGCTGATAGAGAGGCTCGGCCTTGGTGTAGACGCCGGTTGCGAGGTAGTACCGGGCGAGACCATCGAGCGAGACCGCAATGTCAGGATGCTCTGGGCCGAGCACCTTCTCTCGGATCGCAAGTGCGCGCTGGAGGAGCGGCTCAGCCTTCGCGTAAGCCCCGGTGTCTTGGTAAAGTGATGCGAGAATGTTGAGTGTAGTGGCGGTGTTCGGGTGCTCTGGCCCTAACGCCTTCTCGGCGATCGCGAGTGCCCGTAGGTAGAGCGGCTCGGCCTTCGTGTAAGCCCCGATGGTTTGGTACATCGCCCCCATATTGTTTAGCGAGCCGGCGGTGTCGGGATGCTCCGGGCCGAATGCCTTCTCCGTAATGGTCAGTGCACGCTCAAAGAGTGGCTCGGCTTTGTTGTAGGCGCCAACGGTGAGATAGAACTGGGCAAGACTGTCAAGCGAGATGGCGGTGTCGTGATGATCTGGACCGAGCGTCTTCTCGCGGATGGCCAGTGCTCGTTTATAGAGCGGCTCGGCCATTTCATAGGCGCCGGTGGCACGGTACAATTCTGCGAGATTGTTGAGCGAGACAGCAGTGTTGGGGTGCTCTGGACCGAGCGTCTTCTCGCGGATCGCAAGTGCTCGTTTGTAGAGCGGCTCGGCCTTTTCATAGGCGCCAGTGGCGCGATACAGTTCTGCGAGATTGTTAAGCGAGACGGCAGTATTGGGATGCTCGGTGCCGAGCGCCTTCTCGCGGATCGCGAGCGCGCGCTTATAGAGCGGCTCGGCCTTCGCGTAGGTGCCGGTGGTTTGGTAGAGGGTAGCGAGATTGTTGAGTGCGCTGGCGGTGTCGGGGTGCTTCGGTCCGAGGACGCTTTCGCGGATGGTGAGTGCTCGTAGGTAGAGTGGCTCGGCTTTGGAATAGGCGCCGGTGATCCGGTAGAGCGTGGCAAGGTTGTTAAGCGCCGTGGCGGTGTTTGGGTCATTCGGGCCCAGGACTTTCTCGGCGATTGCGAGCGCGCGTTGGTAGAGCGGTTCGGCCTTCGCATACGCGCCGCCGGCTTGGTACAGCGCAGCGAGATTGTTGAGCGATTGGGCGGTGTCGGGATGCTCGGGGCCGCGTTCCTTCTCATTGATTTCCAGTGCGCGCTCAGCAAGCGGAATGGCCTCCTGATACTGGCCCGTCGCGTAGCGCTGCCTTATCTCGCCGTTCAAACGTTTTGCTTCGGCGAGATCACCTTCTTGCGCACCCGCCTTAGGTGGTATCAAGAGGACGAGCAAGAGCGCAAAAGCGATTCCACAGCGGTTCATCGAGCTGCTTCTACGATACCCACCAAGTAGTCTAACGGACCATCGCCTTGAACCGATCATGATGGGCCCATTCCGCTCCAAAAATGCCGGGATTGTGCTTTCCAAGAATCTTGCATGGTTCCCTCCAAGCTTAAGTCCGGCCAAGTGGTCAGAGATCACTTTTTTGCTGCCAGAGGCGTCCAATCGCCGATCTGAAGGAAGGCGGCCCAATAGTAGGGGTGCTGAGTGGCGGGATCTGCGATCATCGCTTTTTGAGTTTCTCTCAACGCCGCGGAGCGCCCCTCGCCGTTGAGCATTCGCTCATAATACATTGTCATCAGCGCTCGTGTTTGCGCATCGGCCACCTTCCACAGCGACACCAGTTGCGCCTGCGCTCCGGCGAGTACCAGGGCGCGACGAAGTCCGTATACTCCTTGGCCTTGCTGGACCTCGCCTAATCCTGTCTCGCAGGCAGAGAGCACAACCAGTTGCGTGCCGCGCAAATCAAGTTGCGCGGCCTCAGCTGCAGTAAGAATGCCATCATTATCCTCGCTGGAGCGTCGTACATTGGCGCCCGCCAGAGCGAGCCCTGAGCGCAGTAGTGGGTTCTCGCCCATTGGCGGTGGGGGTGCCTGGACGCCGAAATTGACTGGCCGGAGCGCCCCAGCTGCTACCTGTTGATCGCTCAGGAAGAAGCCGTGAGTGGCAACATGCAGGATGCGCGGGCCATGCAGCCTCTTGAGTTTCTCCTCTGTTGCATTGATTCCGGTGAGCACGTCCTGCGCATCGAGTTTGAACAGCCGCTGCAACGCCTTGGCTTCCTCGGCGGTGTCGGCGAGTGGGGCGAACACTAGACCACTGCGGTCCAAGTCGCTCGAGCGATACAAAGCAAGATTGGTGGGCGGCCCGCTTGCGCTCTGACCGTAGTCCGGATCGGCCATTACAACTGGGCTGGCCAATGCAGGCACTGGCGATGCGAGAGCCAACAGATCGCGCCCACTGGTCAGGTACGTGATCTCGAAGCGCTGCATAAGGTAGTCGCCGTGGTCATCGACAAGGGCCGAAAAGGGAAGAAGATTGAGTTCGCTGTCGGGAGAGATGAACAGCCGAGTGTCTCCCGCGAGCGAAGATTGAAGCGGCTCTACGATCTTCGCGTAGAGATGTTGTCCCGCCTCCTTGTAAGAATTTTGCGTTCGATCGGTGAGCGAGGCGCGATAGTCGTCCACCATCTTATCGATCTCTTTCGCATCGCCAAGATCAATCGCGGTGGGCACGGCCTCGCGCCTCAACACATAGGCGACATATCGCGACGCGCCCCATCTGGCTCCTTTTCCGCCCATGGTTGGGTCAAACGACGTGTAGCGAAAGTATTCAACTAGTGCCGCGTCTGGCGGCAAGCTCGCGCGAATGCCCTCAAGCGTCACCGGAGTAACGGCCTGGCGAAAAGCGGCACTGCGCTCGGAAAGCCGCGTCTCAAATAGCTCTTGCTCGTCGGCGAGATCCCTTAGGCGCTTCTGGTAATCTTGAGCAGAAAGTTTACCTGGCCCCTTAAATGCGAGCGTCGATAGCGTCTGGGCAACCGCGGAAAGTCTGTCGAATAGCGCTTGATCGTCGCGATCTACGCTTCGGCGCAACAGTGATATGCTATCGGCCATCGCGTCTAGAACTCTCCCTTTGTA
This sequence comes from Bradyrhizobiaceae bacterium, assembly GCA_003963435.1. Lineage (GTDB taxonomy): Bacteria > Pseudomonadota > Alphaproteobacteria > Rhizobiales > Xanthobacteraceae > Bradyrhizobium. The sequence continues at coordinate 202,481 of RXJC01000004.1, read as the reverse complement.
CTGGAGCACTGCCGTAAGTCCAAGTGCGCTGGCCCCTGGTTCGGCTCGCGCCTTTAGGGAAAAAGAAACATAGCTGTCAGCGATGCCGAGAAGTCGCTGAACATAAGCCTGCTTGCGCGGTTCGGCGCCGGTCAACAGGAAACGCGCCGTATTCTTCTCCGTGATCTGTTGGGCTTGCTCGAACAGTTTCTCGGCTCTCGAAAGGGCGCCTGTCGCGAAATATAGATAGCCAAGATTGTTTAGTTCGGCAGCAGTATCGGGATGCTCCGGGCTCTCCTTTTCGGCGATTGCAAGCCCTCGCTTGAAGAGCATCTCGGCTTTTGCATATGCGTGGTTGTCGAAATACAGCCCACCCAGATTGTTGAGCGCGACGCCGGTCGTCGGATGGTCAATGCCGAACTTTTGTTCCGCGATTCCTAATGCGCGTCGTTGGAGTGGTTCGGCTCTCGGATAGTCACCAGCGTCGCGGTATAGCGCGGCCAGACCTTCAAGTATGGCACCGATATCCGGACTATTGGGAGCAGCCATCGCAAGCGCTCGCTCGTAAAGCGGCTTAGCTTTCGTGACGGCTCCTGTTGCGTGGTAGAGCTCGGCGAGATTGTGGAGCGCGGTAGCCGTTTGGGGATGAGCGGACCCGGTCTTTTCAAAAATTGCCAAAGCCTGTTTCAGGAGCGGTTCGGCCTTCGAGAAGGCGCCGGTCCTCTGATACAGTGAGGAAAGATTGACAAGCGAATCGGCGTACTGCGGATGATCTGAGCCGAATGTCCTTTCGGTGATGGCTAACGAACGCTTGAACAACGATTCGGCCTCCGCGTAGGCCCCGATGGTGCTGTATAGGTCAGCAAGATTGTTGATTGTGGAGGCGGTCTCGGGAGCATCGAGGCCTCGCGACTTCTCACTGATATCGAGCGCGCGTTTAAGCAATTGCTCTGCTTTCGAGTAAGCACCCATCGAGAAGTACAAAATGCCAAGACCATTAACCGTCGATCCGACACTGGGATCCTCCGGCCCAAGCGCTTTCTCCCCGATTTCAAGAGCTTGCTGATACAGCGGCTCCGCCTTAGCGTAGGCACCCATCTTCCAATACAAGTCGGCGAGGTTGCCTAAGGTCGTTGCGATGCTGGGATGAACCGGGATCAGGAATTCCTTCTTGATGGCAAGCGAGCGCTTGTACAGGCGTTCAGCCTTCTCGTAGTTGCCCATATCACTGTATAGGGCAGCAAGATTGTTGAGTTCATTGGCGGTCCGCGGAGCGTTACCAAACTCATGTTCGCAAATGACGAGGGCACGTAGATACAGTGGTTCAGCCTTCGCGTAGCTGCCAATTTCTTTGTACAAGCCGGCGAGATTGTCGAGCGCGTTCGCGATCTGGTAGTTCTTAGGACCCAGCGTCGCTTCAGCAATGGCTAATGCTCGCACCGCTACTGGAATGGCTTTCTGGTATTGATTAGCCGCGCGGTATCTAAAGCTCTCTTCGGTTAAGCGTACTGCCTCGGCCAACGAACTGTTCTGAGCGCAAGCGGGGCCCATATTCCAAAACGCAAGCAAAAGTATTGTGACCAGATTTCGGAGCCGCCGCCGGATTTGAACGTCCATCGAACGCGCCTACTAAATGAAGTAAAACAAAGCGCCTCAGGCGGCTTGTGAGACCGTCAGAAAAATCTAACAGCTGCCGCTTGCTTGCCGGACACACCCAACGCGAGCTATTCTACGAATATTCGCTTTAGTTGCAATTTGCTTGAAGGGCGAGACTGCAGTTTCCTGATTGAAGATAACGGGAGATGCGGGTGCGATCGCATGCCGAGGAGGGAACGAGCGTCGAAGCAGCCTATTCAGCGGATTGAGATCTGAGACGATCTCGGTCTGAGCCGTGGAGAGGGAGTTCCCAGCCTACTCAGGCTGACGGCGTTTCTGTCACGAATTCGGATGCGGGCAGAAGACAACGGACCGCCGCCGCCGCGCCGCCCAGGTTGCTCTCCGCATCGAACAGATCGACTGCGACTTGCAAGTTCATCCAGAACCGGGCTGAGGTGCCAAGCGCTTTGCCCAACAGAACCGCCGTTTCGGAGGTCAGGGCGCGGCGCCCATTGACAATCTCGTTCACGCGAAAGCGCGAAACACCCATGGCTTTTGAAAGCTCATCTTGGGTGATGTCGTATGGGGTGAGAAACTCCTCGCGGAGAATCTCACCCGGAGTGCTTGGTCGTCTGTCAGTCATTTAGCCAGTGTCTTCGAGCTTGATGTTGACAGCCCTGCTGAACTGCCATTGGAAAGTCACCCACCACTGACCGTCTGTGTGGCAACAAAATGTGGGTGGATCGGTGTTCGGGCGTTTGGCGATGCGACCTCGACCAGCAATGCGACAATCTTCGAGCTGGGTTGCTGCGAGCAGGATGTCGAATTGTCGTGCGGCGCGCCTCGCGACGTTTTCCGGGACGTCCTTCCTGTGGCGACCTTCGAAAACGTCCAATGACCGTTCGTCTGCGAACGGGGACATGGCTTTCTCCTAATGAAATGGAATCGATCTGTTGCTCGATCTGATCCATTTCGGGCGGAGAGATGCCTGTTTTGATACGGTAAGAGTGGATGCTTGCGCGTGCAGCATCCTGCAGAGCGAGAGACCTGCGATCACGCTTGAACGTGTACTTACGTTTGTATCGAATGCGGCGTTCGACAGCCTCATGCAGTGCTGCTTCGAGGCTCTCCAACTGCTCGTGGGATATTTGGCAAGTATCAAACGCGAAATCGTTGGACGGCAGGAGGAGAAAGTCGACGTCCAGCTGTTCAACGGCAACAGCGAGATCTTCCGAAAGCGCCGCAATCTGCTTCTTGGAAATGAAGGTGTCATCGCGATAGGTGATGACGTCGACACTCGAGCGGCTCAGTATAGAAGCGGGTTGCGGCCGAAAATTGCGATAGGATCTCCAGAACCGCTTCCTGTCTCGGTCGATCTGGAGGTCAAGGACGAGCTGGAGCAGGACGAGGAGGTTGTCCGCACCGTTCGCCTTCATCACAAAGTGATCTGGAATCGATTGCCTGAGTTCAGAGCTGCTGCGGAGGAATCCTCCCCTGAGCCCACCGGCCTTTTCCGCGACGAATAGATTGTTGAGCAATGCCTCCATGGTTCCATGATGTCACACTTAGTGTGACATGTCAAGGCGTGGCTGTCGACTAATTCCTCAAACGCAACCGGCAAAGGGGTGGGGATGGCCGAACTGCGCACCGTCCCATTCGCCTGGCGCTGTCACGCTGGAGCCGGTCTACGTCGGATACAGGCCTCCAGCATCTTGGAATGCCCCCAGCAACGCGTCGCACCATAACTGCATGGCCTTCGTCTTCTCTGGGATACGTTGGGCCTGGAAGTACCATCGCCTTCCTGTCTGTCCCACCCTGTCCAATTCGTCACGATAATCCCCGGGGATATTGTGGGCGATCATGAGGGACGCGATTCCTGCAGGTACATCCGGATGGTCGAGCACAAAGTCGCCCATCGTTGAGCGAAGGGTATGAATGCTAAATTCCGGGACCCCTTCAAGGATATCGCGAGTGTTGCCCCCGTGCTCCCCGCGCAGGCCGCGCATATTGCGAATATGGTTTGCCATCCCCGAGCCGGACGCAGGGATGATGCCGGCGTTCGATTGAGTAACGCGGGAGGTAAATATCCATGGGCTCTTAAGGTTTTTGATGCCAGCGCGCTTCATGGCCTCTCCGATGTCGCGCAAGCAGCAATTGATGATGTGCAGCCCGAGCGGCGGGATGGGAAGAACGAACGGATGCTGGGTCTTCACTACCTCGGGTTGCCAGGTCGTGAGCCCCCAGCCTCGATTTCCGAGCGGGTCGACAAATTTGATGTCCTCGAGTGCAATCGATGTGCCTGACTCGCGCCGATGACCGGTGAGGCAGTCCCACCAGAATCCCCATCGAACGCTCGGCGAAATGCGTTGATTTCCCGTGCGCGCCAGGCAGAACCTCTCGTGCTCCGCAAGAACTTGGCCGAGGTGAGCAACAGTAAAGTCCCGCTTTCTCTTGGCGAGCTTCTTGTCCCTTGCGATTTTCTTGTCGATCTCGCTGGGGGTCCGTCGCCGCTCTTCGGCGAGCCGCCACCACATCCGGCCGTCGAGCCCGCTCTCGCTGCGCCTGAACTTCTGCGCCCAAATTAGTGCCGCACGGCCATAAGTTCGGAACTTGCGGTAGGCAGTAAACCCGCACGTCTCATGGAGCTCCTTCTGAACTGCTTCGAACCAATCCTCACTGAGGTCATTGAGAAGCCGGGCGTTGTACTTGACGACTTCCGCCCGATCCAGAGCTTGTTCTACGTCGGCGAGCGTCCCTTCGGACGGGTGGATGAACTGACCGCGAGCGTCCTCGCGCTTGTTCGAGACGTTAGCCTTGTACTCCTCCACGAGCTTGCCCAAGGTCCAGCACGGTTTGTCCTCGGGTGTCCCGACCTCGTTACCCAACTTGGCCCATTCGATTTTCGCCTGCTTCTGCGCGTCGCGCAGGCCAAGATCTACGTCTCCCACCTTGCTTGCTCGCATACGCCGTTCGGGCAGCTGCTTGCGATACTGGGGAGGCATGGCGTTGCCGATCTTGACGGTCTTGTCGCGCGTCTTGACTAGCCAGGAAAGGGAATGGGCCCGGACGCGCAACACAAGGTAGGGCTGCTTGGTGTCGCAATAGTCGTACCGCTCGGTCTTTCCTTCGAGCGCCCCTTCGGGCTTCGGGAGTTGACCGCTCAGCGCGGCCAAGCAAATGGCTGCCATGCCAGGCATGAGTAAGACTGCCGTTCGGTCAGAGCGGTGATGTCGGATTGGAGACATCGGTGACGGGCTTGGGACCGAATGGGTTGTCGAGGGGTTGCAAGGTCTTTTGCTCCAGGTCGAAGTATCCCAGATCGTAGTGCATGAAGCTGATGAGCCAGATGCCCTCGTCGACTTCCTTGATGCCGAGCTTCTGTCCGGCCAGCACGGTTGAGATGTTGATCCTCTTGCGATGCAGGCAGAGCCGCCCGCAAGCGGTCACGACGACGTCACGATCGTGGAAGGGATAGGTCAGGTCCGGCAAGCCGGCATAGACGCGCGTTGATGCGGTGTAGAGCTCGGCAGGGCACTTCATGTCGAGCGCCTCGTGCGGTCTTTCCGTATTGAACTCGCGGACGAAGGCATCGAAGCGGTCCTGTTGCTGCAGGCTGTTGAAGCCTGGCGGTCGGGTCGCCTCCTTCTTCAAGGTCAGATGCATGCGCTCGTGGCGGCCGTTCTGTTGCGGATGGCCCGGCTTGATGCGTTCGATCGCAATGCCGAGCCTGAGCCACCACACAGACAGCTTCGAGAGGCCGAACAAGGCATTGGGACTGGCAAAGGGCACGCCATTGTCGGAGCGGATGGCCAGCGGCAGGCCGCGTTCACGGAACAGTCGCTCAAAGGCGGTGATAGCCGGGTCTTCGCGCGTCGAGTCCAGAGCTTCACAGAGCAGCAGGAAGCGCGAGGCATGGTCGGTGACGGTCAGTGGGTAACAGTACTGGCCATTGCCGAGTTTGAACTCGCCCTTGCTATCATTGGCAACGTCCTGCAGAAGGCAGCATTCTGGGAAAAGCACGGCGCGAGTGATCTCAATGATCGCCAGAGACTCATGCTGAATCGCTTGCTCGAAGGCTTTGAGGGAAAGCTTACTTCGTCGAAGTGGGAAAAGATTGCAAAGACATCGCAGCCAACCGCCACGCGCGACATCAATGATTTGATCAAGCGCGGCATTCTTCAGAAGGACGAGGCAGGTGGTCGCAGTACGAGCTATTCGCTGATACTGGAGTGAGCAAATCGCCGGAGTACCGCGCGATCCTCGGGTAACAAGCTCAAACTCTGCGCCGGGTAATTTGGCTGGATCTCTCGACTGACCCGACAGTCCGGGACCAGGCGCAGCAAGGCAGCGAAGGCCGGGTTGAAGCGGCGTTTGTCCCAGCCGCTCGCTGCATGCAAAGTGGGTGTCCATTCGCAAGCATCGTCTGCCAATAGCAGCCCCGCCAAATGACGGGCATCATCGTTCGTCGAAGACCCCCATTCCATCACCCGATGATCAAGCTGTTCATAGAAGCGCTGCGTGAGCTTCAGCCACCACATCGGGCCGATAGCCCTTCGGATATCGACCAAGCCATGGGAAGCCAGCTCAAAGGCTGCTTCTTCAACGGTCTTGCGGTCACGGGTCGGTACCAGCTTGCACAGACTATCGAGGTCGCGAGAGCTGCCGGTCAAACCATCTCCGGGCGCGCGGGCCAAGGCCACGGCCAGCTCTACAGCGACGCCTGTTAGCGTGACGCTCGGCTCCAGTAGTTCTTCATGCTGATCAAGGCGTTTGGTATGTTCGTTGGTCCGTTCGGAAATCGAGCCTTCCCATTCGCTACGTGACTTTTGCGCCTGAGTCGGGATGAACTCACCAACCAGTTTGACGATGGCACTTCCACCTGGAATAAGGCCTATTGCGGCCTCCAATGGGACACGGGCCCGATCGTCGGGGTGTTTGGCCTTGGGTGCCTTGATCGGCGACGCGTCGGCGGATTCTTCGGTCATGAACGGCTCCCGGCTGAGGGCGCTTGCCACGCAGCCGAATCGGTTTTCTGCCGATCCATCCTAAACGAGCACCCATCCGAGTGACGATCAGAAAACCGGTTTTGCTGACATCTGCGAGGAGACCGGCGCTGGCAAGAGGTGTGCGGCGCAGAATTCCGCAACAAGTATTGCGAAGTCAGGCGTTGCCTTGGGATGCAATACGACGCCCTCGACCAGCGCAAACACGTCAATTGGCGGCGCCCACCCGCAGCCATCCGGCATCATGAAAGGAGCGATGTGCTCGCTGACGATCGGTTCGGGTGCAATCGCTAGCATGACGGCCCGTACCTCAGTCTCGTCGCGATAGAAGTGCCGCTTATGGGAAATGAGCTGCAACATGTTCATGGAAGGCAGCTGATCCGTCTGATAGTCGATATAGCGGACCATGCCATAATTCACTACCTCGTGGTTGAGCAGCCGACCTAATGTCGAATATCGGCTGACCAGGCATACGGACTCTGGCTGCGGAGCGTAACGCTCCCACATCGCGACGTTTTCGGCGTCCGCCATATTCCAGCAACTGACGAAGTAGTTTTGCCGAAAATGCTTCGCGTACCCCGACAACTCGGCTCGATTGTACTCGATCGCTGCGCGATCCTCGGGCGTCGCAGCGCTCGCGGCGAGTTGCCGCCAGCGTTCGATTTCGCCAGCAGGTGTCGTCCCTTCGAACTCGTCACCTAGAAACAGGTCTGCGCGCCGCATATAGAGGCGCTTAGTCTCGGCAAGCGACACGAACTTGCCGAAATCCATGTAGCGCCAGATTTTCGCATTAGTATCGACCGGCTGGGGAAACGCCGGGTGCTCGTAAACCGTCATCGGCCGACTCTCGGATCGCGATCGCGAAAGTCTATCCTATGCCCGGAAAAAGCAAACTGCGTCTTGAGCTGATTCCCGAACCGTTGTGGGGCAACAATCTGCGCTCGAACGTGGTGGGGCAGCAACTCGAAACCGTCCGTAGACGAGGAGCCCGAGGCGTCATTGAGCAGCCTCCGCGAAGCCGCTAGACATCCTTCGAAGGCGCGTTTTTTCGGCGAAGGTCATTGGACGAGCGAGAACGGTTGGGAAGCCGTCCGAATTGGCGACGGGGCAATTCCCGCGCCCGAGACCCGTCCGATTGGTCAAGGGATTGGCCAGCTGGTGTTAGATGCCGCTCCACCAGCGCCAGCGCCATATTCACTGTAAGTTCCAACGGTCGAACGGCGCGCATGGTCTTTGCAAGCAGCAAGCCGCCTTGCACGGCTCCCAGTATAGCGACGGCCAAGTCATGTGGATCGGCGGTCTTGGCGAGCTCTCCTTGATCTCGCATCCGACGCAGGCCCGACTCGAGTTGGCTCCCCCAACTTTCAAAACTATCGGCAAGCAGACGTCGCGCGTGGTCCGACTGGTCCGATAGCTGGCTTGCCAACGAACCGATTGGGCAGCCACCCTTGCCGCCTTGTGCGCGACTTAGGTCAACGATGGCGCTGCACCAATGCCGCAGCGTCTCCATCGAATTGATATCCCGGAGATGCGGGCTCTGAGAAGCAAAAGCGTTCTCGACCTGTCGTCGAATGACCTCGGCTACGATCGCGTCTTTGTCCGCAAAATAGTGATAGATCTGGGATTTGCTGACTCCGGCTTCAACCATGAGTTCATCGAGGCTCGTGCCCGTTGTACCGTTTCTTAGGACAAGTTCAGTGGCTCCTTCGACGATGCGCCGACGGGTTGCTGCTCCTCTCTTGGTGAGTTTGCCTATCGGCTTATTGACGCACGTTTTCCTCATGTACCGAATCCATTGGAAATGGACTTGTTGGTCCAGTTTATTTCAGCAAACAATTCAATGCGACCGCGTTTGATCGTGGTGTGTGCGGCCCTGTCGACCAGAATAGTGAGAGATTCATGGAATTGATGTCTGTAGTGTTTTCGTCAGCCCTCGTATTTTTAGCGGTACTCGTGCAGCATTTTAATAACGTGTACCGCAAAGGGACTCGTTATGTTTTGAGTTCGCGGTCCGAGTCGCCGGGAACGGACGGATTTACCGGACGGGCCACGCGCACGTTGCAGAACAATCTCGAGTCTTGCGCCATGTATGCTCCCGTTGCGCTCGCAGTTGTCGTCCTCCACAAGCAATCAACTCTCAGCTTCTACGCGGCGCTGTTCTACGTGTTGGCTCGCGTCGTTTTCGCGTTCTGTTACTGGTTCAATATATCGGGCGTGAGGTCGACAGCGTGGCTCATAGGAATGATAAGCGTAGGTACCATGATGGCGGTTGTGTTGTTGTAACCCGGGCGCCCCTCGCGGCAGGAAAGACGGCAGAGGGCAGGCGCCGGCTGAGCCGGCGCCTGAGTAGTCAAGCCACCTTCGAGCGCTGCAGTTGATCGAGGATGGGGAATGCGTCGGAGGGCTCCGGGCGACGGGTATAATCGGGGTTGATCTCCGCATAAGCGATGACGCCGTCTTGTCCGATCACGTATCGAGCCGGCATTGGGAGGGTCCAGCTATCCTCGCCGTTGAAAGCAACGAGATCGGCGCCCAGCTTCTTGTGGATCGCTTGCAGGTCCTCCGGCAAGCGCCAACGGATTCCGAACTTTGCGGCCAATTCGCCGCCCTTATCGCCGACAATCGGGAAGCCGAGTTTATTGCTGCCTTGGGCCTTGCGGCTGTTAGCGGCTGTCTGCTGCGAGACGGCAACGAGAGACGCACCGCGCGCTTCGATTTCGGACCGGGCCTCCTCGAGAGCCTGAAGGTCGAGATTACAGAAGGGGCACCAGACGCCGCGGTAGAAAGTCAAGACGAGAGGGCCTTTGGCCAACAGGTCCTGGGAGGACACGAGCTTGCCTTCCGGATCCGGTAACGTGAACGCCGGTGCGCGATCGCCAGCTTTCAGGGCGCGGGCCGCTTGGCCTGAAGCGATGAGGTCGTCTGTCACGCGATGCATTACCGCCACGACTTCTGGCGGAGCCATCTGGGTTTCGAATTTCGTCTTGAGGGCGTCCAGTTTATCTTGAAGGGGCATTTACGTTTTCCTCGGTTGTGACGCGTTCGCGTCCTACGACCGGGAAGATGATCTATCCAAACTGAATTCGGTAGCCGTCGACGATTGATTTGAGTTATTCAATCCAACCATGAATGATCACCTCTCGGCATTGCGTCTTTTCGTTCGGGTCGCCCGACGGGGTAGCTTCTCCGCCGGGGGGCGCGAGCTCAACGTCCCTCAACCGACCGTTTCTCGCATCATCGCGGCGCTCGAACGCGAGATGGGGGCGGCATTGTTCTCCCGTACCACGCGCGCTGTTACACTTACCGAGGCGGGAGCGGACTTTCTGGCGCGGATCGAGCCAATCCTGAGCGCTCTGGACGAGGCCGAATACGCCGTGCGAGGGACGGGCGAATTGCGGGGCATTTTGAGGGTCGGCATCTCGTCGACATTTGCTATCCGGGAGATTGCGCCACGCCTTCCCTTGTTTATGGAAAATCCGGCGTTGCGTGTCGAATTGCTGGCCGACGACCAGAGCCAGAGCTTTGTGGACGAGGGCATCGATGTCGGGCTTCGGTTCGGGGTGCTGCGTGATTCGACGGCAGTGGCGCGCCGCATCGCGGTGTGGCCACGCGTGATCGTTGCTTCGCCCTCCTATGTTGAAAGGGCCGGCTTGCCCCGGTCGCCGGCCGACCTCGCAAAGCATTCCGTTGTCCTGGGGCCTTCGCGTCTTGGCCCCGCCTGGACGTTTAATAAGGACGGCAGGGCAACGTCCGTGCGGGTGAACGGCCGGCTCACGGCGACAGTCAACGAAGTCGCGACGGCGGCCGCAGTGGCTGGGCTTGGCCTTGCTTCGATGGCGAGCGTCGGCTGCCGAAGCGAGATTGAGAACGGCTCTCTCGTGAGGATCCTTCCCGATTGGGATATGGGGGCAGTGGAGCTGCATGCCGTCCTTCCGGGCGGAAGGAGCGCCAAACCATCCGCTAGGGCCTTTGTTGATTTTCTCGTCGGCGAATCGGCCCATTGGCCGGGGTTTAAGACTGCCTGAAGATATTTCGCTGCCTAGGGAGGCGTCTCCCCGGCGCGGGCTGCCGATAAGCCCGGCCAAGGATAGTCGTACGTCTGACAAAATTCTGTTGATCGTAATCTTGAGCTGCGTTAGATTTTCGCGCGAAAACGAGATAGCGGGATCAATGAAATATCATCAAAAGTACATCGCGGCCGCAGTGCAGGCGGCTCCTGTCTTTCTGGACCGCGAGCGCACGATCGCAAAAGCCTGCGCTCTGGTGGAGGAGGCTGCGTCGAAGGGTGCCAAACTAGTTGTATTTCCGGAGGTCTTTGTTCCCGGCTATCCGTATTGGGTATGGCTCGATACCCCGCTCAAGGGAGGGCCGTGGTTTCGCCGCATGCACGAGCAATCGGTCGACCTGCAAGGGCCTCATCTAACGCCTCTGTGCGAGACCGCGGCGAAGCACGCAGTAAATGTCGTCATAGGCATCAACGAGCGAAATCCGCGTAACTTGGGAGCCATCTTCAACACCAATGTTGTAATTGCCGATTCCGGAAAGATAGTTGGCGTCCATCGCAAGCTTGTTCCGACATGGGCGGAGAAACTTATCTGGACGCCCGGGGATGGAAGCTCCATTCGTATTGTCGATACAAGCGTAGGACCGCTTGGGACGCTTGCCTGCGGAGAAAACACCAATACTCTTGCGAGATTTTCGCTGCTCGCGATGGGTGAATTGATTCATACCTCGAATTATCCCGCATTTCCCTTCACCAAAAATTTCGATATGCCTCGAGGCATTCAGACTCGCGCCGGTGCTCATTCGCTGGAAGGTAAGGTATTCAACGTGGTTTCCTGCAGTACTCTGAATGCCGAAATCATTGATGCGGTTGCGGACACTCCCGAGAAGCGTTCAATGATGGGTGGAACACCAAATGCGTGTTCCGGCATATTTGGGCCGGACGGAATGCCCGTATCCGATCTACTCATCGATGTAGAAGGCATCGTCTATGGCGAAATAGATTTCGGAAGGTGCATGGAAGCCAAGCAGCTTCACGACATCATCGGACATTACAACCGTTTCGACGTGTTCGAGCTCAAGGTGAACCGGAAGAAACTTCCGTCTATCCAGATTGTTGAAGAAGCCACGGAAAGCGCCAATCTTTTCCGAGCCGAGCAGGATGATCCCTCGATTCGCGCCAGCCTGAATGGAGAATTGTGAAAGTCCGAATTTAGGTTGATTTTTGTTCGAGGGTTAAATCCAGCCAACGCTGGATATCGGCGAATTGCTTGTCCAAAATATCTCCATCGCCGTAGACCGAGGCGAGCAAGCATGCTCCTTGAATGCGTCCGAGCAGATCGATAGCAAGGGTGCGCGCATTGGCGCTTTGGCCGCCGGCGGAGAACTGTTTTTCCAGCCAGTCGAGCGTGGCATCGATCAGGCGGCGCGGCTGCTCAAGTAGTCGACGATCGCCCTTTGCTAATTCCATCGCTAAAGAGCCCATGATGCATCCATAGATTTTACGTGTTTCACGACCGTGAAGAAAATCGTCAACGTAATATTTCAGTCTTACGACGACATCGGTCGAGACATTCTCTGCGGCCTGGAAATTTCCTCTTATTACTTCGAGCCTGTCCGAGACGACGCATTCCAGGATGTCTTCCTTGCTTCGAAAGTAGTAATAGAAATGCCCCCTTGGCAGGTTTGCAGCGTCCGCGATGTCTGTGAATGAAGTTTCGCGGTAGCCTTTCGTGTAAATCAGGTCTCGTGCGGCGGCCAAAATGGCGTCGTGTTTGATCTTACTCTTGATTGCTTGCTTGTTCGTTTTTCTAGTACTCATCGTTCTCTCAAAGCGTGTGGGCTGCACGTTCACGATATTTCCGTGCGTTAGTGCAGGTGGCGTCTCAAGCGTTAGATGTACTCGACAAGCCACCGCTCCGCGACAACGCTTAGCCTAAATCAGGGCAGCCGGCGTTTCATATTTTCAGTCCCGAGCAGCGGATTGACTCTTCTGATCTTAATCATTATTAAAAAGTCATACGACTGACAAAATATCAAGTTCGGAAAAAGATGCTGAAGGTGTACGGGCGGGCCAATTCGATTAATGTCCAGAAAGTATTGTGGACATGTGAAGAGCTTGCCGTTGCGGTTGATCGCGAAGATTTAGGCGGGGCGTTCGGTGGTCTGGACGATACAGTTTACCGCCAAAAAAATCCAAATGGGATGGTGCCGACGATTGATGATGCTGGTTTCATCTTGTGGGAGTCGAACTCGATCGTGCGATACCTTGCGGCCAAGTATGGCTGCGGGTCCCTGTGGTCAGTAGATCCCGCAGTCAGAGCGGCATCTGACAAATGGATGGATTGGCAGCTGACGACGTTCTGGCCTGAGGTTCGCGCTATCTTCATCCAGCTCGTGCGAACAACCGAAGGCCTGCGAAAACCCGCTATAGTCGAGCAGGCGCGCCTCAAGGCGATCGAGGCCGCCTCAATTCTCGACGATGCCTTAGCAGCGACGGAATTCGTCGCGGGTCAATCGCTGACGATCGGCGATATTGCCCTAGGCGTTGTCGCTTACAGATATTTCGCTCTCGACATCGAGCGACCACAACTCAAGCATTTGGAAGCCTGGTATTCTCGCTTGTCGCTGCGCAAGGCCTTCGCGCGGCATGTCATGCTTCCGCTTTCGTGAGTGCGTGCTCAACAGATCGGTTCGTCGTTCGCGTAAATGCTGGTTTGTAAATGCTAAGGTGAGGGCAGTTGATGACAGAGAGTGATTCAGCGTTGGAATACGTGTTGCCGACGCGAAATATCAGCGTAACGACGGTCGCCTTGGCGAGCCTCGTCGGCACGACGATCGAGTGGTATGACTTTTTCATTTTTAGTAGTCTGTCCGCAATTGTATTCAACGACGTATTCTTTCCATCGGGCATTCCGCTCATATCGGAGCTTCTCGCCTATGGCACGTTCGCGGCGGGCTTTCTTGTTCGGCCGTTGGGGGGCGTTCTCTTCGGCCATTTTGGTGACCGAATTGGCCGCAAGCAGTTGCTCATATTTTCTCTTGCGGCGATGGGCCTCGGTACATTCTTGATCGGTCTTCTTCCCACGTTTTCTCAAGTCGGTATTTGGGCGCCGCTTGCCTTGCTTGTCCTTAGGTGCCTCCAAGGCTTAGCGCTCGGCGGCGAATGGGGCGGAGCCGTTCTGATGACCTTCGAGTACGCAGACCCGCGCCACCGGACGCTTTATGCGTCCTTTCCCCAAATTGGGCTGGCGCTGGGATTGTTCTTGAGTACTGCAACGATTGCGATCCTGTCTGGCACATTGAGTAGTCAGGATTTCCTGTCGTGGGGATGGCGCATTCCGTTCATCGCGAGCGTGCTTTTGTTGATAGTCGGCTTGTATATCCGGTCGACGATATTGGAGACGCCGGAGTTTGAGCAAGTCCGAGACCGCGGGGTGATTTCGAACCTTCCGATCGCCGAGGTTGTCTCTCGGTACGGGCGGGTTGTTCTGCTTGGCCTAGGCTCGTATCTCATCATGGGCGTCGTGTTCAGCGCTTATTGTGTCTATGGCCTCGGTCTGATGACAAAGGTGGGAGGAATTCCCAGAACGGCAGGTCTGACTGCGGTTGCGCTGTCTGCACTCTTGCTTTTGGTAACAATACCTGCCGCTTCGATCCTCGCAGACAGGATTGGAAAGAAGCCAGTTTACCTTATTGCGACTATCGTCAGTGCTTTGCTTGCGTTTCCGGTCTTATGGTCAATGACGTACTCGGAAAGCCCGTCGCTCGTAACTGCCGCCCTACTCGTTGCGTACGGTGTATTGTGGGGGCCTCTTTACGGTCCTCAGGCGGCGCTTTTCTGCGAACTCTTCGATGCGCGCTTACGCTACACTGGCATCTCGCTTATTTACCAAATCGGCTCGGTTATTTCGATCTCGCTCACCCCGATAGTCGCGACGGCACTTTATTCAGTTGGTGGTTCGACTCCTTGGCTAGTGGCTGCCTACGTTGTCGTGGCCGCCGCTGTGAGTGCGGTTTGCGTCAAGAAGTTGCCCATAAGATAGCTGAAGGGGCTCCTTCGGAAACGTGGGATGATTTGCAAGCGTCGGTGGAGGTTCACTGAATCGAGCCAACGTTGTTGCTAATCCGATACACCGCTGGCGCCCGCTGCCGGAAGAAAGAACGCGAGCTAGTGCGCGCCGGTTCGTTCGTATCCAGTGACGGCGTCTTCTAGAGTAACGAGGTGGTGTCCAAGCTGGACAACGGGATTAACCGCATTGAGAAATCTCGCCGTGTCTAAAGGGCCCCTCTGCGATTGGCGATCTCACGAAGCGGGTGCCGGTTCGCGCAACAAACGCGAAGACATATAGTGCCGAATTGTGTTGTTTCAACAAGGGTTGAACATGGCTGAATTCGACGTCGATCTCTTTGTCATCGGTGGCGGTTCGGGCGGCGTTCGTGCCGCCCGCATCGCCGCCGGCCACGGCGCCCGCGTGATGATCGCGGAAGAGTACCGCATGGGCGGCACCTGCGTGATCCGCGGCTGCGTGCCGAAGAAGCTGTTCGTGATCGGCTCGCATGTCCGTCACGAGATCGAAGACGCCGCCGGCTTCGGCTGGACCATTCCGCCCGCGACCTTCGACTGGCCGACGCTGATCGCCAACAAGGACAAGGAAATCGCGCGGCTGGAGGCGGCCTACACCGCCAATGTCGAGAAGTCGGGCGCGCAGATCGTCAAGAGCCGCGCGGTGATCGAGGACAAGCACACCGTCCGCCTGCTCGAGAACGACAGGACAATCACGGCCAGGTACATCCTGATCGCCACCGGCGGCGCGCCCAATCATGGCGCCATGATCCCCGGCATCGAGCACGTGATCTCATCCAACGAAGCGTTTCACCTCAAGACGCAGCCGAAGCGGATCGTGATCCAGGGCGGCGGCTACATCGCGCTGGAATTCGCCGGCATCTTTGCGGGCTTCGGCTCCGACGTGACCGTGATCTATCGCGGCGACAACATCTTGCGCGGTTTTGACGAGGATGTTCGCGCTCATGTCCGCAGCGAGATGGAGAGGCAGGGCATCACCATCCTCACGGGCTGCACCGTCGCGAAGGTCGATCGCCACGGCGATGAATTCACCACCCATCTGTCGAACGGATCGAGCGTCGCCTCCGACCAGGTGATGTTCGCGATCGGCCGGCATCCGGCGGTTGCCGATCTCGGCCTGGAGAAGGCCGGCGTCGCCATCAATCCCAAGAACGGCGGCATCGCCGTCGACCATTTCTCGAAGAGCTCGGTCGACAATATCTATGCGATCGGCGACGTCACCCATCGTCACAATCTGACGCCGGTCGCGATCCGCGAAGGCCATGCCTTCGCCGACACGGTGTTCGGCAAGCGCGAGGTGAAGGTGGACCACGCCACGATCCCTACCGCGGTGTTCTCGCAGCCGGAGGTCGGCACCGTTGGCCTGACCGAAACCGAAGCGCGCGCCCAGTTCAGCCACGTCGACATCTACAAGACGAATTTCCGTCCGATCAAGGCGACGATGTCAGGCCGCGACACCCGCATGCTGATAAAGCTCGTCGTGGACGGTGCGACCGACCGCGTCCTTGGCTGCCACATCGTCGGTGATGCCGCCGCCGAGATCACCCAGGCCGTCGCCATCGCCGTGAAGATGAAGGCGACGAAAGCCGATTTCGACGCGACCATTGCGCTGCATCCGACCGCGGCCGAAGAGCTCGTAACGATGCGAACCCTGGCCAAGCGGTACGTCCGCGACATGACCGCGGAATAATCATCTGCGACTTGTTCGCAACACGCTTGACAGGCTTTTCCGCTCCGAACGTGAGCTGGACGATTCCTAATCGCTGAGAATCCATGGTAAACAATGACAACGAAAAAAGAATCGATGAATCGCTTCGGCTTCTTGCCATGTTCATCAGGGTAAAAGACCCAAAAGCGCGTTTGGAGGTAATCAGGCTTGCGGAGCAGTACGCCCAATTTGGGGAAGCGCTAACTGCCCGTGTCGGGAAGAAAGAGGTGCTCGGTGGGCGCTGTCGCCGTCGCGATAGTCGCACGGCAAACGGCTGATTCGACGTTACTCAATCTCAGCGTTGCGTCCGCGCCGAACCGATCGAGCTGCCGATCGATGATTTGCTGGCGGAGATTGGGCATGCCAATCGCCGGCTCCGATCTGCGCCGATCGACGACTGCATCACGCAGCACGATCCGCTCGTGCTGAAGCGATTAAAGGCGGAGGCCGGCGGTTACAGCCCCGGTCTTCATCCGGATCCTACGCGAGCGCGACACCCTCGCTCGAGCGATGGACAGCCGGCTCGCGACAGTCGACGCGGTGGTGCTGCCCCACGGTCCAAACCGTCGCGCCACGATCACGAAAGAGCCTCTATTGCACGACGACGAGCTGTTCACGCGCCCTAATCTACAGACCGGCGCAACCCTAGTCCGAAAAGCTCTTCGACCTCATAGTAATTTCGTTGCCGGTCCGAGCCGACAACTTGCAGGCGGGCTCACGCGAGGCCCGCAGCAAACGAGCGACATGAGGCTGCGCGCCATCGCGAAAGGCGTTCAAGATCAGATGGAGTTATTCTGACCCGACCGCCGTCCCGTGGGCAGAGTGACTATTGAGCTGAGTCGAAGAACGTTGTTGATAGCGCGCCGATTTCATCCCGCGAAAGAGAGGCCGCCTGACTATCCGTCAGGGTCGAGGATATGTTCGATGACGTTGTCCAAGATTCTCGTTTCGACGAGGTGGACTCAAAAAGCATAGTCAGGAAACAATAGCCTTCCGGCGCCGTCGGACGATCTGATTCGGCTCGGCGGGCGCTAGGCTATCCAACCAAACCCGGAGCTGGCGTATCTCGCGACGAAGAAAATTGGGATCGGCATAAACGGCTGAGATAAGAACAATCCCCTGTACGCGGGATAGTAAGTGCAGCGCGAGCGCGTCCGCGTTAGTTGTGGCCACACAAGCGCGCAATTGAAAGGCAAGCCACTTCCGAAGCACATTAAGCATCTCGACGGATCGTTCGAGCAGGTCGCGCCGCGTCTTTGCCAGCTCCAAGCACAACGAGCCGTACGGGCAACCATACGAACTCTGCTCCGAGTCATCTTCGCTGAGAGAACTCAGAAACATCTCAATTCGCTTCCGTGGGTCGCTGTTGCGATCCCACAGCTTCAGCCTATCGGATATAGCCTCGATCCTCCGGTCCACCACCGCTTCGAGAAGCTCGTCCTTAGACTGGAAATAGTAGTAGAAGTTCCCTTTCGGTACACCCGCCTTGTCCGCTATATCGGCGAACGATGTTTCGGAAAAGCCTTTGACGTAGAACAGACGGTCAGCGGCATTGAGGACACCCTCTCGAATCTTCTCGCCTTTTTCCTTCATCAACAACGGTTCCCGGTAAGTCAGGCGCCAGCATTTGCGTCCGGCCCGTGCCAAAAGTAAGACATATGTCTTGATTACGCCGCGCGCAAGATGCTTGGGGCGATCCTACCGTACGGGGTAGAGAGATAGAGGTTAGTTGCTTCCAAAAATCAGGCAGGAATTCTCATTCCTTTTATCACCGCCGGACGCGATCCAACTTCTCCAAACCAACGCGCAACGTTCGGGAAAGTCGTCAAATCGACGCGATGCCATTCATGGCGAGCAATCCACGGGAAAGTTGCAATATCGGCTACCGTATAAACGTCTCCAGCGAGAAAGGCGGTCTTGCCAAGTCGATCGTTCATCACCCCGTACAACCGCACAGCCTCTTTGCCATATCGTTCGATACCATACGGTACATGTTCTTTGGCAGCACGCATGAAGTGGTGCGCTTGGCCAAAACTAGGTCCTACCCCACTCATTTGAAACATAAGCCATTGTAGCGTTTGATATCGGGCGATCGGCGTTGCCGGCAGGAAGCGTCCAACCTTCTCTGCAAGATATATTAGGATGGCTCCCGACTCGAATAGAACGAACGGTGTGCCTCGATCTCCATCGTGATCAACGATTGCGGGGATCTTGGAATTCGGATTGATCGCGATGAACTCATCTCCGAATTGCTCATTTTTGGAAATGTCGATTGGTCGAACGTTATAAGCAAGACCGCATTCCTCCAGCATGATTGATATTTTGCGCCCGTTCGGTGTTGACCAAGTGTAGAGATCGATCATTCCTTGTTCCATTGTATGCCCGTTGCTAAATCAAAGACTTAATCAGGTTCAGCGAAGCGCCGGCCAAGCGTTTCGTCCCTGAACGGAATGGCGGGACTTATCGCCGCGATTGTCGTACGTCGACAAATCTTCCGGCGATCGCGGCGGCCGCGGCCATGGCCGGGGAGACTAGATGGGTCCGTCCCTTAAAGCCTTGCCTGCCTTCAAAATTGCGATTTGAAGTCGACGCGCATCGCTCGGTAGGGGCAAGTCGATCGGAGTTCATCGCGAGACACATTGAACATCCGGGCTCACGCCACTCAAATCCCGCGGCCTTAAAAATCTTGTCGAGCCCTTCAGCCTCGGCCTGCCTCTTCACCAGGCCAGACCCAGGGACGACCATTGCCTTTACATTTAGCTTCACCTTATTTCCATCTGCTACCCGTGCCGCGGCGCGTAGGTCCTCAATACGCCCATTCGTGCATGAACCAATGAAGACTCGGTCGATGGTGATGTCGGTCATTCTCTCACCTCCCCTTAGGCCCATGTAGTCGAGCGCACGTCGAATCTTTTCGCGCCCACCGGCTGTCGGTGCTGTGTCCGCGCTTGGGACCACTCCATCGATCGCGATCACGTCCTCAGGCGACGTTCCCCAGGTAACAACGGGAGGAAGATTGTTCGCATCGAGAACGACGGTCCTGTCGAAATGGGCATTTTCGTCGGAATAGGATTTCATCCAGTCGCCTTTCGCTCTATCCCACATTGCGCCCCTTGGGGCTTTTGGGCGCCCCTTAAGATAAGCAAAAGTCTTTTCGTCCGGCGCGATGATGCCCGAGCGCGCGCCAGCTTCGACCGACATGTTGCAAATCGTCATTCGGCCTTCCATCGAGAGCGATCGGATAGCCTCCCCACAATATTCGATCACAGAGCCTGTTGCGCCGCCCGTGCCGACTTGGCCGATGATCGAGAGAATGATGTCTTTTGCATCGACGTCAGGCGGCAATTGCCCCTCGATGATGACCCGCATGTTTCGTGATTTCCGCTGGATCAACGTTTGCGTCGCCAACACATGTTCGACTTCGGACGTCCCAATGCCGTAAGCAAGCGCTCCGAACGCACCGTGAGTTGACGTGTGACTGTCGCCACAAACGACTGTCGTGCCGGGCAAGGTAAAACCTTGTTCAGGACCAATAATATGAACTACGCCTTGGCGAGCATCGAGTATGTCATAGAACTCGATGCCAAAATGCGACGCATTCTGCCTGAGTGTCTCGATCTGAAGCAGCGACTCCGGGTCAATAATTCCTAGAGTTCGATCGGACGTCGGCACGTTGTGGTCGACGACTGCAAGCGTCCTTTCCGGCGCTCGCACCGATCGATGGGCGAGCCTCAGCCCCTCGAAGGCCTGCGGGCTGGTCACTTCGTGGATCAAATGTCTGTCAACGTAAAGCAGGCAGGTTCCATCGTTTTGCTCATCAACAACGTGAAAATCCCAAATCTTGTCGTAGAGAGTGCGAGGGGCGGTCATACTCTTCATCTCTTATTGCAGAAAGAAGACCGAGAGAGTGAATGCAAATACGAGGCTTATGGCTGAAGTAACGTCTCGTGAGTAAAACCGGCTCGGCCACGAACAAAAGGTACAGGACGCAGTCAGCTTTGTTTCGCTTGGTCCAAACGCATTCTGACAATGCAGAGCCAAGTTTAGTGCATCTGTCGGGTCTCTATCATGGCCGGTCCCCGCGGTTTCAGATATTGCAGCAGGCCTCCGACAATCGCCATGGAGACAATGTTCAAGACCAGCGCAACAAATCCGGTGTTAATTTCGTAAGCTATCGCAGGCAGACCAGTGAATAGGTCTTCGAGGCGAAGATAGCCGAAGCCAAGGACCGCTACGGCTGCACTTCCGACCGAGATTCCTACGAAGGCGACTACCTTCGTGGCTGGGTTCGTTGGAAGGAGGCTCAATAGAAGCGCCGGAAAGAGTTGCGTAATGAAGCTATAGCCGGTGAGCTGGAGTGCCACGATGGTATCGTTTCCAGCAAGGGCAAAAAACACCGCGATGAGGGCCACGATGGGAACGAGGAGCTTGGCCATTCGCGTAATCTGCGCATCGTCAGCTCGAGCATGCACGACCCGGTATACATTGTTGGCCAGCATGGTTGCCACCGCTATTATGATCATCGCTCCTGGAACGAGAGCCGTCAGCATGCCGGCCGCTCCGATCACGCCTATGAACCAAGGATCGAAAGTTTCGATTGAAAGTCGGAACAACGAGAGGTCGATGTTGCTACCTTGCAGGCCGGGTACCTTTAGAATTGCGGCGAACCCGACGAATGCCACGAACAGTAAGATCAATTGATAAAGCGGCAGGATGATCGCATTCTTACGAAACACCCTCTCATCTCTTGCCGTATACAGCGAGGCGAAGGTGTGAGGCCACATATAGAACCCAAGACCGGCCAGCAGAACGGTTGAGGCAAACCAAACAAGGCCGCGGCTGCTTTGCTGCAGTGAAAGGAATCCGGGCTTTGCCGTTTCGATCGCCGCAAACATTGCCTGAAAGCTGCCGTAGTGGTGGAGCGGCAGGTAGATTCCCAAGAAAACGATCACGATAAGAACGACGACGTCTTTGAGTACTGCCGTCCATGCTGCACCTCGGATACCGGACACGGTCACATAGGCAGTGACCAGCAGCGCACCAATCCATATCGCCGCTTCCGACGAAATTGTCCCGTACGACGCAGTTGCAACGATGATGCCGAGCCCCTTGAATTGAAGGACTAGGTAGGGGACAAGCGCAGCGATACCGACAAGCGAAACTAAAATGCCCATCGCCGGGCTGTCGTATTTCTTTGCAAAGAAGCCCGCCTGGGTAATCAACCCATGCTCCGCTGCGTAGCGCCAGATCGAAGGCAAAAGCCAATAGGAAATAACGTAGGCTAAGCAAGGATAACTCAGAATATAATACACGGCGGCGCCACGCCCATATGCGAAACCGCTTCCGCCCAGGAAGGCGACTGTCGTGTATATTTCCCCCGCCATAAGCAGGAATACGAGAAATGCTCCAAAACCTCTCTTTCCTACAGTCCACTGCTCCAAGCCCATCTCTTTGCCGCGACGAGCGTGAAGACCCAGCAACAGCGCAACTATGCCAGTTCCCGCGATGATGATCAGGGAAATGTTCATGGACGAGATTTCTCATCTGGAGGGGCGGGAGCGTTTTGCGGATCTAAGATGTAGATAACCGACATGATGCAGCTGGTCAGGATGATCCAGAGTACTATCCAGGCCAACAAGCGGGGAAAGCCGAACACAAGGGGGGTGACCTGGTTGACGAAGGTCGAACCCACCAGAAAGCCCAAGAAGGGTAGGAGCGCGAGGAGGAACAGCAGCGAAGAGCGCGCCGTGGAGCTGATTGCGCGAGCCGGCAATGCGGCGCTGAACTCCTTGCGTTCCCGGGTAATTTGCGACGGATCAGATTGTTGCATCTTCTTTTGCTCCGGTGGTTGGGCGCCGCCTTAATGCTGTTTCGAACGGCCGACTGGACCAAGAGCTGCGTTAGTTCCCCCGAGAGAACGTCGCGAGCGCCAATAAATATTAGTCAGACGACTGACTGTCATCTGGTCATCGTCTTGTGTCAAGTCCTGTTCCTATCCTCGTGAGGTGCGCCGACTGGAGTTTTCGAGGGCGAGGCCATTGCCGTTTGACGCCCTTCGGCAACTGGACTATGACCGTCAGTCAGTCGTCCAACTAATTCTTGCGCAACGCGACTGGGGCGGGGTGTGAACATGGCTGAACTAGATGCAGTCGCGCAGAACTATCAAGGCGTATTTGATACGCGTCTTGGCTTCGGCCGGTGGCCCGCTCTCATCAACGTTGATTTCATCAATAGTTACGTGCGGGAAGAGTCGCCCTTTTATGCTCCTGCCGTAGTGGAGGCCGTTCTCGCTAGTGTGCCCGTGCTGAATGCTGCCCGAGCGCACGGCGTTCCAGTTGTGCACACCCGTGTAGTCTATGATCCGAGCGGTCTAGACGGCGGCATGTTTGTAAAGAAAGTCCCTCTGCTGCGGTGCTTAACGGCGACGCATCCTCTGAGCCAGATTGTTCCGCAATTTACGCCGATCGACGGCGAGATAGTCTTCAGCAAGCAGTATCCCAGCGCATTCTTCGGAACCTGTTTGGCCTCGATGCTGACAAGCCGCGGCGTGGACACGGTAATTCTTGTCGGATGCACCACAAGCGGTTGCATTCGCGCAACGGCGGTTGATGCAATGCAGTATGGCTTCCGAGTTATGGTTCCGCGCGAGTGCGTCGGCGATCGGCACCAAGCGCCGCACGATGCAAACCTGTTTGATATCGACAGCAAATACGGCGACGTGTTGAGCCGCGAGGAAGTATTGACCTACTTCGCCGGCCTGTCCATTCGCGCGGCGACAGTCGGCTCACTTTCCTAATTACTGCAGATAGAAAGTAGGATGGCTTCAATGTTGACCCAAACGAAGCGGTACGTCTACAGCCCGATCATTGATCGGCCGTCGCTGCGCCTACCAAATGACGCTCGTGTTGCGGTGGTCGTCTATGTGAATATGGAGCACTTCCCAGAAGACAGGCCGGGTCCTGCCGTTGTCCCGCAAACCGCCCAGTTCAAGCCTGATCCGCTGAACTACGGATGGCGCGACTACGGTCAGCGGGTCGGAATCTGGCGGATGATGGAAACGATGGATCGTTTTGGTTTACGGGCCAGTGTGTGCCTCAACTCAGATGTCTGTCGGGAGTATCCTCGGATCATCGAGGAGGGAGTGAAGCGTCGTTGGGAATGGATGGGGCATGGCAGGAACAACACCGAAGTCGTCAATGGCCTATCGACAGAGCAGGAGGTGGAGTTAGTTTCAGAGACGATACGGAGTATCGAGGAAGCCACTGGACAACGACCAAAGGGATGGCTCAGCCCGTTTCTTACCGAGACTCACCAGACAGCAGATTTGCTGGCGGAGAATGGCATAGAATATCTCTGCGATTACTCCTGTGACGACCTTCCATTCCCGATGAAGGTTAAGCAAGGCTCCTTGCTCTCAATGCCGTATTCGGTCGAATGCAATGATCTCCCGTCCCTGCTTACCTTCGGAATGACTGCGGGCGATTTTGGCCAACTGATCCGCGACCAGTTTGACGTCTTGTACGAAGAAGGTGAGCGCATACCCAGGATCATGCCGATCGCGCTTCATACGTTTATCGTTGGTCAGCCATTTCGCATGAAGCATTTGGCTGAGGCATTCGCACACATCGCCGGACACGACAAAGTCTGGTTCGCCACAGCCGGCGAAATCAATGACTGGTATCGCGCGGCCAAATTGCCGATCTGAGTTCCACTCGTTAACGGCAATCCGCGAGCTATACTTGCGGGCATATCGAGTTCGAAGGAGTCCGCTCGCAGTGAATAGCGTTGCAATATTTTGGATGCAGATACTTACGAGTGTCTGTGTCGTAGCCCTCGTCGCGACTTGGTACGTGTGGCCATCGCTAACCAAGCTCTCTCGTAATTCAGCTCTAATTCTACTGCTTTGGGTCCATGTGCCCCGGTATATAGGAATGACGTTATTGGTAGCCGGCATGGTCGATCCGAACCTGCCAAGGGAGTTTCTTTCCAATGCCGCTTACGGTGATCTCATAGAAGCGGCCCTGGCCCTAGCTTCTATCTTCGTGTTGCGCAGCAACTTGCATGTTGCCATTCCGCTAGTGTGGGCAACGAACTCGTGGGGATTTCTAGATCTATTAAATGGATTGCGCGGTGTCGTAGAGTTGAACGTTCCCAGCTTCAATCTTGCTACCTTGTGGTATGTCTATACGTTCTACGCCCCTTTGGTAGTCGTTTCGCATTTGATGATCTTCGGGGTTTTGCTCAAGTCTAAATCTTGGAAGAATTAGGATTTCGGACTTCGAAGGGGTTGGAGCAATTGCCGGAGGAGGTCCGGGGATAGCTTATGGAAGCGATTGGTAAGATTCGCCGGCGCACCAGCGCCTAAAAGATTTCCGCGGCTTGGAAGGCGTAGAAGGAACATGGCGGCACGCGAGACGGCGATCGTATTCGGGGTCGGACCTGGCCTCGGCCGGGCGTTGACCCGACGTTTCGTCACCGAAAAAATGCAGGTCGGTGCCGTAGCGCGCGATCAGACGAAGCTGAGCTCCATAATCGAATCTGAAGGATGCAATGGCGCTCGCCCCTACACCGCCGATGTCTCGAACAGCGAAGATGTTCAACGTGTCTTCGACAGCGTGGACCGCGACCTTGGGGAGCCTGACCTGGTCGTTTTCAACGCAGGCGCGTTCCAAAAAAACAACGTTCTCGATATCGACCCGGCCGACTTTGAACGTTGCTGGCGAATCGGCTGCCTCGGAGGCTTGCTCGTCGGTCAGGCTGCCGCACGGCGCATGGCCAAACGAGGGCACGGGACAATCATTTTTACCGGTGCAACTGCTGCAATGCGCGGCAGCGCTGGCTTCGCCAACTTGGCAGTTCCAAAATTCGGCTTGCGTGCGCTCGCCCAAAGCATGGCTCGTGAGCTGGGACCGCAAGGCATACACATCGGGTTCGTGATCATAGACGGGCAAATCGAATCCGAGCATTATCGGCATCTTATCGATGAGCGCGGGGAGGAATCGTTGCTCGCGCCGGATGCGATCGCTGAGCTTTATGTGCAATTGCATCGGCAACCTCGGAGCGCGTGGTCCCATGAAGTTGATGTTCGACCGTGGTCGGAGAAATTCTAGACCGCTAGCGCGCCTCAAAGCAGGCTGGTCTATGTCGGCAAAGTAATGCATGTCGCGAAGAAAGGGCATTGCTTTGCGATCCTTTCCGGCGGGGCTTTTTCGTTCTTGCTCGGGTTGTAATACGGACAACACGGAAACTTGCGAGAGGCCTGAGCGCGGGCTTCTCGAAGGCGCCAATTAGTCGATCCTTCCGTGCAGTCGTCAAAAACGCCTAAGCGGCGGAGACGGCGGGCAGGTAGCAACCATCGGCAAACGACCAACAAGATTCGGAAGGAACCGGCGATGCTAGTCAACGGCAGATGGATGGCGAAGTGGCAGCCAGTGCAAGGCACCGACTCCAAAGGAGGCTATGTGCGCCAGATTTCCAGCTTCCGCCATTGGATCACTCCTGACGGTGCGGCCGGTCCGACAGGAGAGGAAGGATTCAAGGCAGAGGCCGGACGTTATCACTTGTATGTTGCGCTGGCCTGTCCTTGGGCATCACGTACGCTCATCGCCCGCAAGCTCAAGCAGCTTGAGGCGGTGATATCGGTTAGCGTTGTCGAGCCAAACTTGACTGATGAGGGATGGCGCTTCGGTGACTATCCGGGATCCGACCGGGACGACGTCAACGGCGCTACCTACCTGCATGAAATTTACACCCGTGCCGACCCGCACTTTACTGGACGAGCCACCGTGCCGGTGTTGTGGGATAAGCAGCGCAAGACGATCGTCAACAATGAATCCGCCGATATCGTGCGCATATTCAATTGCGGGTTTGGAGCTTTGGCTGATGGAGAAATTGACCTCTACCCAAAGGAGCTGCGCGCGGGCATTGATGCACTCAACGATCGCATCTATCCTCGGCTCAACCACGGTGTTTACCGCGCCGGCTTCGCCACCACTCAGGTTGCCTACGAAGAAGCGTTCAACGAGGTATTCCTCATGCTTGACGAGTTGGAGGAGCACGTCGGGCGGCGTAGACCGTTTCTAACCGGCGAAAGGCTGACTGAGGCAGACGTACGATTATTCGTGACATTGGTGCGCTTCGACGCGGCGTATCACAGTCTCTTCAAATGCAATCTGCGCCGACTTGCAGACTACCCTGCGCTGAGCGCTTACCTTGCGCAAATGCTGGCCATACCTGGTATCCGCGATACAGTGAACGTCGATCACATCAAGCGAGGGTACTATTCGATCAAGGCGCTCAACCCGAGCGGAATTGTACCCGTGGGCCCGGATCTGCCGGGACTTGATCCCATCAAATTACCACCCGGCCGCCTGTCATGACCGAAGTCAAGTTACTTAACTGCACGGCGTCCGCGCAATGGCGCAAAACGTCGTTATGCTGGCTGATGCAATTCGGGCCTGTCGGAGTTCATATGGGTGACGACTACGATCCGACGCACCAGTCCTCGGCTCTCTGAGATCATAGAAGGCTGGCGAAGAGACTTGGCCCTGCAGCCGGGACAACCAAACAGCTAAGCCGCTCCCGTTACTGCTTTTATGCGGTAGCGGTCGCTTGTGGGGGTGGACGGAAGCAGGCGGCCGGCGCGATATCTTGGGCTCAAACAACCACCGTGTTCTATCCGAACGCGAGCCGGCCTCCACGTTGAGGAGGGCATTCTCAAGAAGGAAGTTGCAATGACATCGGTTGTCGAACTGTATTGGTCGTTTCGAAGCCCCTACTCCTATATCATTTTGCCTAGGATCGCACGGCTTGAGGCTGAGCGCCGTGCGAGGATCGATCTGAAAGTTGTTCACCCCGCCGCTATTCGCAATCCATCATACTTTGCTGCAATGAACAAACTCGCGAGACCGTACTTCATGATGGACAGCGCCAGAATGGCAGCTTTCCACGGCATGCCCTTTCGGCGACCGGTTCCCGACCCGATTAAGCAAGACCCGGCGACCTTGACGATAGCTCCAGAGCAACCCCTTGCAGTTCGCCTTGGTCGGTTAGGGATCGCTGCAACCAAGCGAGGACGTGGGCTGGCGTTCTGTCGGGAGGTGTCAAATCTTCTCTGGAGCGGTGAGGTAGATAATTGGCATGAGGGGGTCCACTTGTCAGATGCGGCTGCAAGAGCAGGGCTGAATTTACAAGAGATGGAAACCCACATCGCTGACGATCCTGCGAGCTACGATAAGAGCCTTGCGGCAAACGACGCGTCGCTTCGGGCGGCCGGTCATTGGGGTGTCCCAACGATGGTGTTCAAGGGTGAGCCGTTCTTCGGCCAAGACCGCTTTGAGGTCTTGTTGTGGCGATTGGAACAAGAGGAAGGTAATGCTGCAGTCGAAGAAGTGCATCACTGAACGGATCTGAAAGGATCGGCCCCTTGATGATAGTATTGCAGAGCGTGCCGCATCCCGAGGGATTGCCTCGAAGGAGCATGATTTCTGCGATTGCTACGCGCGAGAGGCCGTCCTCCGTCGGGAGGCTCTCGCTATCGTTTTGAGCGGCTTTCTCGGCGCTGCTTTCTGGGGCGATCCGTTACCGCGGGCGCTAATTCCAGCTTCATCTTTGCCCCGATATGCTCGGCCAGCTTGATGGCGTTATCGCCGTTGGCGGCGAGGCGGGCCAGCAACTGGGACAACAACCGGAATTCGTCGCGTGTCAGCATTCCAAACAACGCGTCGTTGACAGGGCGCTGCAAGGCGGCAAGACGGATCAACAGGTTCAGTCCGTGCTGGGTGAGGCTCAATTGCACCCGCCGTCCGTCCTCGGGATGGGGGCTCTTCTCGAGCAGGTCGTCGGAAACCAGCTTGTTGATCTCGTTGGTGACGAAGGCACCGCTCAGATATAGCCGCTCCGCAACTTGATTCACGCCCATGGGTTCGTCGGCGGTCGAGTTCTTAATCGCGATCAGGATCAGATATTGGGTTGGCGACAAGTCGACGAAGCCCGCAAATGTTTCGCGACAGGCATCCAGACTGCGTCCGAACGCGAAATAGTCGTAGAGCAGGCCGCGCAACGTGCGGTCTCCTTCCTTGTCCAGTAGCTCGGGTTTCGACGCCGTCAGGAGTGCATCGGTCACGCGGTCGTTCTCCTCGCCAAATCATTGCGTTGCGAGCTTGCTTAAAAAGCACGCATACGGCCGCCCATCAAGTGGGCTTGACATCCTCAAGTAGCTTTGTCACAAAGCTATCTGAGAATTATAAATCAGACTGAAGCAGCGAGGTGCGTCCAATGGAGGACCGTGCGTTCAGGCGTGTACTGGGAGAATTCGCAACCGGCGTTGCGGTAGTGACCGCGCGTGGCAGGGGCGACGAGCTCATCGGTATGACCATGAGTTCATTCAATTCTGTATCGCTCGCCCCCCCGCTGGTCCTGTTCAGCGTCGACCGCAAGGCGCGTAGCCTGCCTGCGATGCTCGAAGCAAAAGGCTTCGCCGTCAACATTCTAGCCCGCGATCAGGAGCAGATCTCCAATCAGTTCGCGCGCGCGCTTTCCGACAAATGGGACCAGGTGAAGACGTCGGTTGGTCACGCCGAAGCGCCGTTGATCGCGGGCGCTTTGGCTCATTTCGAATGTGCGCCCTACGCGAATTACGACGGCGGCGATCACGTCATCTTCGTGGTGCGGGTGGTTCGCTACGCGACGCACCCCGACGCGCCCGCGCCGCTAATTTTCTTCCGCGGCCGTTATCGTGATCTTGTCGACGAAACCCAGCGCGAGCCGGAATGGCCGCTGCCGATCCATTATTAGTTGCCTATCCACCAATAGCTTCAAACGGGAGAAACCATGACACGCTCCGCGACGGAATACCTGTCAAGCCTGAACGATGGCCGCACCATCTACATCAATGGAGAGGCGGTTGGCGACGTGACGTCGCATCATGCCTTCCGCAATGTAGCGAGGTCGATGGCGGATCTCTTCGACTTCGCCAACGCTCCGGACAATCGCGAGTTGATGACGTTCGATACCGGAGCCGGGCGAGCGAATCGCATTTGGCAACTTCCTGGTTCCTATGCGGAACTCGTGGAGCGGCGCAAGGCGCTGGAAGGTTGGGCGTCGCTGCATGCGGGCTTCTTGGGTCGCGCTCCCGACCACGTCGCTTCCTGTATTTCCGGCCTATACATGGGCCTCGACGTCTTCAAGGCCTATGACCCGGCCCGTGCCGGCGCGCTTGAGAGCTATTATCGCTACGCCCGCGACAAGGATCTCTACCTCACCTACGTCATCATCAATCCGCAGGCGGACCGCTCGAAGGGCGCTGCCGAGCAGGCCGATCCGTTCCTCACCGCCGGGGTCGTCGATCGCAATGCCGAAGGCATCACGATCCGTGGTGCCAAAATGCTCGCCACCGGCGGCGTGGTCGCGGACGAGGTCTTCGTCACGACCATCCAGCCGATGCGGCCGGGTGAAGAGCGCTACGCGATGTCCTTCGCGATCCCGATGAACACGAAGGGCCTCAAGATGCTGTCGCGCAAGTCCTACGAGGATGCCGCCGGCGCGGTGTTCGACAATCCCCTGTCGAGCCGTTTCGACGAGAATGACTCGGTTCTCTACTTTGACGACGTGAAGGTGCCCTGGGATCGCGTCTTCGTCGAGGGCAATGTCGAAATGTGCCAGAAGCAATTCCACGCCACGCCCTGTCACGTCTACCAGAACTACCAGGCGATGGTCCGCCTCAGCGTGAAGCTCAAATTCCTGGCCGGCCTTGCGCATCGGACCGCCGAAATGAACGGCGTCACGCAGTTCCCGCAGGTTCGCGAAATGCTTGGCCAGCTCGCAGCCGAGACCGGAATGGTCGATGCGCTCGTCGCTGCGATGGAGGCGAAGGGCACTCAGGTCGGTCCCTACTTCATTCCAGACCGGCACACGCTTTATTCCGCGCAGGTCCTGACGCAGCAGCTCTACGCTCACGTCATCAACACGTTGCGCGAGCTTGCCGGCGGCGGCATGATCATGCTGCCCTCTTCGGTCGCGGACTTCGGCAACCCCGAGATCTCGGCTCTGATAGGCAAGACCCAGCAGTCACCGAAGGCCAATTCGCACGACCGCGTGAAGTTTTACAAGCTCGCCTGGGACGCCGTCGGCTCCGAGTTCGGCTCGCGCCATCAGCAATACGAGATGTTCTACTCCGGCGCGACTTTCGTCACCAAGGGCCATTCCTATCGCACCTACGACTGGGCCGGCGCCGACCGGCTCGTGCAGACCATGCTCGATTCCTACGACCTCAACGGCGTTTCGACCCCCAGCAAAGCCGCCTAAACCAAGAGAGACAGCACATGCCCGTCAACAAGAAGCACGACGAATTCTACACGCTCGACATGACGACCGGCTGGGAAGTGCCGGCAGGTTATCCCGCCGGTATCCAGCAGAAGGTCATCTCAGGTGGCCTGGATGAGGAGAACCGGCGCGGGACGCGAACCCGGCTCCTTCGTTTCGCGCCGGGCGTCTACACCACCGCGCCGTTCTCGCATGAATATTGGGAAGAGGTCTATCTCGTCTCGGGTGACCTGATCGTCGGCAACGATGCCAAGGGCGAGGGCGGCAAGAGCTTCCCGCCGAACACCTATGCCTGCCGGCCGCCGCACGCACCGCACGGGCCTTTCAAGTCCGTCAACGGCTGTCTGCTCATGGAAATTCACTACTTCGACCCGGTTTGATGCCGGATCGCTGTCGCCACCAACTTCATTGATTGACCGACCAAGGGGAAAAATATGGCGTTCAAAAGTATTTCCACCGTCGTCGCGCGGTGCCTTTCGTCGCTCGAGCGGTCGCTCGGGCTGGACCGCAGCGTGCCGCAGGCCAACCTTCGGCTGGTGGCCGATGGCCTCGCGGGAGCGCTCGCGATCGGTCTGGTGGCGACGACGCCCGTCGCGGCACAGGAGAAGCCAAGCTCCCTCGGACTGGGCGTCTTCACCTTCACGTCCGGTCCCGCCGCGGCTTATGGCATGCCCGGCAAGAACGCTGCCGACCTTATGATCGACGAAATCAATGCGAAGGGTGGCATCGAGGGCGTGCCGGTTAAGGCGACCTACGTTGACGAAGCTCAGGGCGCGCAGGGCGTGATCGCCGAATATCGCCGGTTGGCGGGAGACGCGCAGAACCAAGTGATGATCGCCGCCCTGTCCAGCGCGACGTGCCTCGCGTTGGCGCCGCTCGCCGAGCAGCTCGAAGTTCCGACCGTGGGCTGGAATTGTGATACCCATCAGCTGCTAATTGACGGCAAGAGCAAATATGTGTTCCGCCCCAACGGTAACACCGTGCCGGAATTCATCGCCTATGCGATCTATCTTCTCGAGCGCAAGCCTGATGTAAAGACAGTTGCTATCATCAACCCGGACTATGCGTTCGGCCATGACGCGGCCAAGATCTTCACCGCGGCGCTGAAGGCGTTGAAGCCTGATGTCGAGATCGTCGCCGAACTCTATCCAAAGCTCGGCTCGCCGAACTACCAGACGGAGATTTCCCGGCTCACCACCGCTCATCCTGATGTCGTGTTCTCAAATTTCTGGGGCGCTGATCTCGAGAACTTCGTTCGCCAGGCGACGCCGCGCGGGCTGTTCACGTCGAGTCAGGTGGTGCTCGCGCTGGGCGAGACGGTGCTGCAACGCGTACCGTTGCCCGACGGCGTGATCGTCGGCGTTCTCGGCGACGGCTGGTGGATGTCGCCGGACGCCAAGGTCAACCAGGAGACGGTGAAGTTTGCCGAAGCGTACAAGGCGCGCTTCGGGGAATACCCGGTGTTCCCGGCGATCAAGATGGCCAACACACTGATCTATGTGAAGGCCGCCTACAAGGCTGCGATGCAGAAAAACGGCGGAAAGTGGCCGTCTCGTGCCGACCTCGCGGACGCCATGAAGGGGAGCACGGTTGCAACCCTGACCGGCACCGTGCGGACGCGCGCCGACAACGACGGACTTGTCGACCAGATCGTCGGCGTCACCGTGAAGACCCCGACGCAGCAGTTTCCCGTGATTGGTGACATGGTTCGCTACAAGGGAGACAGCCTGATGCCGCAAGGCGGCCAGGACCCGCTGGCCTGGATCTCGACGCTCAAGCCCGAATTCTCCAAAAGCCTGCCGAAGCCGGGAAGCTACAAATAAGCGGGCAATAGCGTTCACTCCATTCACGCAGGGCGCAAGCCGATGTCAAATGCAATCATCCCACTGCTGCTGGACAGTCTCGCCAGTGCCGCGTTGATCTTCTTCGCGGCGGTCGGTCTGACGCTCGTCTTCAGCGTGCTGCGCGTCCTCAACGTTGCCCATGGCAGCCTCTACTCGATAGGTGGCTATGTCGCAGCCTCGGTCTGCCTGTTCATCACAAGCCGGCAGCTCAACCCCTATCTGTCGTTCGCGGCGCTGTTGTTTAGCGCCGTCTTTGTCGCGGCGATATTCGGCCCGCTGATCGAGCGCAGCTTGGTCCGCTGGACTTACGGCAAGTCGGAAGCCGTGCAGATCCTGATCACGTTCGGCTTGTTCTTGATGCTCGAGGACCTACAGCGCATGATCTTCGGCGTGCAGTCCTTCTATGAAGATACGCCCATGCGGCTGCTCGGCACGATGACTATCGGCGGTGTAGTTTATCTCAACTACCAGATCCTGCTGATCGGCATGGCGCTTCTGGTCGTCATTGGCCTGCGGCTCCTGATCAACCACACCCGGCTCGGGCGCCTGATCACGGCGGTAGTGACCGACCGAGAGATGGCGCAGTCGATCGGCATCGATACCAACCGGATCTTCATCCTGGCGTTCTCTCTCGGCGTGTTCCTGGCAGCTCTCGGAGGCGCGCTCGCGACGCCGACGTCAGGCATTGCCCCGGGACTCGGCGCCGACACAATGGTGCTCGCCTTTGCAGTGGCGGCAATTGGTGGGCTTGGACAGATCGAGGGCGCCGCGGTGGCCTCGCTGATCGTCGGCGTGGCGCGCGTGCTCGCGATCTATCTCGTGCCCTCGCTGGATGCAGTTGCGCCCTATGCCGCAATGCTTGTGGTGCTTCTGATCCGTCCCTACGGCTTGTTCGGGTCGGTGACCGCGCGGAGGATATGATGCGAACGATTGTCACCGCTGTGGCGGTCCTAATCCTTGCCGTGCTGCCCGTCGCCGCCCCTTGGCTGCAATTCGTGCTAACGCTTGCGATCGCGAAGGGTTTCGCGGCGCTCGGCGTCGCGGTGCTGCTCCGCGCCGGTCTGATCTCGATCGGGCATGCGATGTTCTTTGCCGCGAGCGCCTATGGCGTTGCGTTCCTAGCGCGGGCCGGCGTCAACGACCTTGGTCTGCTCCTGATCTTCTCGGTGCTCACAGCGGCGCTGGTCGGCGCGATCGCCGGACTGTTTCTCATCCGCTATCGCGCGATCTTCTTCGCAATGTTGAACCTTGCGGTCTCAATGGTGTTCTACGCGCTATGTGCCAAGCTGTACGGCGTCACTGGCGGAACGGACGGCATGCCGGTCCCGATTCCGGCGGTGTTCGGTATCATGCTCGGCGAGCCGCTGTTCAAGACCGTACTGTTCTACCTCAGCCTGGTCTTGATGCTGCTCGTCGGTCTTGCCGTCCAGCGCTATCTCAACAGCCCGCTGGGCCATGCGCTCTCGGCCGTTCACTCCAACGAGATTCGGCTCGAATATCTGGGCATTCCGGTCTGGGCGGTGCTGCTGATCGCCTATGTCGTCTCCGCCGCGCTCGCCGGACTTGGCGGCGCGATTGCAGGCTTTGCGATCGGCCGGGTGGTCCCGGATTTCGCGTTCTGGACCGCGTCCGGACATCTCGTGCTGATCGCCGTGCTCGGGGGCATCGGCGGCGTACCCGGCGCGTTCATCGGTGCCCTGTTCCTGGAATTGCTGCATAGCGCCGCCGTAACCGTGACCGATGCGTGGAATCTGATCGTCGGTCTGACGCTGATCGTCGTGATCATGTTCCTGCCGCAAGGGTTCTACGGACTGTTCTCACGCAAGGAGGCCTCCAGCCTATGACGCGTCCCATCCTGGAGGCGAGGGGCCTCCACGTCGCATTCAACGGGGTAAAGGCCGCCGACGGCGTGAGCATCTCGATCCAAGACGGCGAGTTCCTGGCGATCATCGGCCCGAATGGCGCGGGCAAGACGACTCTGCTCAACATCTGCACCGGGTATATTCGCCCGGGCTCCGGCAGCGTGCTGCTCGACGGTCACGACATCACGCGCCTCTCGCCGCGCGCCATCGCGCGCCGCGGCGTGGCGCGCGCGTTCCAGATCCCGCAACTGTTTTCCGCGCAACGCGTGATCGATAACATGATGCTGGCGCTAGCTGCAAAGGACGGCCTGTGGAGCGCGATCCGCCCCCTCGATCTCGGAACGCGGCGCGCGGAGGCGAAGGCTCTGCTCGATCTCGTCGGACTTGCCGACGACGCTGACCGGATTAGCAGCACGCTGCCTGAAGGGCATCGCAAACTGCTGGATATTGCTGTCGCGCTGGCCCTCAAGCCGCGGCTTCTGCTGCTGGACGAGCCGACCAGCGGCGTGAGCGCGCTCGAACGCTTTCCGCTGATGGAGGCGCTGATGGGCGCGCTGCGTCAGCGCCGGATCACCGCGTTGTTCGTCGAACACGACATGGACGTGGTCGCCCGTTATGCGAGCCGGGTGCTGGTGTGGAACGCCGGAAATATCATGGCCGAGGGCCGGCCCGACGAGGTATTCAGCAACGCGCAGGTCCGCGAGCGCGTCATAGGGGTCGCCTGATGCTCAGTCTCGACAAAGTCAGCGTCTCGATCGAAGGCGTCCGCGTACTGCGCGAGGTGAGCTGCGTCATCGTCGCGCGTAAGACGACGGTGCTGATCGGCCGCAACGGCGCCGGCAAGACCACGACGCTGCGTGCGATCATGGGGCTGATCGCACACTCCGGAGGAGCCATCCGCCTCGACGCCGACGATCTCGGCAAGATGCCGGCTCATACCCGGGCGCGCGCGGGGATCGGCTATGCGCCGGAAGACCGCCGCCTAATTCCGGAGTTGAGCGTCGAGGAGAACATTCGTCTTCCGGCGCTGGCGCTGAAGCTCGACCGGGCAGAGATCGCGCGTGGGCTCGACGAAGTCTATGGATTGCTGCCCGAGTTGCATGTGATGCGATCGAGGCCCGCGGGCGGCGTTTCTGGCGGCCAGGGAAAGATGGTCGCGCTCGGCCGCGCGCTGACGGTGGCGCGCAAGGTCCTGCTGCTCGACGAACCCTTCCAGGGGCTGGCACCGGCCCTTGCGCTCGATTATGCGCGCACGCTCGGTGAGTTGCGCAAACATCGTCCGGAGCTCGCTCTGTTGATTACCGAATCATCGCCGGCCCTGCTGGATCGGATCGCCGACAGGACCTTGCAGATCGAGCGCGGCGAGATTCTTCTTCCATCGACCAAGGATGACAAAGCCCATGTTCATGAAGTTTGACCGTATCGCGACAGACCGAGCCGATCATGTCGGCGTCGAGATCGAAGCACTGGTGATCGCGGGCTGGGCGGGCCGGGACGCCGCAGCGATCGAGCATCACGTCGAGGAACTTGCTGCGCTCGGCATTCCACGCCCGTCGACGACACCCCTCTACTACCGCGTCGCGGCCCAGACGCTGACCCAGGCCGATCGCCTGACCGTGCTCGGGCCTGACAGTTCCGGCGAGGTCGAGCCGGTCGTGGTCGCCATGGCCGACGGTCTCTGGATTGGGATCGGATCCGACCACACTGATCGCAAGGCGGAGGCCTCCGGTATTGCCCTGTCGAAGCAGCTTTGCGGCAAGCCGGTCGGCTCGCAGCTCTGGTCTTATGCCGATGTCGAAGGCCATTGGGACCAACTGACCCTTCGCTCGTGGGCGACGATCGACGGCAAGCGGGTGCTCTATCAGGAGAGCCCGGTGTCGTCGCTGCGGACGCCGCGTGATCTCATCCGGCGCTACGCCAACGCCGATATCCTGCCGGCGGGGACGCTGATGTTCTGCGGCACGCCGGGGGCCATCGGCGGAATTCGCCCGGGCACGCGCTTCGAGATGGAGCTCAGCGATCCCGTGCTCAAGCGCTCCCTGGTCCACGGCTACGATATCGACGTCCTGCCGGTCGTCTCGTGACCATCACTGAGCGCGGTTTAGACCAATGACCTCAACGTCCGACCCATCTCGTCCCTCCGCCGTCGCACGATTGGAGGCCGCACTGGCGCGTGCGCACGCGCCGGAGGCCGCGAATACCTTCACCGCCTTGTTTGCAGAGAGCGCGCGCGGTGAAGCGGAAGCTGCGGATCGGCGCGCCGCTGCCGGGAACTCTCGTGGTCCGCTCGATGGCCGCATCGTCTCGGTCAAGGCGCTGTTTGACGTGGCGGGCACCGTGACGAGCGCAGGCTCCGCCGTCTTGCGCGCCCAGCCGGCCGCGATGGACGATGCGCTGGCCGTGACGCGCCTGCGCGCCGCCGGGGCCGTGATCATCGGCAAGACGCAGATGACCGAATTTGCCTTTTCCGCGCTCGGTACGAACCCGCATGACGGTGTCCCGGGCAACCCAAGGGATCGCCGTCGCGCGCCGGGTGGGTCCTCATCGGGCGCCGTCGTCTCGGTCGTTGACGGCATGGCGGATATCGCCATCGGCAGCGACACCGGAGGATCGATCCGAATTCCTGCGGCCCTGTCGGGCGCGGTCGGCTTCAAGCCAACCAGTGGGTTCGTGCCGGCCGCCGGCGCGTTCTCGCTGTCGTCGAGTCTCGATACCATCGGTCCGATTGCCGCAACCGTTGCAGACTGCTTCGCGGCCGATCAGGTGCTGTCGGGCGAAGACGCGGTGTCGCGGCCGCAAATGGCCTCGCCCTTTACGTTCCGTCTGATCGTGGCGCGCGGTCGCCTCTTCGAGCGCTGCGAGCCGGAAGTGCTCGGCGCGTTCGAGCATGCACTGGAGCGTCTTCGATCCTGTGGCCTGCGGATCGAGGATGGATCGATCGAGCCTGCGCTCGATGATGTCGCTGGCATCGACAAGATCGGAACCTTTCCGTCAATCGAGGTCGGCGCGACGCTGCGCGGTCTTGGCCTGTCGAGCCTGGATGGAGTTGATCCCAAGACTCGAGTCCGTATCGAAGCGGGAGCCGGCATTCTCGGTGTCGACTATGTACGCATGACGCGGCTGCGGCAGGCTGCGATCCGGTCCTTCGAGCAGTCCATCGGCAACAACGAGGTCTTCATTCTGCCGACGACGCCGATCCGCGCGCCGCTGCTGTCGCAGGTCGCGGAGGACAGCGCGTTCCATCAGGCCAATGGTCTGGTGCTGCGTAATCCGCGCATCGCCAACATGCTCGATTGCCCCTCGATCTCGCTGCCGATCTCGGTTGAAGGCCTGCCCGTCGGCCTGATGTTGATCGGCCGCAGGAACGCCGATCGCAGCCTGCTGGAGATCGCGTCCTGTGTGGAGACAGTACTGCGCGCATCTCCGCAAGGCGCTTAGACTTCGCGCCAAGCTCGATTGCCTGTTTGACATCTTGCGCGGCGAAGGGGACGTTTTGGCGCAAGTTGCGGCGACCGAACCCATCTATGGAAATTGCGACCGCCTGGGCCGGGAAGCGTCGATCTCGCTCGCGCCCAGGGGTGGACGCAGCTGAGGGCCACATTAAGGTGTCGGTCGTTGCGGATCATGCCGATGAATTGATGCGTCGCGCCGCTAGGGGATGACGCTGAGGTCAGGCAGTTCCTGTAGGACGCCATAGCTGCGGTGCGACCCTCGTGGAAACGCCGATTCTGCGAGGCGATCGGCTCGGCGGAAATCCCGTCTGACTTTCCCGTAGCCTTGCGTGCGAACTGGTACCCGTTTTCTTGGAACGTGAGTCGCGATTCAAGATCAGGATGATTCTGAGAGCAAGAGAAGCCGGACCATGCGTGCGCAGATGGGTATGCCGCGCAAAGCGTCGCTCACAGGGCGGAGGAAATGGAGAACTTGAACCAGTCAGAGCCGCGCTCAGTCAGTTTATAATCAGAGTGGGCATCTAGAAATTCAGCCTCACTGATCGCTGTTCGCTCGTAGGCAACATTTTTTCGGGTCGTCCAAATCCGTCCGGGTCCGTTGTCATCCAACCGGGAGACTTGCGTTACTCTCTCGCCAATGCCGACGAACAAACGGAGCCAAATCATACGCTCCGCACGGAGAGCGCAAAGTTCGCGAATGACGTCGCCCGGATTAGTAGTATATTGCACGGCGCCGTTCGAATGCATGACATCGACGCTGCCGAGCCACGCAGCCGCAGCTCCGATATCGGTAAAAAATTTGAGTTGTTGGGTTTCTAGCTCTTTCGCCCGCGTAACCATAGCCGGGGTCTCGACGACCGCCCATCGAATAGTCGGAGAATGACGCCGAGCCTCTTTGTAGTGGCGACCGCAGGCCCCTCCAAAGTCAAGAACGGAAGCGACGCCATCCATATCAGGCCAAGATTCTGTCGGTTCATAGGCGACCGTTTTTCGGAAGACAGTCTCGACTAGCTCCGGGTGCTCGTACCCATGGAGCGTCTCTACGGGTAGTAGTTTCCACAATCGCTTAAACATGGGACCGCTTACCAGTTGGACACCATTCGTGTCGGCCCCTGCCAGCTTGCAGCGAACAGGCGTCCTTCCATCCCTGGCGGTCCCAATCGGTGACGTGAAAAGCGAGCCGGCAGGGCATCTCGCTGCTCTCCGGATAGTTTGTTGAGGTAAGTCTTCGCGGGCGGGGCGGATGAGCAACCTTGCGAGGCGTACAACTCGACGATGATAGGTCGTTCTGCAGCAGAGCCAACGGCAGGAGAGAGACTCGCAATGTGTCTGGTGGAGTCAGCAGACGGGATAGCATGACAATCCTCCAGCGTGGTATCATCCCGTATTCGCAGCCGGAGTCCGCTTTGTTACGTTTGATGCTGTCAAGAATCGTTTTTAAAGTGCCGTTGTTCGGTTAGTCCAGGTTACGATTGCTTCGTAACGAATGACCGAAACGATTCCTACCAAACCCCAGAGTAAGCAGCTTGCTGCGACATCTGCCCCTCGGCGGCAGCGTCGTGCGCTGCAATCACAAAGTCGTGTGATCGCCAGAGAGTTACAATGGAATATAAAGCGATCGATCTAAAACAACAGGGGAAACCGACGGTGCGCATAGGTCGTCCTGGCGCGTCGCGAAGCACCTAGTCTACTCGATAGAAGATGCTGCATCGGTAAAGTTCGAGATTAAACAGCCGGCCAAGACATAGTTATTGCTGCCGTCGCGTGAACTGAAAGGCCTGCTCCATCCGACGTCTGCTTTGGACGGGACCAAGCTCCTGGTAACAGGAATACTGGAGCTCTCGCCCTTCGATGACTGCGATTGGTGTTGTTTCAAGGGGATGGCGGAGGTTCTATGTTGGGTGTGGTATCGAACGAGGGGGTTAAATCACGTCATGGATTGTTGTCGAATGACCGAATTTCTTCGTCCGGCTTCTCTTGCGGCGCTCTGGGGAAAAATTATGGGATCGATCGTCAATTGGCTAATCGGTGCTGGGCTCGCTACAAGCATGGCAGGACCGGCCATCGCACAAACGCCGGCCTACTTCACTGCCACGCCCTCACTCCATTTGACGCGCGATGCAGCGGGCACGCTGACAGTGGAATTCAACACTAATGGCGGCCCTTATACCTTTACGCCACGCGATCACGCCGCCTTCGTCGATGTGTTCTATGCCATTAGCCGTGATCGAGACAATAAAGTTGTTATCATTACGGGAGCCGGTGGTGAATGGATCACTGGCGTCGATTTTTCCGGCGGCGGCAATCTGGGTGATCCCGACTACTGGAACAAGTCGCATGACGATGGTGTGCAGATCCTAGAAAACATTGCCAACATTCGTGTCCCCGTCATTTGCTCCGTCGAAGGCAAGGCGTGGGTCCATTCGGAGTATTGCTTGCTCGCGAACGTTATTATTGCCGGGCAGGGCGCGACCTTCAACGATGTTCCTCACTTCGCGGGTGGTTTAGCCCCGGGCGACGGCATCTTCGTTACATGGTCGTATTTCGCAGGGCCAGGCCGCGCACAGGCATTCCTGCTTTCGCCAAAGCCGGTTTCAGCAGAAGCCGCTCATGAGTGGGGTGTGGTGGCGGAGGTCACGCCCAAGGGCCGCGCACTCGCCCGAGCGCAAGAATTAGCAACTGAATACCTGAAAGCGCCGGAGGTGACGCGCCGCTACACGCGTGTCATCTTTATTCAGCCGTTAAAAGAGCAACTCGTGCGCCAAGTTGGCTA
Source organism: Bradyrhizobiaceae bacterium (assembly GCA_003963435.1). GTDB lineage: Bacteria > Pseudomonadota > Alphaproteobacteria > Rhizobiales > Xanthobacteraceae > Bradyrhizobium. The sequence continues at coordinate 161,853 of RXJC01000004.1, read as the reverse complement.
TGGACTCGCGGCCGAAGGCGGCAGCGCAGCTGCGATGATGAAAGCGAGGAACGCAGCGAAACAGTAGCCCGGTGCGAATGCTGTAATCAGAATCTCAATCAGGCGAGCATCTGACGATCTAACGATTCCTCAAGTCTTTCTCATCCGTCGCATTTGGGGCGCGCATAAAAATGTCTATGGCGAAGCGCAGCGGCTCGGTGCTGCCCCGGAATGCCGGGCGTTCAGAACGTGCCATCTCGATATTCGCGCTTGAACGCCCCTTGCGATCGGACGTGACGATGCGGCCCGGATCAGGGCGGTGCCGATTTGCAGGCGTCTTTTCCCCGACAGCCTACCTATCGCTACCAATTTCGGCCCGTGGACGGCTTAAAAACCTGCCGGGCTCATGCTGATTGCCGCGGGCTTCGCGGTGTTGACGTGGAGGCGCACAACATCAGACCTCGCATAATGCCCAAACGAATCGACCATCTGCTTCCAGCGACCGATCTCGGCGAAATCGAGTTCGGCCACAAGCAGTTCCTCCCCACCTGTCTCGGACCGGGCGATCACACGTCCGCCCGGTGCAATGATAGACGAGACGCCGCCACCCGCCTTGAAGATCTCGGCAGCCTTGCCGCCGAGTTCATCGATGAACGCCTGCGACAGCGCGCTTGTAACCGAAACGACGAAACATTGCGCCTCGAAAGCATACTGGCGCACTGAGGCATCGATGATGTCGTCCGTCCATGGCAGGCCGCCCGGCCAGTTCGCAATGTGGATGACCTCTCCCTGTGCCTGAATCGCATACCGGAATAGCGGATTGGAATGTTCGAAGCAGACGAGCGCGCCCAGCTTGCCGATCGCCGTATCATACACTTTCAGATCCTCGCCGCTGCCGAAGCCGTAGCTCATTCGTTCGTGATGGGTCGGCATCAGCTTGCGACGGCAGCCGAGGATCTTGCCGTCGGCATCGATCACGAGCTGACTATTGTAGAGCGTACCGCCCTCGCGCTCCGTCAGGCCCATGACGACGACCACGCCGGCGTTGCGCGAAGCCTCCTGGAGGCGGCGCGTCGTTTCGCTGCCCAATTCGACCGATTGATCGAACAGACGGGGATAGTAGGTCTGCCGCGCGTGGAAGGGATCGATGGCAAGCGTCCAGTAGGGATAGGCCGGCAGGAACGTCTCCGGAAAGACGACAAGTTTCGCTCCGGCCGCGCCGGCCTCGGCGATAATCCTCTCCGCCTTGGCGGTGGTGGCGTCCCTGTCGAGGTAAACGGGAGCGAACTGGGCCGCCGCGACTTTAATGACCGACATTGCTTGTCTCACGTTACTTTGTGTTGGTGATCTTGACCGATGCGATGTCGAAGGGCTTCGATGTCGCCTCTGCATCCGCCGCGCTGGCGATCGGCAGGTTGACGAAATCCTTTACCGCGGGAACGCGTGGCAACAGCTTCTCGCCGAAGCCCCAGTCGGCCATGCGCTGCATGCTGGCGAGGCCGGCGTCCGAGACGGTGGCCTTGACGTCGCTGAATTGCTTGGCGTTCCAGCGGGGATCGAAGGTCGACGCCGTCTCGATCACTTCGGTCGGAATGCTTTTTGCCGGCTCCAGCGAGCGGAACCAATTGTTGGTCAGCTCGTGGTTCTGGCTGGCGAAAAAGAGAGCCTCAGAATGCGCGCGGAGCAGCCGCCTGAGGACATCGCCATCCTTGCGCTTGACGAGATCCTCGCGAGCCATCAGCACCATGGCGGGCGTGACGTTCTGGGACAGCACTTTCGCGAGTCCGGCATGCTCGAAGAGCGTCACCCAGGGGTCCCACATGAAGAAGGCGTCGATCCGCTGGGCGCGGACCGCGTCGGCGAGCTCCGGCGTCCCGATATTGACGAAAGATACGTCGCTGCCGACCTTGAGGCCGGCGCTGCGCACCGTTTCTTGCGCGTTGAGGTAAGCCGTAATGCCGAACAGGCCGTAGACTTGCTTGCCCTTGAGATCGGCGAGCGAGTTGATTCCGGACTTTGTGGTCGCGAGCACGGCCGAGCGGAAGCTCGACTGGTGACCGACGACCTTGATCGGCGCACCCGCTGCCATCATGATGACGGCCCCGAAATCGGCAACGCTGCCGATGTCGGCAGCGCCCGAAACAAGCGCCTCGTTGATCGGCGGCCCGCCGGCAAACTGAATCATCTCGATGTCGAGGCCGTGGCCCGCCCCGATGCTGGTGTTTTTCAACGTGTGCTGCGTCTGGGCCGAGACCGTGACGGTATTCGTCCAGCAATAGCGGATCTTGTCCGGCGTCTCGGCGCGCATCACGGCTGGCGCAGCGATCGTTGCAGCGGCGCTGCCTGCAAGGATGCGATTGAATTGACGCCGCGAAAATGTGGTCATTGCTCGTCTTCCTTCTGCCATTCCGGCTTGAGGGTTTCCCAGAGATTGCTGACTGTCGAGGTGAACCAGGGATCGGCGCGCATCTCGGCGGTGCGCGGAAAGGGCAGGCGCGACGTGACGATCTCGCGGATGCGGCCCGGTCGCGGACTCATCACCACCACGCGGTCGGCCAGGAACACGGCCTCGTCGATGCCGTGCGTCACGAAGATCACCGTCTTGCCGGACTCGGAGGAGAGGCGGGAGATCTCCTCCTGGAGCAGCACCCGGGTTTGTGCGTCGAGCGCGCCGAGCGGCTCGTCCATCAGCAGGATTTCCGGATCGGGCGCCATTGCGCGCGCGATCGCCGCGCGCTGCTTCATGCCTCCGGAGACTTCGTGCGGCAGCTTGTCCTCGAAACCGGAGAGTTGCACCCGGGCCAGGAAATCGCGGGCGATCTCCGCGCGCTCGCGCTTGGGGACCTTCTTCGCCTTCAGCCCGAACTCGACGTTCTTCTGCAGCGTCAGCCAGCCGAACAGGGCGTAGTCCTGGAAGACGACGGTGCGCGAGGCATCGGGGCCCGATATCTCCCGGCCGTTCTGGATGAGCGCGCCCGAGGTCGCGGTCTGAAATCCGGCAAGCAGGCTGAGCAAGGTCGATTTCCCGCAGCCGGAGGGGCCGAGCAACGCGATGAACTCGCCGCGCGCGATCTTGAGATCGACGTCGCGCAGCGCCACGACCTCGCCGGGCTCGCCTGCGCCGAAGATCTTCGAGACGTGCGAGATGTCGATATGGCAGGCAGAGGACGTCATCACGTTTCCTTCAGTTGCGTTCCGACGGCGCCCAGGCGTTGACGCGCCTCTCGATCCGTTCGACCGCCGCCGACATCAGGAAACCGACCACGCCGATAGCGACCATGCCCGCCACCACGTTCTGGATCTGGAACAGCATGCGCGACTGCTGAATCAGATAGCCAAGGCCGGTCTGCGCAGCGATCAGCTCGGCCGTAACGACGCACATCCAGCCGATACCGAGCGCAAGCCTGAGGTTCGGCATCATGATCGGCAGCGAGGCCGGCACCAAGACGCTGCTGAACAGCAGCCAGCGTGACGCGCCAAGGCAGAGCGCCGCGTTGATCTGGTTGCGATCGATCGAGCGCACGGCGGTATAGGCGCCGAAGAAGAGCGGGAACAGGCACCCCAGGAAGACGAGGAAATAAGCCGACATGTCGCCGAGCCCGAACCAGAGGATGGCGATCGGCACCCAGGCGAGCGGCGGGATCGGCCTCAACGCTTCGATGATCGGGCGGACCAGCTCGGCGACGACCTGCGACCAGCCACAAATAAAGCCGAGAGTGAGACCGACCGCGCAGGCCATCAGATAGCCGACGCAGACACGCTTGAGACTGGCGGCGAGATTGACCCACAGGCTGCCGTCTTTCGACATCTCCCAGAGGCTGTCGAGCACGGCGACCGGGGACGGCAGCAGGAACGAATTGATTGCGCCGGCCGCGGTGAGGCCTTGCCACAGCAGCAACATGGTGCCGATGCCGATGACATTGAGAGCGACCGTCCGGCGCGAGCGCCAACGTCCGCCAGTGCTGTTTGCGCGAGGAGCGGGCGCCTGTTTCTGCTCCGGCACGGCGCCGGCTGCGTCGAGCACCGGCCTAACGGCTTGAGTTGTCATCCTGCATATCCTCTATGAACGGAACAGGCTCGCTCGTGATCCAGATCGACATGAACATCGCCTTGAGCAGCGCTGAAAATTCCTCGCTCTCGATGATCAGGCCGTAGCTTTCTTTCTTGGATGAGGCGATGGCGACGCGGCTGTCGTAGATGAGCATGGTCATGCCGAGCACGATTTCGTCGGGCGAAAAGCGCAATTCGCGCCGCTCGGCGCGGCTGCACGGCCAGATGTCCTGTCGGTCATGGCGCCGCGAACGTACGACCTTCATGTCGATGCCGCGCGCCAGCCGCTCCTCCTGGTAGGCGGCCATCCGGTCGAGCCCCGGCACCTCCATGATCTCGGCCATGGCAAAGGTGCAGTACATGACGCCAGAGGTTGCCGAGAGTGAATCCCAAAGCGCCTTCTCGACGCCTTCGAGGCCCTCGTAGAAGCGGATGCCCGGCTTTCCCTTCGCGGCGTTGTAGAGGGAACGCAGCTGCGGCAGCATCTCGCCGAGCATTTGCCTGCGTGCCTCAAGCTGTTCGAGGAGGATGACCGGATCATGGGCAACGACGCGACGCTTGCCCGGCTTGCCCCAGTCAGCAATCAAGCCCTCTTGCGCGAGTCGGGAGAGCGCGTCGTAGACGGTCGCCTTCGGAAGACCGGATCGTTCGATCACCATGGCGACGGGGACGTCGCCAAGTTCTATTGCAGCGCGGTAGACCCTGTAGAGGTTTCCGACGATGCCGAGACGGGCAAGAGACTGCTCGATATCCACGTGGTCGTCATTTCCCGACTAAAATCTAAGTTATCCAACTATCGCGACGATGCGGTTCGCTTTCAACCTTAAAAAATAGGCTGATTGAGTGTAGTTTTTGCGCAATTGTTCTGCAGGGAGTTTAGTCGGGATTTTTCGACTGTCCGGGATCGGCGCGGTTTACCCCCACCCGGCCGGCGATATGAGGCATGTCTCGACCGACTATTTGAATCGGCCTTCGACGTAGGCTCTCCCGTCGATCGAAACGACCACGTGGTTGCCCTCTCGACCAGGTGGCAGGCCAAGAGGCGTCCCCGCACGCACCTGAACTGGGTAGGTTTCATCCGGGGGCAGCGATGGCTCCGGATCGGCGAATATCGCTGCCGGCGTAGCGCGTTGGTGGTCACGCCACTAGCAGCCCAGACAAGCTTCTTACATGATCGCAGCGCTCTGACCGATCAGGTCCGCCGGTATCGCGCAACGACGTCGGCATTCCAGGTACGTCCGTTGCCGGGACTGGTGTACCGAATTGACAGTCCGTCCATGATACGGAGAGCGAGTACCTCGTTGTCAACGGCTATACATTGCGCGATGTCGCGGCGTTCCCTGCGGGCCTCGCTATGCCGCCGATCTACACCGCCTATCTGAACGGACGCGACATTGAGGAGCTCAGGATCACTGACGAGACCACTGCGGAGTGTTGGATCGCAACGAAGCAGGTTGAAACTTGGATGTGAGAGGTCACCACCAAACCGCGGGCGGCGTCTTTAGTTTGGGCTATTCGGATTGCAATGTTGGACTCGCGATCAACTGATGGGTTTTCGAAACAGTCTCGCTAAAGGTTGGTGCCGAAGTTTTTACCACATCCGCAATTCCCCGCGGTTTGTGCCGTCACGATGACACGCCCGCTTGAGAACCCTATCAGTTGGTCACGGTCCAGCATGATCACCGTCAGACCTGCGGCATTGATCGCACTCGTGTCGCGCGATGCCACTGCGCACCCGTGCGCGGCAGCGATTGCAGCGATGTAGCCATAGGGCGTGGGGAAGCCTTTTCTCACCGAGCGCGCCTTGACGGCGAGTTCGGCATAGCGCCGCGCCGCGGTGGTGTCGAAAGCCAGGATACGGGTCGCGAACAGGTCGAACACGCCGTCGAGCGCAGATGTCAGCCTGTCCTTGCGCTTGCCGCGCGGCAGCGCGTCGATGCCGAACAGCAGTTCCGCGACGGTGACGCTGGAAAGAAACAGCGTCTCGGCCGCCCGGGCGTCGAGCCAGTCACGGACCGATGGGTGCGGATCGGGCTTCATCGTCTCGGAGACCCCATTGGTATCGAGCAGGCTCATTCGAAGCGCATCGGCTCAGCGAGACGCGCGTCGCGGCCCTGTTCAAGTGCCTCGACATCGGCATTGGTGAGTCCGATCTTGCGGCTCATCTCCGAAAGGGCAGTGCCGAGCCGCAGCCGGCCCTCGGGGCGTACGGCTGCCTCCAGAATGGCGCGCATTTCCGCTTCCGTGCTGCGATTGTGTTGCGCCGCGCGGACTTTCAGGGCGCGGTGCGCCTCCTCGGAGAGATTGCGGATGGTGACAGCGGCCATGATGGCGTCCTCCTCAGATTGACTGCGATGCTATCAATATCGATCATTTGATAGCATTTCCATGAACGATTTCGGCGCTCGCGCGCGCCGAACTTCGGCCATTCAGCCTGGGATAATGAGAACTTACTTCATTGCCCCACACCGTAATCCAGATAGCCTAGTTTTGATTGAGAGCAACGCTCGCGCAATCACCAGCGACGTCATCTGACCGTTGGCGCGTCGATGTTGACAACATGAGCGAACCTGATTGATCCGCCTACGCCCGTCGCAAACTTGGCATATCAAGATCGTTGCGGATTGCACAATCGATTGCGATCTCATAGCCCGCGTCGGCGTGGCGCATTACGCCGGTAGCGGGATCGTTCCAGAGAACACGTCCAATCTTCTCACTCGCTTCCGGAGTGCCGTCTGCGACCAACGCAATACCAGAATGTTGCGAATAACCCATACCGACGCCGCCGCCATGATGGAATGAGACCCAGGTGGCTCCGCAGGCGGAATTGAGCAGTGCGTTGAGGATCGGCCAGTCCGACACGGCGTCGGAACCATCGAGCATTCCCTCGGTCTCACGCATCGGCGAGGCGACCGAGCCAGAATCCATATGGTCGCGGCCGATCACGAGCGGCGCCTTCAACTCGCCGCGCGCGACCATCTCGTTGAAGGCGAGGCCGACGCGGTGACGGTCGCCCAGGCCGAGCCAGCAGATGCGCGCCGGCAAGCCTTGGAACTTGATATGTGCACGCGCCTTGTCGAGCCATTGGTTGAGGAAGGCGTCGTTCGGCATAAGCTCACGTACCTTGGCGTCGGTCTTGTAGATATCCTCCGGATCTCCCGAAAGCGCTACCCAGCGGAACGGGCCTTTGCCCTCGCAGAACAGCGGCCGCACATAGGCTTCTACGAACCCTGGATAGTTAAAGGCGTCGATGACACCCTTCTCCTTCGCCATCGCGCGGATGTTGTTGCCGTAGTCGATGGCAATCGCGCCCCTGGCTTTGAGCTGAAGGATGCAGCGCACCTGCTCCGCCATCGTCTCCTTAGCGGCATCTGCTGTGCCTTCCGGATCGCGCTCCTGGCGCTCGGCCCACTGCTCCAACGTCCAACCGCGTGGAATGTAGCCATGCGCCGGGTCATGCGCGGAGGTCTGGTCGGTGACGACATCGGGCACGAGGCCGCGCTGCAGCACCTCCTGGAAAACCTCGGCCGCATTCCCGAGGAGGCCGACCGACACCGGCTTGCCGGTCCTCTTTGCTTCGTCGACCATCGACAGCGCCTCGTCGAGAGTGGTGGCGGAGCGATCAAGATAGCCGGTGCGTTTGCGAAATTCGATGCGGCTCGGCTGGCACTCGACGACGATGATCGAGGCGCCGGCCATGGTTGCGGCGAGCGGCTGCGCGCCGCCCATGCCGCCCAGGCCCGCAGTCAGGAACCAGCGGCCTGCAAGGCTGCCGCCGAAGTGACGGCGGCCGATTTCCGAGAAGGTCTCGAAGGTGCCCTGCACGATGCCTTGCGAGCCGATGTAGATCCACGATCCGGCCGTCATCTGACCGTACATCATCAGGCCCTTGCGATCGAGCTCGTTGAAGTGTTCCCAGGTTGACCACTTCGGTACTAGGTTGCCGTTAGCGATGATCACTCGGGGCGCGCCGGGATGGGTCGGAAATACGCCAACCGGCTTTCCCGACTGCACCAATAGGGTCTGATGCTTGTCGAGCCGTTTCAGTACATTGACGATCTGATCGAATGCTTCCCAGCTGCGTGCCGCGCGGCCAATGCCGCCATACACCACGAGCTCTTCTGGCCGTTCAGCGACATCGGGATCGAGATTGTTCATCAGAAGGCGCAGCGGTCCTTCGGTGTGCCAGCTCTTGGTCGTGAGTTCGGCTCCGCGCGGAGCGCGGATGATGCGGTCGTTCTTGCGCATAATCTTTCCTTCAGACGGTCTTTGCTGCACGCAGGGCGGCAATCATGGTTTCGTCGAGCCCAAGTTCATCGCGCAGCACGGCTTCGGTATCCTCGCCAAGAGTTGGTGCTCGCATCGGTGCGGGCGCTGTCGTTCCCGCGAACCGGACCGGCTGCGGAGCGAATTTGATATCGCCAAGCTTGGCGTTGTGGCCGGGCACCAGCAATTGGCGCGCCGTCGCATGCTCACTGGCGAGCACGTCGTCGAGTGACCACACTGGAGCTGCGGGCACGTCTGCAGCGCGCAGCCGCGCCAGGGCTTCGTCCTGCGTCAGCCCGGCCGCCCAGTCGGAGAGGACGGCGCGCAGTTCGGCCTCGTGGGTGTTGCGGTCCTGGTTCGATTTGAAGCGCGGATCGGCCGACAGCTCCGGACGGCCGATCGCCTCGAAGATGCGCTTGACGATGGCCTCAGAGAATCCGACCAGCACGATGTCGCCGGTCCTAGTCGCTAGGCTGTCGACCGGGTAGGTCTCCGGATGGCGGTTGCCGACACGGCGCGTCGGCTTGTCTGTGAACAATCGCCGCGAGAGGTTGGTCAGCAGCATCGAGAACACTGAATCGAGCATCGCGACTTCAAGCTGCCGGCCGGTGCCCGTGCGCTCGCGGTCGTAGAGTGCTGCGGCAATGCCCCAGGCGGCGAACATGCCGGTGGTGACGTCGGCGACGCTCTCACCGACTGCGGTGGCGCGGCCGCCGGCTTCACCGGTGACGCTCATCAATCCGCTCATCGCTTGGATCACGAGATCGAATGCCGGCAGGTCCGCGAGCGGGCCTTGCTGGCCGAAGCCGGAGATCGAGGCATAGATCAGCCGGGGATTGTCGGCCTTCAGCACGTCGTAGCCGAGCCCGAGCCGTTCCATCACGCCGGGACGGAAATTTTCTACCAGTATGTCAGCCTTCTTTGCGAGGTCACGGATCAGGGCGATGCCTTCTGGCGACTTCATATTGATGGTGATGCTGCGCTTGCCGCGGTTGAGCAGTGCGAAATAGGTGCTCTCGCCATTGACGTGGGGTGCGAAGTAGCGGCTATCGTCGCCGGAGCCTGGCAGTTCCACCTTGATGACCTCGGCGCCGAGATCGGCGAGCATCGCGGTGCAGAACGGGCCTGACATCACCCGAGTGAGATCGAGCACGCGCAAGCCGGCAAACAGATGAGCGGGAAGCAACTGTTTCATCGCGCGGCCTCGTGCGTCAGGTCAAGGGTGACTTTACCGGTGGTCTTGCGATCGCCGAGCGCGCGCAGCGCGTCGGGCAATTGGTCGAAGGCGAACCTTGCGCCGATATGCGGGCGGATCGCGCCATCCTGCAGGTGCTCTGCAAGGCGCGCCGAGATGCGGGCGAGCATCGCGCCGTCGCGGTCGTGATTCCAGTATACGCCGATCGCCGCGGCACGCTTCAGCAGCAGGCGGTTGGCGGGGATCTGGGGAATGTCGCCAGAGGTGAAGCCGACCACCAGGTAACGGCCTTCCCAGGCGATCACCCGCATCGCCTCCTTAGCCGCAGCGCCGCCGACCGGATCGACGATCACGTCGGCGCCATGACCATCGGTGAGGATCTTGAACTGTTCGCTCCAGCCTTCGTTGCGATAGTCGATCGCCTCGTGGGCGCCATGCGTTTTCGCCAGCGCACATTTGTCCTCGCCACCAGCTGCGGCGATCACCCTTGCGCCGAGATGGCGTGCGATCTCCACGGCGGCAAGGCCGACACCGCCAGCCGCAGCCAGCACCAGCACGGTCTCACCGGCTTTCACTGCCGTGCTTTCGGTGAGCGCGACCATGGAGGTGGTGTAGACTACCGGCAACGCGCTCGCCGCCGCAGTCGAAATTCCAGGCGGGATTCGGATCGCCATGTCGCCGCGCACCGCGACATAATCGGCGAAGCCGCCCCACAGCACCTTGCTGGCGACGCGCTGGCCGATCGTAAGGCCCGAACGCTCGCCGGCGACGACCACCGTGCCCGCCACCTCTTGGCCTGGAACGAATGGGCGGGGTGGCCGTACCTGATAGCGGTCGTCGATCATCAAGAGATCGGAAAAATTCAACGCTGCGGTTTCCACCTGCACCAGCGCCTCTTCAGCCACGAGAGCAGGCATTGGAGCGTCGACCCGTTCGAGATGGTCGAGGCCGGCGGTCAACGAGCGCCAGGCGCGCATGGTAGCAGCAGTCATCTCTCAATCACCGTTGGTGGCGCCGGCGATCCGGGCCGCGACGCGGCGGCCGGCATCGACTAACAGTTTGGCGTAAGCGTCGAGTTCGGCCTTGCCCGTCCGCTGCGTGGGTGCAGCGATGGCGATCGAGCCGAGCGGCTGATTACGTGGCGTCAGCACTGGGACGGCGACGCCGACCACGCCGGGATAGGTTTCCTCGCGGGTCACCACAAAGCCGTCCGCACGCACACCGTCTAGCTGCGCCCGCAATGCGTCCGCAGGCAGGGTCGAACTCGGATTGACCCCTGTCAGGTCGCCGGCGAGCACCGTGTCGATCTGTCGTTGCGGAAGAAACGCGAGCACGGCTTTCGACGTTGCACCCGAATGCAGCGGGTACGCGGTGCCGATCTGCTCGAACACCCGCAAGCCGCCCTGGCGGCTCGGGATTTGTGCAAGGCAGACCACGCTGGCATGAATGTCGTCGTATCCAGTTAGGATGACGGTTTCGGCCGTGGTCTGCGAGAGTTCCTCGAGAATGTTCTGGCACAGCCCGACCAGGTCGAACTGCATCTGCGCGCGGCGGCCGAGATCAATGGCCGCAAAGCCGAGTGTGTAGCGGCCGCGCTGCTCCATCAGATAGCCGGTCGCGCACAGGAAGCGGACCAGGCGGCTCAGGGTCGAGCGAGCGAGCTGGGTGTCCCGCGCCAACTCTGATTGCGTCCAGTTCGGCCGCTCGTCCGTGAAAAGGTCCAGGATTTGAAACGCCTTCTTTAGAAGGCCGACTCCCGCAGTGTTGGCGGTGGAAGTCGGCGCCTCCTCAGGGGCGATGTTGACAGATGTCTCGTTCATTGCTCATATTGTGGAACACCTTGCCACATATTGGCAAGTAAGAAGTTGGTTGCCGGGCCGACGGAACGTGTTTCGAGCTTCAATCGCGATGGAGAGAGAAGAATGAGGCGAGTTTTGCGGCAGGCACGGGCTGCTCTGTTGGCGTGCACTGCAAGCGCACTGATGTGCGGCGTGGCCGCGGCGGCCGATCAGAAGAAGGTGATGATCTCCACGGTAGTCGAGGTGCCGCAGTTGGTGGAGACGAAGGAAGGCGTGCTCAAAGGCCTCGCCGAACGTGGCTTTGAAGACGGCCGCAACATCAAGGTCGAGTACCAGACTGCGAACGGCAACGCTTCGACCCAGCAGCAGATCGCCAAGAAGTTTGTCGGCGATGGTGCCGACCTGATCGTCGCCATCACCACGCCGACCGCGCAGGCGATGGCAAGCGTTACCAATTCGGTGCCAATCGTGTTCGCCACCGTCACCGATCCGATCAAGGCCAAGCTCATTCCGCAGTTCAAGGCGCCTGGCGGCAACATCACCGGCGTATCGGATGCGCCGCCGCTCGCCGCGCAGATCAACCTTTTCCACGAGATCGTGCCGAAGTTAAAGAAGCTTGGTTTCATCTACAATCCCGGTCTCGACAGTTCGAACGCAACGCTCGAACGTCTGCGCGAGGAAGCCGGCAAGCTCGGCATCACCGTCGTGGAGGCTGCTGCGCCGACCACTAATGAAGTGATCCCCGCCACCAAGAAGCTGGTCGGCAATGTCGATGCGATCTACGTGCCCAACGACACCACGGTGGTCGCGGCGCTGGAGACCGTGGTGAAGGTTGGCCAGGAGACCAGGATTCCGGTGTTCACCGGCGAGACCCGCGGCGTTGACCGCGGCGCGATCGCCTCCGTCGGTCTCGACTACATCGAAGTCGGTCGCATCGCGGGCCAAATGGCTGCGATGATCCTGCAGGGCGCCAAGCCGGGTGAGATCGATTCCGTGATCGCCTACCAGAAGCTGCCGAACTTCGTGGAGGTGGTGAACAAGAGCGCGGCCGCGGCGATGGGTGTCACATTACCCGAAGCGGTGTTGAAGCGAGCGACCCGAACAGTGAACTGACCGTGATGCGCAGCGGCGACTGGCCTTTGCGGGCCGCCGCTGCCGCCACAACGTTCATCGCTATCGGCGATTACACCGGAAAGATCGCATCTCATGTCGCTCTACGAACTTCTCGGGACTGTCGAAGTCGGATTGATATTCGGCCTCGTGGCCCTCGGAGCATTCATCACCTTTCGAATTCTCGACTTCCCCGACCTCACCGTAGAAGGAAGCTTTCCCCTGGGCGCTGCGATGGCAGCGATCCTGATCGTCAATTTCGGCTGGAATCCCTGGCCGGCAACGTTGGCCGCGGCGATGGCCGGATTCGGCGCCGGCTTCGTGACCGCCTTCCTCAACGTGCGATTCAACATCCTGCACATTCTCTCCGGCATCCTGGTCTCGATCTCGCTCTATTCGATCAACCTGCGCATCATGAGCGGGCCGAACAAGCCGCTGCTTGGCGCGCACACCATCTTCTCGGCGGTGCAGGGCTGGGGCATTCCGACCTATATCCTGAGCCCGCTCCTGCTCGCGATCATCATCCTGGCGATCAAGATGCTGCTCGACCTGTTTCTGCACACTGGTCTCGGCATGAACATGCGTGCGGCCGGCGCCAATCCTGCCATGGCTGCTGCCAACGGCGTCAATGTCGGTCGCATGAAGCTGCTCGGCCTTGGCATGGCCAACGCACTCACCGCGCTTGCAGGCGCGATGTTCGCCCAGAGCTTCGGCGCGGCCGACGCCTATATGGGCATCGGCGTGATCATCATTGGCCTTGCTTCGGTGATCGTCGGAATGTCGATCCTGCCGGTGCGCACCATTGCGCAGGCGACGTTGGCATGCCTGTTCGGTGCCATGCTGTACCGCTTCGCCGTGGCGTTCTCGTTGAACGCCGATTTCCTCGGCCTGAAAGCGTCCGACGTGCAGCTCGTCACTGCGCTGCTCGTCGTTGTCACCCTGGTCGGGCAGTCGTCCCGCTCGGGAATGGGCAAGCTCCTGAAGAGGAAGTTGTCATGATCGACGTCAGTGACGTCCGCGTTACCTTCAACAAGAGTACTCCGCTCGAATCCGTCGCCTTGCGCGAACTCGACCTTGTTGTGCCGCACGGCCAGTTTCTCACCATTATTGGCTCCAATGGCGCAGGCAAATCGACCTCGCTCAACGTCATCGCCGGCCTCGTCCGGCCGGACTGCGGCAAGGTCGTGGTTGGCGGCCAAGACGTCACGGATTGGCCGATCCATCAGCGCTCGCGGTTGATTTCCCGCGTGTTCCAGGACCCCAAGATGGGCACCTGCGAAGACCTGACGATTCTGGAGAACTTTGCGCTGGCGCACGGCCGCACCCAGCCGCGTGGTTTCCGCTTCGCGATCGACAAGGGGATCCGCGAGCGGGCAGCGGAGCGGCTCAAGCTGCTCAAGCTCGGTCTCGAGAACCGGCTTAACGACAAGGTCGGCCTCCTTTCGGGCGGCCAACGCCAAGCCGTGAGCCTCTTGATGGCGACGACGGGCGAGACGCGGGTGCTGCTGCTCGACGAGCATACCGCGGCGCTCGATCCGAAGACTGCGGAATTCGTGATGGAGTTGACGCGCGCGATCGTGACCGAACTCAAGCTCACCTCGGTGATGGTCACCCACTCCATGGCGCAAGCGCTGCACTATGGCGACCGCACCGTCATGTTCCATCGCGGCCGCATCATTTTCGATGCGGAAGGCGACAAACGGGCCGCCATGCAGGTCTCCGACCTACTGGCATTGTTTAAGCGCGACCAGGGCGAAGAGCTCTCGGACGACGCGTTATTGTTGGGTTGATCGGAAGAGCACACATGACCAAGCAGAACAACGTCGACAATGACGTGGTCATCGAGCCAGGACAGGTCGCGCTGTCGACCTGGCGGCGCATCCTACGCGAAGCGCCCACCGTGCGTCTCGCCGAAGGCGCCCGCGCTGTGGTCGACGCCTGCCACGCGACCATCCTCGAGTTGATCGGCACCGGGCGGCCAATCTATGCGGTGAACACTGGCTTCGGCAAGCTCGCCACCGTGCGCATCGATAACGACCAGCTCGAGAAGCTGCAGCAGAATTTGATCTTCTCGCACAGCGCCGGCACCGGTGAACTGCTCAGCGACGATCTCGTGCGGCTGATCCTCGTGATGAAGGCCGGTGCGCTGGCGCAGGGATATTCCGGCGTGCGCTGGCAGGTGGTCGACGCGCTGCTGGCGCTGGCGAATGCCGGTGTCTATCCCTGCATTCCCGCAAAGGGATCCGTTGGTGCTTCCGGCGACCTCGCGCCGCTGTCGCACATGGCCGCGGCCCTGATGGGCATGGGGGAGGTGCGTTACCAGGGCAAGGTGCTTCCGGCGGCCGACGGTCTGCGTCACGCCGAGATTTCGCCCATGACGTTCGGACCGAAGGAGGGCGTCGCGCTGATCAATGGTACCCAGGTCTCGACCGCGCTGGCGCTGGCCGGCCTGTTTGCCGCGGAGGACAGTTTGCGCGCCGGTCTCGTCACCGGTGCGCTGGCGCTCGAAGCCTGCCGCGGCAACGACACCCCGTTCGACGCCCGCATCCAGGCTGTGCGCCGCCATCGCGGCCAGCAGGACGTCGCGGCGATCTATCGTCGCCTGATCGAAGGAAGCCCCATCCGCGAAAGCCATCGCGCATCGCTCAAGGTGCAAGACCCCTATTGCATGCGCTGTCAGCCGCAGGTGATGGGCGCCTGTCTAGACAATCTGCGACATGCCGCAAACGTGCTGGGGATCGAGGCTAACGCCGTCAGCGACAATCCGCTAGTCTTCCCGGCGGAGGGTGACGTTCTGTCCGGGGGCAACTTCCATGCCGAGCCGGTTGCGTTTGCCGCCGACATCATCGCATTGGCGATCTGCGAGGTCGGCTCGCTTTCGGAACGTCGCCAGGCGATGCTGGTGGACGCGACGCTATCCGGCCTCCCTGCATTTCTGATCGAGAATTCGGGCCTCAACTCCGGCTTCATGATCGCGCAGGTCACCTCCGCGGCGCTGACCAGCGAGAACAAGATGCTCGCCCATCCTGCGTCCGTCGATTCGATCCCGACCTCGGCCAACCAAGAAGACCATGTCTCGATGGCCTGTCATGGCGCCTATCGTCTCGTGCAGATGAACGACAACCTGGTCACTATCCTGGCGCTGGAATGGCTCGCCGCTGCCCAGGGCGTCGAATTCCACCGGCCGCTCCAGCCGGCAGCGCCGCTCGCGGACGCCGTGCAGCGGCTGCGTGTCGAGGTCGCCCGGCTCGACCAGGACCGCTATCTCGCGCCCGACATCGCCGCTGCGAAACGGATGCTCGGTGCCGGAGTTCTCGGCGACATCGCCGGCTCGCCGCTGTTTGACGATGCGGCCTGACGCTAAATAAAAGGACACGGACGCTATGTGGATCTCACATATTCCCTACACCGAGGCCGAAGGCCGCCTGCGATCGCTGTACGACCGGATCAAGGGCCCCGACGACAATGTCGACAACATCATGCTGGCGCACAGTCTGCGGCCGCACAGCATGGAGGGGCACATGGCCCTCTACAAATATGTGCTGCACCATGCTTCCAACGTGATCCCGAAATGGTTCCTGGAGACGCTTGGCGTCTATGTCAGCTCGCTCAACGCCTGCGCCTATTGCGTCGATCATCACTTTGCCGGCCTCACCCGGCTGCTGAAGAGCGACGATCGTGCTGCGGCGATCCGCACTGCATTACAAGCGGACGTTTTTGCCGATGCGTTCACTCCAGCGGAGAGCGCGGCGTTGCGTTATGCCGAGGCGCTGACGCTGCGGCCGCGCGCGCAAGATGAATTGCGCACACGGCTCGAGGCGCTCCGGGCGGCGGGCTTTGACGATGGCCGCATTCTCGAGGTCAACCAGGTTGTAGCGTACTTCAATTACGCCAACCGCACCGTGCTCGGTCTCGGCGTCACGACGGACGGCGATAACCTCGGCCTGTCGCCAGGCAACTCCGACAATCCGGAGGACTGGTCCCATGGTTGATGCAAAGAAAATGGCTGAAGCGAGCAAACTCGAAACCGTCGTCACGCCCCGCATCCAGCGCCTGGAAACCGTTCCACCCCAGGTGACCCCGCCGGATCTCGGCGATGCATTGCCGGTGCGTAGCCTGCATCTCAACGAATCGCCGTTCCCGCCGGCGCCGGCAGTGGTCGAGGCCATGCAGCGCGCCGCCGCCGGACTGAACCGCTATCCCGACCATGACGGCGGCGAATTGATTGCGGAGCTCGCGCGGCGTACCGGCGCGCCATCTGATCACATCGTCATCGGTTCCGGCTCCAACGAATTGCTCTACGCCAGCGCGGATATCTCGCTTGACCAGGGCGATGAGGCGGTGGCGCCGGTGCCGGGCTTTCCAACCTACGCCAAGACCATCGCGATGCGTGGTGCGATCCACGTCGGTGTCCCGGTACGTACCGACGGCGTTGTCGATATCGAGGCGACGCTGAACGCGGTGACGCCGAAGACCCGCCTGGTGTTCGTGGCTTCGCCGCACAATCCGACCGGTGGCCTGCTTGGTGCCGCCGAGATCGAGCATCTCGTGCGTGAGCTGCCGGATCACGTGCTGCTGCATTTCGACGAGGCCTACTACGAATTCGGCCATCACGCCGGCGGACCGGAGAGCTTGCCGCTGCTGGCGCGACGTCGTGGTCCATGGATCGCAACGCGCAGCTTCTCCAAGGCCTATGGCCTTGCTGGAGCCCGTGTCGGCTACGGCATCGCCAACTCGCGGGAGCTTGCGGATGCCTATCGCAAGATCCGCATCAATTTCAGCGTCAACGCAGTGGCGCTCGTCGCGGCTCGTGCCGCTCTCAACGAGACTGCTCATCTCGTCGAATTGCTGGATCACACCGCGGCAGAGCGCGTGCGCCTTGCGGAAGGCCTAATAGTTCTCGGCTTCCAGCCGCTGCCGAGTGCGGCCAATTTCGTCACAGTGGTGACGCCGCGGTCGGCGGCTTCGATCGCGCAGCAATTGCGGACGAAGAACATCTTCGTGCTGCCGTTCCCCTGGCCGCAGACGCCTGGTGCCCTGCGTATCACCATCGGCACGCGGCAGGACTCGGATGCGTTCCTCGCCGCTATCCGCGACGTGATGGCGGCGTAATGACGATGCTCGCGGCCAAGCTGCGGGCGCTGGTCGGCGACGACGGCGTGCTCGAGGAGGCAGGCGACCTCGCCGGCTATCGCGGCGACCTCGCGCTGCAGACCGATGGCCCTCTGCTCGCCGTGGTGCGGCCGCGGTCTACAATTGAGGTTGCGGCGGTGGTGCGGGCCTGCTGCGATGCAAATGTTGCGCTGACCCCGCGCGGCGGTGGCACCGGCCTTGCCGGCGGTGCTGCGCCGACCGCCGATCGTCCAAGCGTCGTGATATCGTTCGAGCGGATGCGCGCGATCCGCCAGGTCGACACTGTCGGCGATGTCATGTTGGTGGAGGCGGGCTGCAGTCTGCATGAGGCGCGGGAGGCGGCGGCGAGCGCCGGCCGGCTGCTCGGCCTGGATCATGGGGGCCTGTCCAGTCAGATCGGCGGCAACCTTGCGACCAATGCCGGCGGCAACAACGTGCTGCGGTACGGCATGGCGCGCGAGCAGGTGCTCGGGCTCGAGGTGGTGTTGGCGGACGGCGAGGTGCTCAGCCTGCTGTCGCCGCTGCGCAAGAACAACGCCGGCTACGATTTGCGTCAGCTTTTCCTCGGTGCCGAGGGCACCCTCGGGCTGATCACCGCCGCTGCGCTGAAGTTGCGGCCGGCACCGGTGGTGCGCGCGACCGCGTGCCTCGGCCTGCAGACCCTCGATGCCGTGCTCGACCTATTCGTGCGCGCGCGCACCGCGCTCGGCGAGGCGATCAGCGCGTTTGAGGTCCTGCCTCGCGCCGGGCTGGACTTGCACTTCGCCCATGTTGGCCGCGTACGCGGGCCGTTTCCGATGACGACGCCGTGGGCCGTGCTTCTGGAGGCCGACAGCGCCAGCCCCTATTTCGACCTTTCACGCGCGGTCGATGAGCTTTTCACCGCGGCGCTCGGGGATGGTGTCGTGGTCGACGGCACGGTCGCGGCATCCGAGGCCCAGCGCCAGGCATTGTGGACGCTTCGCGAGGGCATAGCACATGCCATGATCGAGACGCCGGGCAGCCTGAAGAGCGATTCAGCGGTGCCGGTGACAGCGATCGGCGCTTTCGTTACCGAGGCGACACGCGCCGTGGAGACGGTCGTGCCCGGCTGCCGGCCCGTGCCGTTCGGCCATGTCGGCGACGGCAATATCCATTTCAACGTGCTGCCGCCTCGCGGTATGACCGGCGAAGCGTTCATGGGGTGTTGGGGCGAGGTGACGGAGGCGATCGAAGCAGTCGCGCTGGGTCTTGGCGGCACTGTCAGCGCCGAGCACGGTATCGGCGCCCTCAAGCGGATGGCGCTGCGCCGCATGCGCTCGGCCGCGGAGATCGACGCGATGCGGCGGCTGAAGGCAGCGTTCGATCCGCGAGGGCTGCTGAATCCGGCGAAGATTCTGTAGGGCTCTCCCTGAGGCGCTGGATGCGCGGGCTGCGCCTGCGCATCCAGCTCCTCATTCAAACGCGATTTCGACCACGAACAGATCCACCGTGCCTTGTGGGGTGCCTTGCGGGGTGGCGGTGAGAGTCGAGATATCGCCGACTTTCAGCGCCAGAGCATCTTTGGAATCGAGCGTGACGGCCTGCGAGCCGGCCACAACTTCGACGCCGCCGCCGATGGCGACGAGAACGGCGATCTCACCGCTCAGGGCTAGTGTCGTTGATACCGCGAGGTGACGCCGCTGCACCCGATGATGACAGCGGGTGCGGCGGGTCATGACGTTGAGGTCGTCGATGGGGCCGTCCACCAGCGTGCTGTCGACGGTCACGTCGCCGGGAAAGGCGAACGGCGCGGTCTTGCGGTCGAGCGTGACGTCCCGGTCGGGCAGCTTCAATGTCAGACCATTGCCTGCGATCACGCTCAGCGTGCGATCGGTGTCCGGAAACAGCGAAAACGGTCCCGACGCGCCGACATGGGCCATGCTGAGGCGCCAGTCGAAGGTGTCGAAGGATGCGCCGGCGGGCGAGACCGCCATCTCGATGGTCTCGCCGCCGCCATTCCTCCAGGGCATCCGCCGATAGGCGGTCGCGCGCAGGATCTGCATCAGACGACGCTCGGCAGTTTGAGGCCGTGCTCCCTGGCGCAGTCGATCGCGGCGTCGTAGCCGGCGTCGGCATGGCGCATCACGCCCGAGGCGGGGTCGTTCCACAGCACGCGTTCGAGGCGCTTGCTGGCCTCCGGCGTGCCGTCGGCGACGATCACCATGCCGGCATGCTGGGAGTAGCCGATGCCGACACCGCCGCCGTGGTGCAGCGACACCCAAGTGGCACCGCTGGCACAGTTGATGAGTGCGTTGAGCAACGGCCAGTCGGACACAGCGTCCGAGCCGTCCTTCATCGCCTCGGTCTCGCGGTTCGGACTTGCGACCGAGCCGGAGTCGAGATGGTCGCGGCCGATCACGATCGGTGCCTTCAGCTCGCCGCGGGCAACCATCTCGTTGAACGCCATGCCGATCCGGTGGCGGTCGCCGAGGCCGACCCAGCAGATGCGCGCCGGCAGGCCCTGGAACTTGACGCGCTGGCGCGCCATGTCGAGCCAGTTGTGCAGGTGCTTGTTGTCGGGCAGCAGCTCCTTAACCTTGGCATCGGTCCTGTAGATATCCTCCGGATCACCCGAGAGGGCCGCCCAGCGGAACGGACCGATGCCGCGGCAGAACAGCGGGCGGATATAGGCCGGCACGAAGCCTGGGAAGTCGAAGGCGTTCGCGAGGCCCTCTTCCTTCGCCATCTGGCGGATGTTGTTGCCGTAGTCGAGTGTCGGTACGCCCATCTTGTGGAAGTCGAGCATCGCCTGCACGTGCTCGACCATCGAGCGCCGCGACGCCGCGTTCACCGCTTTCGGATCGCTCTCGCGCTTGGATTCCCATTCGGACAGCGTCCAACCCTTCGGCAGATAACCGTTGACGGGGTCGTGCGCCGAGGTCTGGTCGGTGACGACGTTCGGCTCGACGCCGAGGCGCACCAATTCCGGGAAGATATCCGCGGCGTTGCCGAGCAGGCCGACCGAGACCGGCTTGTTCTCCTTGCAGGCCTTCTCGATGGTGGCGAGGGCCTCCTTGAGGTCCTTCGCCTGGACGTCGAGATAGCCGGTGCGCAGACGCATCTCGATGCGGCTCGGCTGGCACTCGATGGCGAGGCAAGAGGCGCCGGCCATGATCGCGGCGAGCGGCTGCGCACCGCCCATGCCGCCGAGGCCCGCGGTCAGGATCCACTTGCCGGCAAGGCTGCCGCCGTAATGCTGGCGGCCGACCTCGACGAAGGTCTCGTAGGTACCCTGCACGATGCCCTGCGAGCCGATGTAGATCCACGAGCCGGCCGTCATCTGGCCGTACATCATCAGGCCCTTGCGATCGAGCTCATGGAAGTGATCCCAATTGCCCCAGTGCGGCACCAAATTAGAGTTCGCGATCAGCACGCGCGGCGCGTCGGGATGAGTGCGGAATACGCCCACCGGCTTGCCCGACTGCACGATCAAGGTCTCGTCCTCTTCGAGATCGCGCAGCGAGGCGACGATGCGGTCGAAGCTTTCCCAGGTGCGGGCGGCGCGCCCGATGCCGCCATAGACCACCAGTTCGCCCGGCTTTTCGGCGACGTCAGGGTCGAGGTTGTTCATCAGCATGCGCAACGGCGCCTCGGTCAGCCAGCTCTTGGCCGTTCGCTTGGTGCCGTGCGCAGCACGGATGACGCGAGTGTTGTCGATGCGGCTCATGGTTGTCTCCTCGGTGAAACGATCGATCGGGTCGCCTGCCGCACGAAAGCAGGCAGGAGTTCGGCTTGGTAATCGGCGCATTGCCGCTGCACGCGGGGAGGCGGGACGTCATGCGCCCCTCCAAATTTGCCGATGCAGCGGGTTGAATCCGATGCGGTACACTAGCTCCGCCGGTCGCTCGATGTCCCACACCACGAGGTCGCAACAGTTGACGGTCTCCAGCGTGCCGATGTCCGACAGCCGGCAGAGCGCGCGGGCAGCCTCGCGGGTGACGTCGGCGATCAGTTCGTCCACGATCAGGTGGAACAGCGTCGCGCCCTTGTTCATGGTCAGCAGCAGCGAGGTGATCGGCGAGGTGCCGGGATTGCTGTCGGTGGCGATCGTGATACTCACGCCGCACTTGCGGAATGCATCGACCGGCGGCAATTGCTTCTCGCGCAGTACGTAGAACGCGCCGGGCAGCAGCACCGCCACGGTGCCGGCTTTCGCCGTCGCCGCCGCGCTGTCCCCGTCGGTGTATTCCAGATGGTGGGCGGACAGCGCGCCATGCCGGGCGGGGAGCCGCGCGCCATGCACATTGGAAAGTTGGCGGGCATGCAGCTTGACCGGCAGGCCCGCGGCCTTGGCGGCATCGAACACCCGTGCGGTCTGCTCCGGCGAGAACGCGATGCCTTCGCGGAACGCGTCGGAAAGGGCATATAGCTTGCACTGGGCGCTCGTTGCCAGATCAGTCCTATTTTGGATCGTTCGATTTAAAAATACAGAAATTCTTAATCGAGGCTAAGGACAATCCCTGACATCCATCACTACGCGATTCACGAATGTATCGTTTCCTATAGATGTTCGTATATCTACGGGATTCCACTTAAACGTTCCGCTCTAAAGGATTTCAGGGCAGCGAAACGACGCCCGATTCCATCAAGGACACATCATGCTCGCGAAGTGGTCTATTCGTTCGAAGATTATTGGCGTCATTGCATTTTTGCTGTTCGTCATGGGCGGTCTAGGGGCCATGGCAGTTCGAAGCATGCAGGGCATCAACGCCAATACGGTCGAGATTGCCACCAATTGGCTTCCCAGTGTCCGCGCCCTCGGCGCCCTACGCGCCAATGTCAACGCCTATCAAGTATCGATTCGTGACCATCTGTTAGGTGAAACCGCGGAAGAAAAGGCCGCGGCCGAGAAAAAGATGGCGGAAAGTCTCGAGAAGATCGACAAGGACCGCGGGGCTTACGAGCAAATGATCAGCTCTCCTGAAGAGCGAGCGATTTACAACGATTGGTCCCGAAACTGGCGAGAGTATCGCAAAGGTGTCGACGAGGTAACGGACGCTTCCCTGAAAGGCGTCGGTCGTTCCGCACGAGAGGCGCGTGATCTCCCTTCCAAATACGCGAAGCTGGCTGCCCAATCTGACGAAATACTCCAGAAAGACATCGACCTTAACAATACCGGCGCAGAAACCGAGACCAAGCGTGCTGCCGACGGTTACAGCTCGGCTTTTATGGTGATCGTGGGGGTAATCCTATCTGCCATGCTCGGTGGCGCGCTGGTTGGAGTCCTTGTCCTGCGCGACGTCTCGGCGGGCATTGCTTCGATCATCAAGCCAATGCAGGGGCTCGGTCGCGGTGACCTGACGGCGGAGGTAACGCATCGCGGTGAAAAAACCGAGGTCGGCGCGATGGCTGACGTCCTGCAGATCTTTAAGGAGGCGCTGATCGCGAAGAAGGCGGCGGATGAAGCCGCCGCTCGCGACGCAGAAGCGAAGATCGAGCGCGGCCGCCGCGTTGATGGTATCACCCGCAGTTTCGAGTCCATGATCGGCGAGATAGTCGAGACTGTGTCCTCGGCTTCGACCGAGCTCGAGGCCTCCGCGGGGACCCTCACCGCCACGGCCAAACGGGCCCAGGAAGTGACGACCATGGTCGCAGCCGCATCCGAGGAAGCCTCCACCAACGTGCAATCGGTGGCATCCGCGACCGAAGAGCTGTCATCCTCCGTCAACGAGATTGGCCGTCAAGTGCAGGAATCTGCACGTATGGCCGGCGAGGCTGTGGGCCAGGCGCGCAGGACCAACGATAGGGTTGGCGAGCTGGCCCGCGCCGCAGGCCGCATCGGGGACGTCGTCGAGCTTATCAACACCATCGCGGGCCAAACCAACCTGCTCGCACTTAACGCCACCATTGAGGCGGCGCGAGCTGGCGAGGCCGGTCGGGGTTTTGCAGTGGTTGCCTCCGAAGTAAAGGCGCTCGCCGAGCAGACGGCGAAAGCGACGGGTGAGATCGGCCAGCAAATCTCCGGCATCCAGGCTGCCACCCAGGAATCGGTCGGCGCAATCAGGGACATCAGCGCAACTATCGAGAAGCTCTCTGAAATTGCCTCCACTATCGCGGCGGCCGTGGAAGAACAAGGGGCGGCGACTCAGGAGATCTCCCGCAACGTCCAGCAGGCCTCACAGGGCACCCAGCAGGTTTCATCAAACATCCTCGACGTGCAGCGCGGCGCCACGGAGACCGGCTCGGCCTCGTCCCAAGTCTTATCAGCGGCGGAGTCGCTCGCCAGCGACAGCACTCGCCTCAAGGTCGAGGTTCAAAAGTTCCTAGAGTCGGTGCGGGCAGCTTGATTGGGCGATCCTCACGGTTAAAAGGGGGGCTTCGTGAGCGAAGATGCGGATGGGAAACATCGGCGAGCTGGAGCAGCACCAATTTGCGTGAGCAATCCGGCGAACAAGCAGAAGTCCGTTCGCTGGTGTGCCGCTGCAAGCTCAACGTGCCTTACGCAAGCCAAGCGCGTGCCTCATATTAATCGCGAAATCCAATAACTGTCATCGACATTAGTCATTATGGAACGGCTCACCCGACAGCTAGTCTTACGTGTGGTCGGTGCCAAACCGACCGGTGGCAATCGAAGGGTTTGGGGACGGCCGGCGCCTATGTCTTCACTCAGATTATCGCCTTCCATCCCGAGTGATCGCAGATTCGAAGAAGCTCGGCACTCCTGCCAGCGATAGCGCGATGCGGTTGCGAGAACAGTATATCGGCGGAAAAAATTGCGTGGAAACCGCCGATCTATCAAGCGGCGGCCAATTTCGAATCCACTGAGACTGGAAGGATATGTGATCCATGACCGTTTATCGCCCCAACGTGACGGAACTTCAGCAAGTGGCGAGCGAGCTCGGGTTGACCCTTTCGCGTGAAGACGCTGCCTCTTTCCATGCGCTGATGCAGGGGCAGCTCGACGCCTACGACTTGGTTGATAGCATGGTGGCCCCGCCTCCTGAAATCGTCTATCCGCGAACCCCCGGTGTGCGTCCCGATCCCGTTGATAATCCGTTCGGCGCTTGGGCAGTGAAGAGCCGGATCCATGGAGCGCCCACAGGCAAGCTAAAAGGCAAGCGTGTTGCCATCAAAGACAATGTATGCGTGGCGGGCGTTCAGATGATGAACGGCTCGTCAATTCTCGAGGGCTATACGCCTGAAATTGACGCAACGATCGTTACGCGCCTGCTGGACGAGGGTGCCGAGATCCTCGGTAAATCCGTCTGCGAATACTATTGTGCCTCAGGCGGCAGCCATACCTCGGCAAATGGAGTTGTCGAGAATCCTGTCGTGCCGGGTCATAATGCCGGCGGATCCTCTTCGGGCTCCACGGCTCTGGTCATGGCCGACATCGTCGATATGGCAACGGGCGGTGACCAAGGTGGATCAATCCGCATCCCGGCCTCGTATTGCGGTGCCGTTGGTCTAAAGCCTACTCATGGACTGGTTCCTTATACAGGTATCTTTGCTGTCGAACTGACCGTCGATCACGTCGGGCCGATCACTCGTACCGTTGCAGACAACGCGCTCATGCTGGAAGTAATGGCCGGCCCTGATGGGCTTGATCCACGCCAGAGCGGAGCACTCGCTCAACCGTATACTTCAGCTCTCGGCAAAGGTGTGGGGGGCCTGAAGGTTGGTGTCGTTGCCGAAGGTTTTGGCACGCCAGGAGCTGAAAAGGAGGTCGATACCCGCGTCCGGGAAGCAGCCGACCGCCTCGGCCAAATGGGAGCTCACATTCACCAGCTCTCAGTCCCTCTGCATACCGCAGGAGCAGCGATCTGGACGCCCATTTTTCTCGAGGGTGCGACAGACCTCATGATGCGAGGCAATGCGTATGGTACCAATATGAAAGGTGTTTTCCTCGAAAGCTTGCTCGACGCTCACGCTCGTTGGCGCGACCGGGCTGACGAGCTGTCGGAGACACTCAAGCTTGGTATCTTGACCGGACATTATATGTCGTCGCGAAACCGTGGCCGGTACTACGGCAAGGCGCAAAATCTCAATCGATTGCTAACCGCCGACTACGACAAGGCGCTCAACGAAGTCGATGTCTTGCTAATGCCGACAACGCCTATGGCGACGACCCGGTTACCGGGCCCTAATGCTTCGCGAGAAGAGATAATTGGCCGTGCATTCGAGATGGTTGGTAATACGGCGCCGACATGTCTGACCGGTCATCCAGCAATTTCTGTTCCCGCCGGTACGACATCCGATGGCCGTCCGATTGGCGCAATGCTTATTGCACGTCATCTCGACGAGATGACCCTCTATAGGGCAGCCGCAGGTCTAGAAGCTTGTTATCCTTGAGTAGGGACGTTTAAAGCTTGGTTAGGCGTGAGGATGCGTTGATTTGGGTCACCAGTGTTCGAGCGCGCTCCGAAGACCAAACCTCCATCTCGTCTGCTCTAAACTGTCGACGGGGCGCGTCATTGCTTGCTCCTCATGTCGTGTAGTTGCTTTGTTCGAGCCTAGGGCCGTCCCTTCGTCTCGGCCCACTGAAGGTCGATCGTGTCGCGCGCAATGGTGGTGTAGGCCGGCCGTCGCGTTTGGCTTTTTGATGGCTCTGGCAACGCTAGGCGGCGCATGACCGTTTCAGCACGGCGCGATGATCATGCGCACCGCATGGTTGTAACGCCTGTCCAGCTCGAAGGCGTTGCCTTTAGGCAGCACCGCCCTGGGAGGCAGGCAGGCTTGTCAGCGAGCTTGAAGTATCTTCCCTATCTATTTTATAGAACGTATGATCTAAAACGGATCGGTTCCGAACTGAGACGATATCATTATCCTGGCGGTCGCGTTTTGCTGAGAGGTTTTGGGGGGCGTATGGCCTATCATCGTCGCTGGCTACGCGTTTGCAGGTCTTCCCAGATGTTTGTACGCGAATCGATGATTAAGACCCCAGTAAACCCGCTTGAAGTAGCGTTGGCTGGTGCCGCGTCTCTCTTCGTTTCGCAAGGTATAGGACGTTTCGCTTTCACTCCTTTGCTTCCGCTGATGTTGCATGACGGGATCATTGATGTTCGATCGGGAAGCCTTTTGGCGACAGCCAACTACGTCGGATATCTCGTCGGAGCACTACTAGTTGCGGCGCAGCCATGGGTTCTCGCTCGCTCCGCTCCCGCCTGCCGCCCTTCGGAATCTAGCGTAATTAAGTGGGGTCTTCTTTTGACCGCAATACTCACCGCAGGAATGGCGTGGGATTTACCCATCTTGTGGCTCCCTCTTCGCTTTGTAACCGGCGCTGTCTGCGCCTATGTGTTGATTTTTACATCCGCCTGGTGTCTCGCCCATTTGGCACGACATGATCGGACTGCATTGAGCGGCGTCGTATACTCGGGTCCCGGCATCGGAATTGCAGCATCGGGACTTTTTGCTACCACTCTTGTCTCGCGTGGTTTTCATGCTTGGCTCGGGTGGCTTGTCTTCGGCGCAGCTTCTGGATTGCTGACTGCAGTCGTCTGGAACAGTTTTCGAGGCAACGATGGTGAGAAGAGCCGGTTGCCACTGACACTTCAAGCCAGCCACATCGGCGGCGCCCGGTTCGAAATATTTCTTCTCTTGCTCGCCTATGGACTCGGCGGTTTCGGTTACATCATTACCGCGACGTTTCTGCCCGTTATCGCTCGGCAGGTCTTGCCTCACACAATCTGGATCGACTTGTTCTGGCCAATTTTTGGCTTGGGAACTGTCGTCGGGGCGTCGCTCTCGATTTTTGTCTCCAGGGACTTGGACCGACGCGGCGTGCTCATAGGATCGTATGCCTGTCAAACGTTCGGCGTTGCCTTGACGCTCTTCCAACCTAGTGTCGCGGGATTCGTGGTCGGGAGTTTCCTAGTAGGCTTGCCCTTCGCCCTGATAACCCTCCTCGTGATGCAGGAGGCGAGGCGATTGCGGCCGGAACGAGCAAATGCACTAATGGGGTCATTGACTGCGGTATTCGGGATTGGCCAAATTGCCGGACCGGCGCTTGTGGGAACCCTGTTCTCCAACGCATCAAGTCGAGATAAGGCCTTCTCTATTTCGTTGACGACCGCCATTGCAGCTCTCGTCATTGCGACCGCGACATTTCCCCTCGCAAAACGTCTTTGGCCGTTGAAAATAACGAAATAGGCGACAACTGTTTTCGCTCATTCCTGAGGAACAAGCGAGAACCTCTCATGGAATCGTAGAGCAATAGAGCCACAGAATAGCAGCGAAACACGTACCTTAACGTGTGCGCGCCATCAGTATGGTGAGTGCCTCGCTGCGAGTATTCAGGCACAAAGTGCGACCACGAACCTCCTCCCCAAGAACGATAATGTGACAGGTGATAATGCGCTCACAGGCATCTTCCGCGTTTGGTCGCAACATTGGTCCGATCCAGTCCTTTCTGGCCTGGATCTCTTGCCGGAGGGTAAAGTCGGCCATTGGAGCGTCAAAACAGCGACAACGTAACAAAACCCCGGCTCGATGCGAAGGCGTCAAGAGCGTGGCCCGAAACGCGAGCTGAAGGGAAGGCGGAATGTGTTGCTGAAACGTCTAAAGAGTTCGACCATGGTGCTGGCCTTCTGGTTATCCGCCAGCGCGCTCGCCGGTGTCAGCCCCAAACCGGTCGGCCTTAAGGCCCACGACGGGGTCTCGATATCCGGCTTGGTGTACGAAGCTAGACAGCCGAGGGGAGTCATCCTGCTCTTCCACCAGGCTGGGTCCAGCAAGGCAGAATACGAGACGATTGCTCCGAGGCTCGTCGCTGCCGGCTTCACGGCCCTGGCGATTGACCAACGATCCGGCGGTACGCTGTACGGCCCGAACGAAACCGTCTCTCGGCTCGGCAAGCCCGCGACATACAAGGACGCAAAGGCCGATCTGGAGGCCGCCTTCGATTGGGCGCTGCCGCGACATCTGCCTATCATATTGTGGGGAAGCAGTTACTCGGCGGCGCTTGTCTTCGAGGTCGGCGCCGAGCATACGAACCAAGTTACCGCAATCCTGGCCTTTTCGCCGGGCGAGTATCTCGACACAACCGGCGCTGTCGCCCATGCAGCTGGTCGCATCCAGGTCCCGATCTACGTCACATCATCGTCCGACGCTGACGAAATCCAGGCTGGACGCGAGATCCTGTCTGCGGCTCCTGCACGCGTTAAGGCTCAGTTCGCTCCGAAGTTCGGGGTGCACGGCTCTTCAACACTAGTCGAGGCCCGCAACCCCAAGGGAGCCGCCGAGAATTGGGCCCACGTTTTGACTTTCCTGTTAGCGCTGCCCCAAGCGCCGGGGTGAAGCGATCCACAAGCCCCCTCCGACTCACGACATCAGGCACTCGTTGCGAGCCAGAAGGCCTTAGTCGCAGCTTCGACCTGGTATGCGCTCCCGATTGGCCGAAGCGGCCGCTCCATTCAAGCGGGTGTTAAACGGCCTTCCCGACATTTAGAAGCTGCCCGTCCAGTTCGGCTGCCCCACGGTCGCAGTTGGAGCTTGGCCCCTGATCCGTTCACGAGTCGAGTCTATCGGCTTTCGACGCAAAGGTCTCGGCGGATTATCTGCAGCGTTCAATGGAGGATCCCTCGAGTGTTCGGTTAATGCTTGTGAGCCCGCATCGGGAGCGGAACCTCTCGTAGTTCTAAGCCGCCGGCGGCGATCCACTGCTTGGCTTGCACGTAGGCGCGCTCGATGTGCTGGCTCGTCATCGAGAAATCGTACGGAGACCCGGTGAGAGGGCAAAGCGGCGGGACGACGCTGTAGCTGATCGAACGAGGGATGCCATCGATTTCGTGCGTCAGTTGGCGGGCGATGAGGAGAGTGAGCGCATGGAGGGCGTTTGCTATGGCCCCAACTGGAGGCGCCTGCCGAGCGCAAGCGTGTCCGGTGGGAAGAATTATCAGCCTGGTGGCTCCTTTCTCGAGAGCCACTTTCACTGGAGTATTACTCGAAACCGCGCCATCGGAGAGAAACAACCCCTCGTACCTCACGGGCGCGAACGCTCCCGGGATTGCCGTCGTTGCGGCTATGGCGTCGACGGCTGAGCCGGTGGACAGGACGACATTTTCGCCAGAGATCATGTCGGTTGCCACAACATGCACGGGAATTTTCGCTTCTTCAAGATTTCTGTACGGAAGAAAATCTCCTACCAGCCTCCTGATCCCCTCCTGAGACACCAGGAAGTCTCGTCGAAACACGAACGCTGCAAGTGTCGACAATGTGATCGGGAAGACATCCTGTCGCCGAATGTTTCGCCAGATATCAGCCAGCCTTTCGACAGTTTGCACGCCCGGTTCGGCCGCGTAATAAGCTCCATTTAATGCGCCGACGCTGGAGCCCACCACCATGTCGGCTATCACGCCCTGTTGCGCCAGCGCCAGCATCATGCCCACTTGAATAGCTCCGAAGCTGCCGCCGCCCGCCAGGACGAAGGCGGTGCGGACAGATGGCCTCACTTGGCGCGGTTTTTTCATAGGAATTGGAGGTTCTCGATCGTCGAAAAGCGCTTCAGGATAGATAGCTCATTATAAGCCTCAGCCCGATCCAGAGGGGCTCGCGAACTCAGTGAAGCAAAGCAGGTAGCGGCCCTGTAGAGATCCAGTGTCGCCAGAACCATGAGCGGCGTGATGACAGCCGTCTCGACGAAAGCGATGGTTACGTCCAGCATCAAAGCGTTTCTGTCGATGACGTACGGCGATACAACATTCGGGCAAACCGGCCGTATGTCCGCGAATCTGGGAACTTTGCCGTTACTTTCGCGCAATGCAGCACCCGGCTTTAGGATCGGTCGATCCACACAATTCGGCGAGTTCGGAGAACCGCTCATCTGAGATCAGATGCGACCGAGTAGTTGAGCCCTTCTTCCATTAGTACGCGTCGTGGAAAGCGTTCGTTACTTCGATGGACCTCATTACCTTCGCGTTTCGCAACCGGAGTTGATGGCCGTCCGCACGCGTACCGGGATATCCGAACCGATTGAGCAACGACAATCTTGCCGGACCCGTTCGCTAGGATCGCCGGAGTGCAGCACTGATGGCATGTCGGTCGCTTCCTTTTTGCCGTAATAAGTAGGTCAGCAATGGGCTGTTTTCAGCACCCCGTGAACGACGAAGAGCGCTGGTCGACGGAGACGATGAACGCGGCGCCGTGTTCGGGGTCTGACTCGATTAAATCCAGCGCTGGCGGTCACAATCGATCGCCTTCAGGTCGTGATTGTCATACCAGCAAAGCCGTTGGATTCGGTCTTTGTGGCAGATCGCTTGCTTCACGCTCGGCCCGCAGAACGTTAGCCGCAAGCGGGCAAGGTCTGACACATAGCCGGAGGGCATGACTAGCTGGCTAAGTCGCTCGTAGGTCGAAGCTGGAAAGGATCGGACGCAAGCGTATCTGCAGTCTGGACCGGCCTAAGCTTCGACAGCTCGTGGCGGCGATGTCGCCGCTCTGGGTAGCGGTGACAGCTCCAAATTCGTGACCGGCAGCGCGTAACATTTTCGATCTGAGAACGAAGACAGGATTAGGCCATCCAGCGTCGGCACCGTCTTGAATACGAAATCCGCGCTGAACTGTTGGAGCCCATCCAAATGAAAACAGAAACGTTGCTCGAAGCTTTGGCTGCGGACACCCTAATTCCCTGGAAGCCAGAGAAATCAATTCGGCTTGCTCTGATGGCGGGAAACATCATCGCCGGAGTCGCATTCTTTGCATGCATTGGTTTTCGGCCCGATATCCTGTTCGCAATGGGAACCACCCGCTTTATCGCCAAGTTCGCCGTTACTTTGCCGCTCGTATTTGCGGGTACTGCTGCGATGCTTCGCGCCGCGCAGCCCGGCGCTTCGTTCGGAGTCAGGGGGTGGGCACTCGCGATTTCGCCGTTAGTCCTGTTGCTCGCTGTCCTCATTGAGATCGTGACAATTCCGCCGCCGTTTTGGGGTTCAAGGATGGTAGGTACGCATGCGCCGAATTGCTTAACTTTGATACCGCTTCTATCTATTGGACCACTGGCTTGTTTTCTTCTTGCGCTGCGCAAAGGAGCGCCGACGCAGCCGGGCTTGGCTGGAGCCATCGCCGGGCTTGCCGCAAGCGGGATTGCGGCAACATTTTACGCAACAAATTGCACGGACGACAGCCCGCTTTTCGTCGTCATTTGGTATCCGCTTGCTGTAGGGCTTGTGACGTTGATCGGTTATTTTAGCGGACGACGGTTCTTGCGATGGTAGCCCTATGTTCTTTACGAGCGCACTAGCGGGATTATCTCACGAAGTCCTAGTCAAACTGTCGGCCAGGTAATCGATCAACTTCGCAGGCCGGAACGTAAGAACTGCAGACCATAACCAATTAAGGCCGCGGCCTAGAGCGGCGATAACCGTTTCCACGCACGTGCCGCTCACATTGCTGCCGCTGTCTAGGCCCATCGCAATCTCGTGCCGACCAGGAAATTGAACGGCGCGCCTCATAGGATCGCAAACGGTATGCACCTGATTGAGGCTCGCAATGGCAACCGAAACTTACTTTCGCAGGGCAATAATATCCCACCCCGCTCGCGTGTTGGAAGCCGAGGCGCGTAACCAGAAACCAGCCGGAAGGATTGCAAGCGACAGAGCAGCCTATCCCGATCCAAAAATAGCCCTCTCACCCCGCGACCATCCGTCTTCCGTTGTCATTTAACGGTCGAAAACATCTATGATGCCGATCTGAGCAATGTTGTCCGCGGCGTTTTGGATTGGATGTCCTAGAGTCGTCAGGCGGCTTGCAGCATGCGACGCCTGCATTCAGATCGCTTGTTTGTGGGCGCCGCCCGTGGCGCCGGCGGGAGAGGGACTTGTCGCAAGATTCGAAGGGACTTTCAGTGCAAGTTCCGCTGTAGCGCGGTCCCCCTTTTG
Organism: Bradyrhizobiaceae bacterium; assembly: GCA_003963435.1. Taxonomy (GTDB): domain Bacteria; phylum Pseudomonadota; class Alphaproteobacteria; order Rhizobiales; family Xanthobacteraceae; genus Bradyrhizobium. The sequence continues at coordinate 129,484 of RXJC01000004.1, read as the reverse complement.
CAGCGAAGGCGGCGCTGCTTTTTGCGGAGCTTAGTGGGGCCGTGATATTTTCAAATTTCCGTGTGGGGATGCTGCTTTCGCCACTTGAGCCGCCGAACGGATCCGGTAGGCACGCCTATCCGCAGTCTAGACCGTTCGAACCTGCTGCTCCCATTGAGGAACGAGCGTGGCTGCAATCAAGCGTAACGAAGCGGCCTCCGGTTGCGAATAAGGGATGAACTCAACACAGGAGGATCCCATGCTACCGCGTCTTCTCCCATCACTAGTCCTCATTGCGGGGCTCTACCCCGTTGCCGGTTTTGCCGCAGAACGACCTGTCGTCGTCGAGCTATACACCTCGCAAGGCTGCTCATCCTGCCCCCCCGCGAACGCCTACCTCAATGAACTGTCCAGGGGGCGGCGAGACGTCTTGCCGCTCGCCTTTCACGTCACCTATTGGGACCGCTTAGGCTGGAAGGATCCGTATTCGCTGCAAGCCGCCACGGACCGACAGGACCGATATGGCCGTCGTTTCGGCGATGGATCTTACACGCCGGAGATCGTCGTCGATGGCGCCGCCGGGCTGGTCGGCTCGCATCGCCGCGACGTTGGATCAGCTATCGAAAAGGCGAAACACGAGAGTCAAACGGCCGCGTCAGTTAGCGTCACGAAGACCGACGGAGGGCAGCTTTCGATCCAGGTCGGCTCCGGCTCTGGGGCCGGCAAAGTCCTTCTGATCGGCTTCGATCACGACCATACGACGGCGATCGGTCGGGGAGAAAACGGCGGCAGGACGCTGCAGGAGGCAAACATCGTCAGATCGTTCCGATCGGTCGGCCAATGGTCGGGAGCGCCGCTCCAGATCAAAGAGCGATTTCCTGAAGGGCAGGACGTCGCTGTCGTGCTCGAAGCGCCCGATGGCCAGATCATCGGAGCTTCCCGGTTGTCCGACGGCTCAAGCTGAGCGTTTCCCGGGCCGGCCAAATCTACGCAAGACGTAAAGTAGGTCTTGCAAGGCCGGCCCGCCGTTATCCGACGACATCGCACCGCGAAATCTGACCGGTTCTGGATGCCTCATGGCTCTCGCTCGCTTTGCTACCCTCCTTGTACTGTCGGCCGGATTGATCATGTCGACCGGCAGCGCCCGCGCCGCCGCCACCGATTGGGTGGGGGACAGCCGGGCGGCCGTGCGCCTGATCACAGCGACGGATAACGTACCTGTCGATTCAACCCTCGAAGCAGGATTGGAATTTCGGTTTGCCAAAGGGTGGCATGGCTATTGGCGAACCCCTGGGGACGCGGGCATCCCGCCAACGGTTGACTGGTCTGCTTCAAAAAATATCGCGGGAGACGAAATCTCCTGGCCCGCCCCACAGCGTCTCGTCATCGATGACCTGCAGAACAGCGTCTACGAAAACGACGTGGTTCTTCCAGTCAAATTATTTCTAAAGCAGGCTCAAACCTCCGCCCGGATCAATGCGTCGATCACGTACGCCGCCTGCTCGGACATTTGCGTGCCTCTCGAGGCTGAACTCACTCTTGCGTTGCCAACTGGAGCCTGGGGGGCCTCGGCCCAGTCCAGGTTGATCAGCTCGGGTCAGAAGCGAGTACCGGGCTCGCCGGATGCTGCCGGTGTCGATGTCATTAATACTCGTTTCGCAGGATCAGCATCAGCACCAACACTCGTGGTCGACCTTAAGAGCAGGTCTGGAGCTTTCGTTGCGCCCGACTTGTTTGTCGAGGGGGCGGGGAATGGAATTCCACCGGCACCGAAGGTGGAACTGCAGGACGCAGGTAAGACCGCCCGTCTGACCGTTCGGCTTGCAGCGTTGCCACCGCCTGGCCGCCCTTTGACATTGACACTGGTCGATGAAAATCGGGTAGCTGAATTCAAAACGCGGGTCGACCAGGCAATCCCCGAGAATGGCTCGCTGTTTTTCGGTGCGCTTCTTTCGGCTTTGCTTGGAGGACTTATCCTCAATCTAATGCCTTGCGTCCTGCCGGTGCTTTCAATCAAACTTTTTGCATTTACAAGAGAGGCCGGCGGCAGTTTGCGGGACGTTCGCTTCGGGGCCGTCGCAACGGCTTCAGGCATCACGTTCAGCTTCATGTTGCTGGCCGCCTGCTTAGTCGGATTAAAATTCTCGGGCGCCACACTTGGCTGGGGCATACAATTTCAGCAGCCTTGGTTCCTGGCAGGAATGGCGGTGTTGACGGTCTTGTTCGCGGCGAGCTTCTTTGAATGGCTTCCGATCGACCTACCAAACTCGATAGCGAATTTTGCGTCCAGACGGTCCGGCGGACCCATGATCGAAGCCTTCCTCACAGGTGTGTTTGCAACTTTATTGGCCACGCCTTGCTCCGCGCCATTCGTCGGTACGGCCGTGGGCTTTGCGTTGGCACGTGGTCCAACTGAGATCTTTGCGACCTTCCTGTGTCTGGGCCTCGGCATGGCGTCGCCCTATTTGATGGCCGCAATGTTTCCCGGGTGCGTTCGGTGGCTTCCGCGTCCTGGCCCTTGGATGCTTGTTGTGAGGAAATTCCTCGGCATCCTGCTGCTCGGGACGGCCGTCTGGCTGATCTACGTGCTGTGGAGCACGGCGGGCGCGCGGACGGCGGGCGTCACGGCCGTCCTGCTGGGGTGCCTCCTCGGTTACCGGGCTCTAGTCAGTATTCCGATTGGAGGCAGAGATGCCTCCCCAGCGGCGCGCCGGTCCGGATTGGTCACCGCGGGCCTTGTGGTCGTGCCCCTCATTGTGAGTCTGTCCGGCACCGCCCCAGCCTCGCAACCGAGGGCTGGGCAGGAATGGCAAGCCTTTGATTTGGAAGCGCTGCCTGGCCTAATCGCCGCTGGCAACACCGTATTGGTGGACGTCACCGCCACATGGTGCCTGACTTGTAAGGTCAACGATGCGAGAGTGCTGGAGACCGCAGAGGTTCGTTCGCGGCTGCAACAGTCGCACGTCATAAGAATGCGCGCTGACTGGAGTCGGCCGAATCCTTCCATCGCAGATTATCTTCACCGCTTTACGCGATACGGTATTCCTTTTGACGTGGTCTACGGGCCAAATCGGCCAGATGGCGAAACTCTGCCCGAGCTGCTCACCTCAGGTCTCCTTCTTCGGGCAATAGATCAAGCTTCAGTCCATAACGACACCCGCAAATCTGCATCTTCCGCCCCCTGATTGCCGGCGGCCTACAGGGTAACTACTCTCGGCCCAGAGGTGCCGAGCTTCTTCTCTCGAGCGTGTCTTCTTCCTGCTTCCGGCCGATAGTTCGGCTCGATCCACAGGCCGGACCCATTCGCCGGCGATCGCTCGACACGGTCACGTTCTTGATCTTGCCGGCGATTGGCCGATGGATCGCGATGCTACGTTTGCTCCGCCGAAAGAGATCAATTGCATTCGCGCTGGGGAAATTCCACTTCCAAGATATTAAGATCTACTGCCGGGGCTCATTGCGTACTTGAGTCAGTCACCTTGGTCAGGAAGGTTTCAAGATCCTTGGACGCGTTGTCGGAGGCGGCAAGCCCGTGGCGTGGCAACACATACTTCGCGTTGTATTCGCTCGTATTGTATGTAAGCCAGACTCTGTCCAGATCGTCCTGCCAGACCAGCGCCTTCATCGGCAGATCGATTGCCAGGGTTGAGCTCTTGGTCATTGCGAGTGTGCCCGCTTTTGGGTTGCCGAATATGATGACTGTCCGCGGCCGCATCTCGAGTCCGGCGTTTTTGGCGGCGGCGGCGTGATCAATCCGGTCAAAAACGACCCAGCCCTGGGCAGCTTGTGCATTGATAGCGGCCTCAAAATTGTCAATCGTCTCCCTGACTGAGTACTTGCTCGGCTTGGTGATAAGTCCTTCGTCCGCAAACGCGGTAACGCAATGCATCGCCAGTGCCGCCACGATCGCAACCTTTGCTATTGCCATCTTGCAAATATACTCCTGTGCCGCTGGAAGTGAGATCAGGTCAACGGAGGACTACCTCCTGCACCCTCAAAAGCGGGTCGTGATGTCCGTCAACCATTGCGGAGAAATTTCAACGAGTTCGGCCTCGAACGATCTGTCGAGTCCGGTCACCGCCAGCAGCCCTATTGCTACCAAGAACAGACCGAGGATCTGTTTCATCGTCTTGCTGGCCGCCGACATTCCGCCACGCCAGCGCAGCAAGAACTGACGGGACATCGACCCAAGGAGCATCAACGGTAGACCCGCGCCAACCCCGAAAATGAGCATCGTCAAAGCCACGGCACCAAGATCCGTTCCTTGAGCCGCAAGAAGAGAAGCCGCACCGAGGGTGGGGCCTACACAGGGACTCCATACCGCGCCAAGAAGAAGTCCCACGCCGAACTGGCCGCCCAGTCCGGACTTCGAAAAGCCGCCGAAACTCTGGTCCACCCAGGCGCTCACCGGTCCACCAGCAACCGCGACGCTGATTTGAAGCGCAGGCACTAGCAGAAGTACGCCAACCAAGATCATTACCAAAGCCGCAATAACTCGAAACCAAGCGGCATCTACACCGAGCCCGAAGCCGATCGTAGCAACGAACAATCCGACTGCGATAAAAGACAAGGACACCCCGCCCGCAAGGGCTATGGGGCCCAGTCTGCTTTCCGACGCCGCGGTGCCCAGAACGATCGGCAACAACGGAAGCACGCACGGCGACAGGATCGACAATATGCCCGCCAGAAATGCCAATCCTAGGCTACCAACCGACATCAGCGCATCAGGTCGCTTTGTCGAGCAACGCCGCAATTGAAGTCGGGTTCGTATCGCCAACAGATCGGCCTGTCTCCAGGGATCCCTTGAACGTAATCAGCGTACTCTGCATTCGGGCTCCGAACGCCTTGACCGCATCTTTCTGGGAATCGAAGTCTATGCGGAAAACCATCAAGTTTTTGAATTTATTCTGCTTTTCGAGATCGCTCAGAATCGGCGCCTGTGCCTTGCATGTCGGGCACCATGTCGCGTGAATCTCGACCAAGATGGGTTTTCCGGCAGCTTGAGCCGCTGCAAAGGACTTGGCATCGTAGTTCACCTTCTCCGCCGCGTGTGCTTCAAACGCGACTGCGGACGCAACAACGGCTGCAAACAGAACCGAAATCAGTTTCTTCAACATTATTAAAGCCTCCGGTACGAAGGGACATCCCTACACCCACCATTCGATTTGGAGCGCGGGACGTTACGGGTCCAAAGAAATAATTTTGAAACGCCACACCCGGAGACTGACGTGGAATCGTTGTGAACCGGGAACTGGCGTGTTAGCGAAGCGACGTCGTGGACGAGCGCCAGAAGCTCTTCGCTATGTGATCCTTTATCCACAATCGGCTGTTGCTTAGTGGAGAGGTTTCGTGATTGTTAAGTCGCGACAATCTCAGATGAGCGAGCTGCTTACCGAGAGCAATTTTGCGCGAACACGAAGAGGAATGGGCCGCTCTCATGCGGCGTGGCAATGCGCGCTGGTCGCGATGCTCTGTGACGTGCTGGTCTATTCCCGGCTACGCGACCGCGGATCGATCACCCTGCTGGTGTCGTCACTCGGACTATCGCTGGTCCTGGAAAACATCTGCCGCTTCGCGTTCGGCAATGCGACCCAAAATTTCGCTTTCGAGGTAGCTCGGCCGACCCGATGGCATGGTCTGCGCATCAATCAGGAACAGTTGATCACGGCCATCGTCGTGATCGCCTGCGTGATCCTGATCCAGTTGCTGCTCCATACCTCGCCACTCGGGCGCGCGATGCGCGCCGTTGCAGACAATCCGGCACTGGCCGCGGTGCGCGGCGTCGAGCGCCAGACCATCGCGCGTATCACCTGGTGTATCGCGGGATGCCTTACCGCCTTGTCGGGTGTCCTCGCTGGACTCGACCGCGCCATCGATCCGCTGCTCGGCTGGAACTACCAGATTCCGATCTTTGCCGCGGCCATCCTCGGCGGACTGGGCAGTCCGACCGGCGCCATCGTCGGCGCCATCGTGATCGGACTGGCTGAAGAATTGTCCTCGCTGGTGCTGCCGACCAACTATCGGCAGATCGTCAGCTTCACGGTGATCCTAGCACTGCTGTTGGTGCGCAACCGCGGCCTGTTCGGCGGGAAGGCGGTGCGTAAATGATTGCCTATCTCACCACCCTGATCGTCCTGGTCGCGATCTCCGCCCTGGTGGGCCTGGCGCTGAACGTGCAATGGGGCGCCGCCGGGCTGGTCAATTTCGGCGTCGTCGGATTCGTCGCGCTCGGCGCCTACACCACCGCGCTGCTGGCACCGCCGCTGGGATGGTTCCCCGCGATGATCGCCGCCGCAGCCCTGTGTGCGCTGATCAGCACGGTGCTTGCCTTCCTGTCGATCCGGCTCGAGGAAAACTACCTCGCGATCGTGACCATCGGATTCGGCGAGGTCGTCCGCATCCTGCTGCTGAATGAAAGCTGGCTCACCGGGGGCGCCGTCGGTATCGCCGATATTCCTCGCCCCTTCGTGAACCTGGTGTCGCAGCAACACAACGACCTCGTGCTGGCAGCCTTTGCGCTGGCACTGGTGGCGGGCGTGTTCACGCTGCTGGAAACGCTGGTGCGCTCACCGTTCGGCCGCGCGCTGCGCGCCGTCCGTGACGATTCCACCGTGGCGGCCGCGCTGGGCAAGCCCGTCCTGCTGTTGCGCGTAAAGGCATTCGCGACCGGCGGCGCGGTGATGGGCCTGGCCGGCGCACTGCATGCCTTCTACCTGACCTATATCGACCCCAGCCAGTTCACCTCGATCATCACCGCCTACGCCTTCATGGCCGTGATCGCAGGCGGCCGCGGCTCCAATTTCGGCCTGCTGTTCGGGGCCGGCACCATCATGGCACTGTTGGAAGCCACGCGCTTTCTCAAGGACGCGTTCGCCGTGATCGACGGCACGCAATTGGCGGCGCTGCGGCTCGGCCTGATCGGCCTCGGCATCGTGCTGCTGCTGATTCTGCGCCCGCAAGGCCTGCTGCCGGAGCCGCAGCGGAAAGTTCGCGACTTCTTCCCCGATCACGAAGGAAGCTCCTAATGCCCCGTGTCACCGCATTGCCGTCATCGGCGCTGCCGCCTGCGATCGCCGAAGTCTACGATCAATTCGTGTCCTATGGACCGTTCCAGGACCAGGCAGCGGTGCTCGCCCATGTGCCGCCGGCCCTCGACCATCTTTGCCGCATGCTGATGGAGTTGAAGGCGCGGCGCGGGGTGAACTGGCGCTACATCGAGCTCGCCATCGTGGTGGTGTCGCAGCTCAATGCCTGCACATATTGCGTCGCCAGCCACTCGCCGGTGCTTGCGGTCGAGGGGTTGCCGCCGGACGCGATCGCACGGCTTCCGAACACGGACCATCCCGCCTTCGACGAGGTCGATCGCTTGGTGGTCGAATACGCAACGCTGGTGACGCAGAACTCCGGGCGAATCCGGAACAACGTTTTCGAGCGGCTGCGCCGGCATTTCTCCGAGGCCGAAATCGTCGAGCTGACGCTGCGCACAGCGCTCGCCGGCTTCTACAACCGCTTTAACGACGCGCTGCAGATCGACGACGGCAGCGCCGAGGCCAGGCTGGCCGCCTTCCTGTCCCCGCTTCCACCCGAGGATTCGCCCCCGCCTCTTCCCCCCAGGAATTCCCCAACAGACGACAACGGAGACTTGCGATGATGGATTCGACGATCAATCGACGGCATCTGCTCGCCGGACTGGGTGCCGCATCGCTGGCTGGGCTCGCCGGCAAGCCGGCGCTGGCACAGGCCGCGGAGATCCCGATCGGGATGGTGCTGCCGTTCTCCGGCGCGACCGGCCCCTACGGACCCGACATGAAGAAGGCTGCCGATCTCGTCGTCAAGATCATCAACGACGGCGGCGGCATCCTGGGCGGTCGCAAGCTGCATCTCTACATCGAGGATTCCGAGACCAACCCGACGGTCGGCGTCACCGCGACTCGAAAGCTGCTCGACGTCAACAAGGTCGAACTGGTCGGCGGTTTCTGGGGCAGCCCGATCGCACTCGCAGCCAAGCCGCTGATCCTGGCCGCCAACAAGGTGGAGATGGTCTCGGCCTCGGCCAACGGCATCACCGACGGCGATACGAAGGGTCTGATCTACCGGTTCCAAGCCAAGAGCAGCCAGTGGGGTCCCGTCGGCGCCAAGGTCATGACCAGCCTCAAGCTGAAGAAGGTTACGGTCCTTGCGCAGCAGAACCCATTCGTGATCTCGATGATCGAGCCTTTCAAGGCCGAGATGGCCAGACTGGGCGGCCAGGTCATGGATGTGATCCAATACAATCCGGACCAGGCGTCCTATCGTGCCGAGGTCGAGAAGGCATTCGGCCCGGAGCCTGACGGCGTGTTCTGCCTCTCGCTGCTCACCGACTTCGTCGCCATCAGCAAGGAAGTCTATCGCGGCGGCTTCAAGTCGAAGGTTCTCGGGCTCGGCACCGGTGCCGACGCCGACGGCGCGTATCTGAAGAGCGTTACGCCTGAGGTGGCCGAAGGCATCCATCACCTGCAACCTGCGCCGCCGATGGATTCGGCCGCCTACAAGAAATTCGTCAAGCTGATGGGCGCCCCCGAAGGCACTGCCTTCCTGTTCGCCGGTAACACCCACGACCAGGTTTGTGTCACCGCCCTCGCGATGGAGCACGCCAAGACCCAAGAAGCTGCGGTATGGGTGAAATCGATCCGCGAGGTCTGCAATCCGCCGGGGGAGGAAGTCGATGACATCCTGAAGGCGCTGGAGATGGTGCGGGCAGGCAAGAAGATAAACTTTGTGGGCGCCGGCGCGACCGTCGATTTCGACGAGCGCGGCGACCAGCTCAACCGCTCGTTCCTGCATCAAGTGATCGAGAACGGTAAGAACAAGATCGTCGAAGTTCTGACCTGAGGCAGCGCTTGGAGAGCCCGGATACAGCAGGGGGATGAGCGCTGGCGACTGTGGGCCGTTAGACATGAACCACGCGGGAAAATACATGGCAAAGTCGAAAATGATGCACCTCTGTGGCTTCCTGATCGCTGGCCCAGTGGTCCACAGCCACGCGATCTGGCGCAATCCGAAGCACATCACCGAGTTTCTCCGCCTCGAGCACTACACCCACATAGCCAAGGTGCTCGAGCGCGGCTACTTCGACTTCATGTTTTTCGCCGACCGGCTCGCCATTGCCGACCGTTACGGCGCCAGTCACGTGACTGGAATTCGCCACGGCGACCAAGACGCCACGCGGATGGACCCGATGCCGATCTTGGGCGCGCTGGCGGCGGTGACCAACCGCATCGGCCTCGGCGCCACGAGGTCCACTACCTACGACGCGCCCTACAACATCGCACGGGAGTTTGCCACACTCGACCACATTTCCGCCGGACGCGCTGCCTGGAACGTCGTGACATCGATGAACGACGGCGAGGCCCTCAATTACGGCGACGTGCCGCATCTCGGCCATGACGAGCGCTACGACCGCGCTGATGAGTTCATGGAGGTGGCCTTCAAGCTGTGGGACAGTTGGGAGCCGGATGCGCTGGTTCTCGACCGCGCCCGCGGCATCTACGCCGATCCCGACAAGGTGCATTATCTCAACCATTCCGGAAAGTGGTTCCAATCGCGCGGCCCGCTGAACATCCCGCGTGGCCCGCAGGGGCGGCCAGTGGTGATCCAGGCCGGCTCGTCCGGCCGCGGCAAGGCCTTCGCTGCGCGCTGGTCGGAAGTGATCTTCGCTCTGCAGCCGAACATGAAACGAATGCATCAGTTCACGACCGAGGTCCATGCCGCGCTCGCGCAGCAGGGACGGCCAGCAGACGCCAGCCGGATTCTCATGGCGATCATGCCTTTCATCGGCAAGAGCCGTGCCGAGGCACAGGAAAAGCGCGACCTGCATGATTCCCTGGTTGACCCCCTCGTTGGACTGTCCACTCTCGGCGCGCACGCCAATGCCGATTTCTCTGCGCTGCCGCTCGATGAGCCTGTGGAATCGGTCTCCTCGTCGGGCAGCCAAGGCAACATCAATGCCTTGAAAAGCATCGCAGCAGGCAAGCCGATGAGCATCGCCGACGCCGGCCGAATCTACGGCCGCGGCGTGATGTGTCCGCGCTTGGTCGGTACAGCCAAAGACGTCGCCGACGAGATGGCGGAGATCGTCGCGTCAGGTGCTGCAGACGGTTTTGTTGTCTCCCCAGCATTTCTTCCTGACACTTTTGAGGATTTCGTCGAGGGTGTGGTGCCTATCCTCCAGGAAAAAGGCCTGTTCCGCCGCGATTATGGTGGCGTCACCTTACGAGATCATCTCGGGATAGCCGATGGACCATCTTGAATTCAGCCGTCAACGAGTGCCGGCGCTCAAGGTTGACAGTCGTCGCGTCTATGCCTTCCCGCGCCACGGGGTTGTGGCAGCTCACCGAAGGTCGACTTGTGGTGCGATGGAGTCGAGGCGACGCGTTACCGCGTGGCCTCTCGTAACCATTGCGGACGACAAACCGACGTCGAGCTGGGGTATGTGATCTCCCTTGGGCCGACTTTTCCGGGGGTGAATTGTCCTGTGCGTCAGATTTGACGCACCGTCGGCACCGACCGCCAAAGTCGCAGAGCCCTGCCTGCCGCTGTAAGGGAGAAATTGGAATTGGATACCCGCCCGGCACCGCCGGCCGCAGTCGAGCCTCCGCATCGCTCCGTCGACGAACTGATCGCGTCGGGCGTACCGGATCGAGCGCTGAACGTTGTAGACCCTGCGCGGAGTTCACTCACTCTGGCCCCGACGGCCGTCGGCGCCGGAGTAGATTGTCGATCAAAACAAAAAGTGCCCGCTCGCTACCGATAATCAAGGCCGCGGCAGGCGTACGCCTGCTATTCGCGTGGATTTCAGCGACGCGATAAATTGGTCCAGGGAGAGCCCTCCCGGTCCCCAAGCCATGACGGCAAGCGCCATCGCTGCCCACGTTATATGAACAGGCCAACCGTCGGGCACGGTGAGCTCGACGACGAGTGTCATGAAAAGCAAGCCTGTTGCAGCAAACCGTGTTCCGAGCCCTAGCACAAGCAAGACCGGAAATCCGATCTCGCCGCACCCGGAAAGGAAGGCCATCACCGTGGGCGCAGGAAAATCGTAAGGCCCTCCCGGCAGATGAAGCTTGAACTCGTCCGTAAACAACGTGATAGCGATGTCATTCAGGTGTAGGAAGCCGTCCCATTTGAGAATGCCTGACTTCCAGAATGGGACCGCCAATGCCAACCGCAACACCAGTTGGGTGAGCGAAGGAAACGCAATAGATTGTATAATTCCGATAACCCGTTCGATTGCTATAGTAAGGCGCAAAATGATCCAATCGTAGCCTTTCTGGCTGCCGGCCTCCATTCTCAATCTCCAAGGTAAAGTGTGGTGAAGATGCCGGCTTCAATCATGCCAGCGATGCTGGCCGTAAGGTCGAACATTGACGTCTCGTCAAGTGCTATCGAGGCCGCTTCAGCGAGCGTTGCGCCGTTAATGAGACTTGCGAGAAATGTTGCGTTTCCCGGCGGCAAGAGCCGTACGTCGACCTCCATATCAGGCCGAGTGATAAGAGCATCTTCCGCGGCGCTCGACTTCAATGATGTCGCCGGACCATCGCCGCGGTTCATCGCGAAGATTGCGACAGCCGGATAGGCGGACCGCACGATTCTCGTTGCCGGATGAGCTCGGAAGATGATGTCGCCGAGACGATCATCGGGCACCTGCGCCAAGGTGGCGGCTGGCAACGCGGGCCCATCAGGAGCGTGGTAGGCATCGAGCCATGCGCGCTCGATACGCGCGACATCGCCTAACCACGGCATATCTTGCGCGTATTTATAACCCTCGATGAAGGCAGGAAAATCTCGCCCATACTCGAACAGCAATGGAGACGTCGGCGGAGTTGCTCGAACGTGAAAGCGGGCCATCGCGCGAAAGAAGTCCGTCCCGGTAATCCGCTGAACAGCCGGGTAGATTGCGACCAGCGCGTCGATCAAGCTAACAGTCACGTTATTGCGATAGACGTTGTATCGCTTAACGGCACCCTTGCCACGGGGCCCCATTACCCCGCTTGGAGTCGGACAAGTCGGGTCTGTCAACCCCGTTGCAAAACGTTCCGCGAAACTCGATCGGCGCCAGTCTTCGACGTGCTCAAGCGACATGTTCAATAGTCACGGTTCGAGCCGAAGACCGATCAAGAATGAGCTGCGCGGCCTCAGCCTCCGCTTTCAAAACACGCCATTCTGGAATATTGCTGTCCCATTCAACGAGTGTGGGGATCGCACCGCAGCGTGCCACAACAATCTCGTAAAGTTTCCATACGGCATCGGCGACGGGGCCGTCGTGACTATCAATCAAGAGGCGTTCGCCCTCGTCGTCGCTTTGCTCGGCATGGCCCGCAAGATGAATTTCCCGTACCTCGTCGAGGGGGAAATTTGCGAGATAATCCAGTGCCGGGTATCCGTGATTGCCGGCAGAAACGAAAACGTTGTTGATATCGAGCAATAGAGCGCAACCAGTACGACGCACGATGGTACGGATAAAATCCGTCTCGCTCATGGTCGAATTCTCGAAGGCAACGTAAGTCGAAGGATTCTCCAGCAATATCTGCTGACGGAGAGCGTCCTGGACCTGATCAATGTGCGAGCACACGTAGTCAAGCGTGGCCTCCGTGTAGGGCAGAGGCAGGAGATCGTTGAAAAACGTCGATTGATGCGTTGACCAAGCGAGATGTTCCGAAATCAACGCCGGCTCGTAACGCGCAACCAGCGCGCAAAAGCGCCCAAGATGTTCTCCGTCCAGCGGCTGAGGTCCGCCGATGGACATGCACACGCCGTGCAGCGATAGAGGATGCTCGCTTCGGATGCGCTGCAGCGACCGATGAGGTGGGCCGCCGGCGCCCATGTAGTTTTCGGCGTGAACCTCGAAGAATCCTCGTTGAGGTCCATCCCTCAAGATTGCCTTGAAATGCTCAGGCTTGAAACTCGTCCCGGCTAATCCACCCAGCGGCAGGGTTGGAAAGCGGAGACGACCATCCGGGCGTGCGTCCTGTTTCTGCATGACGGCATCCATTGTCGTCTCCGCTCGCAACGGTGTTCGTTAAGACTTGATCGGGCTCAGCGAACCGTGCTTGCCGCCCGGCACTTCAATGCTCGTGCAAGTGCCGCCACGGACGAATTTCCAGGAGTCGCCCTGGAAGTCGACGGTCGATGTGCCTTGGCAGGTCGTGCCAGGACCGGCCGCGCAGTCATTCTGGCCCTTGAGGGAGACGCCGTAGCCCTTCTCCTTGTGGGCCGCCGTGGCGGCTGCGCCTTCTTCTTTGGTCAGCGGGGCGGCGTATGCCACCGACGCCATGGCGGTCGCGATCGCGGTGGCGAGAAGGGCGGAACTTACGACGGACTTGGCGGACATGCAGTCTCTCCAAAAAGGTTTGCTAGGTGTGCCCTGACTGGGCACGTATGGTCATACGCCGCGGTGACGGCACATGTTACATGCCGTCCCCGCTACTAACTGTAATGCGTTGACGTGCCTGATTATAGGACAATCGATATAAAACAACATGATTACCAACCGGATCACGATGCCACGATCAGGCGGCCGTGTTTAGGGTACGACGCGGCTGGGGCCTTCAAGGCGAGGGCCAAACTCGGCTCGTTCGAAACGTCCCTCCAAAGGATAAGTGGGACCGTCTAGTCTAAAACATTTTGGATCGGTCGTTAAATAATATAGAAATCCTTAATCAGCGCCGCGGACATTCTTTACCGCAACGATTCAACCGCGAATCGGGCGGGAGTGTTAGATGGCTTGGTTGAATGATTTCAGAATTGTTTGGAAGGTTGCCATCATCGTGGCCATTCTAGGCATGGCGAGCGTCCTTTCCATCGGTTTCGCAGCCGTCAGGATGAACCAAGTCGATGAGGGGTATTCCAACCTTGTCAATCGTGTCGACGCAGCCACAGTTGCGGTCGCGAGAGGAAGCCGCGACATCGAGAGCTTCGTATCTTTGGTCTATCAGCTCGTGACGGAGACGTCGGCCGAAGGCAGCTCACACTTGCTGTCCAGAAATGCCGAAGAACAGAAGATGTACGAAGAGCGTTATGCAGAGGCGCTCCGATTGATACCGGAGAAGGCCGAAGAGCTTGCCGGTTTGCATCTCAAGGCCCTGGCGATGTTTGGCGGATGCGCGCAAGTTGTGCAGGCGGTGGCGAGTGCGGATACCCCGGACGACACCGCGAAATCGGTCGAACTCCTGAAGTCGCAATGTGCGCCGTTGGCCGTGGAGGTCCTCAACGAGCAGACTAGGGTCGTAGATGATCTCGTTGCTTACGCAAGAGCAACTGCGAGAAGCGTTTCGGCCGAGGCCAGATCCGGAATCCGCTTGGCAGTCGTTCTGGTGACGTTGGGTTTGGCCCTGTCCCTGGCTGGGGCCATGCGGGTGTGCATCAAAGGCCTGTCGCGTCCGATCGCCAACCTGAAGGCCGCCATGGAGCGGTTGGCCGCCGCCGATCTTCAGGTCGACGTGCCAGAAGTAGGCCGTCGCGACGAAATCGGGCAAATGGCGAGGGCAGTCGAGATCTTCAAAACCAACGGCCTGGAAGTAGAAAGACTCAAAGCCCGGCAGGCCGAGACGGAGGGGCGCGCCGCGAACCAGAGAAAGCAGGATATGGAGCGCCTCGCGACAGCGTTCGAGAACTCAATTGGCGAGATTATTCACAATGTCTCGTCCGCAGCGACTGGAATGGAATCGTCAGCAAATTCGCTAACTGTGACCGCGGAGAAAACGGCGGAGCTTTCCTCCGTGGTGGCTTCGGCCGCCGATGCCGCGTCCTCCAACGTCAAGTCTGTCGCTGTTTCCGCCGAGGAGATGGCATCGACAGTTCAAGAGATAAGCTCGCGGGTCAGGGAATCCGCGGAGATAGCCGTCCAAGCCGCGACGCAAGCCGAGCAGATGAACGGCGGCGTGACCAAGCTGTCGGAGGCCGCAAAACGTATCGGAGATGTCATAGATGTCATCAGCACGATCGCGGCGCAAACCAATCTTCTAGCGCTGAACGCCGCGATTGAAGCCGCAAGGGCAGGCGAGGCTGGTCGAGGGTTTGCGGTCGTTGCGGCCGAAGTGAAGTCGCTGGCAGAGCAGACGACAAAATCGACAGGTGAGGTCTCTCAACAAATATCGTCCATTCAGCAGGCTACCGAAGAGTCGGTCTCGGCGATCAGGGAAATCACGGAAACAATCAATCGCGTCTCGGAGATTTCGTCGACGGTCGCGATCGCAGTAGAGGAACAAGGAGCCGCTACACGGCAAATTGCCGTAAATGTTCAACAGGCATCCGACGGGACAAGCACGGTTGCCTCCAACATAAGTGACGTCGAGAAGGGGGCGGCCGAGACCGGGTCAGCTTCGGCCGAGGTGTTCTCCGCGGCTCGGTCGCTCTCGGCACAAAGTCAGCGCCTGAAAAGTGAGGTCGGAACGTTCCTCACCACCGTGCGGGCCGCTTAGTTCGATCCCCAGGCTTCAGGTCTTGCGGCGCTTTGTTGCTTGGCCGATGATCCTTGGTTTTGAGAAGTCGGCTTCTGCTTCCAACATGTGATCAGGGTTGGTGATGTCACCTGTGAATGCCTCTTTCCAGTCTCCAAGCATCTCGTCGCGGTCAGGCCAGTTGGTCATGGTCTCTTCGTCGCGATACATGGCGAAGGGACGAAGCGTGCTCTCGTAGAAGTCGACTTGCGCGTGCAAGCGGTATTGGTGCGGCTGATAGCCGTTCCAATGCAGCAATTGACCAAGAGGCCGCCGGTAACGCCGGTTCTGATCGGCCGCGGGATAACCAATGGGGATCGTGCCGTAGGCCTTCATCCAAACCGGATAGCCCAACACCTCCGCGAGTTCACGGTTGGTCTCGTCCTCGCCGCCGCCGGACAGCCAGGCTGATGTCAGGCCCTCTGCCGCCACCCCGAGTTGGATGTTCTGTACGGCGGCTCCAAGCGAGCAAAGGAAGATCGCCTCATTGTTCGCGCGATATTCGGCATCCCATTCCTCGCTGGTAGCCTGGGGAAAGCAAGCCTTCCAGCGCGGATCGCCCAAGACGAAGATGATTGCGATGGTATTGGCCAAATAGGTCTTCTTGACGGCCGGGAAGCCTTTGGCGTGGTCGACCAGACGCTGCGCCTGCCGCAAGAATACGGCCATGACTCTGTCGCGCACAGCAGGATCATCCACAACAACGAAATCCCAACACTGTACGTTAGCGCCAGATGGAGCCCAGCGGCCGCAATCGACGATGCGTTGCAGTACGTCACGATCGACGCTGCGGCCGGGTTCGAACTTCCGCACGCTGCGGCGCTTTCGGATGACATCTTG
The DNA here is from genome assembly GCA_003963435.1 of Bradyrhizobiaceae bacterium. Taxonomy (GTDB): domain Bacteria; phylum Pseudomonadota; class Alphaproteobacteria; order Rhizobiales; family Xanthobacteraceae; genus Bradyrhizobium. The sequence continues at coordinate 113,189 of RXJC01000004.1, read as the reverse complement.
AAAAAGTGCATCTTTCGACATCACTGCCTCCGTATCGACTATTGCTCGCGATTGCTTCAATATAGCGCTCAAATCCGCGAAGGGCACTCCTCAGCCCTGAGGAGAGACGTGGTCAGTAGGGGAGGGTATCGATGCCGACGGTTCGGATGGTTACGGATTGCGCGGTGACGGTGGACGTGGACGTCGAAGGAATGGTCACGTTGATCCGCGCGGCGAGCACGGGCCGTTTCGTCGAAGCCATGCTGGAGTTCTGCCGGAGATGCGTCGGCGCGGACTTCGTATCGATCTTCACTTACTCAGGCGCCGGTGACCCGACTCTTGTCGGAACGGCGACCACGACAGCGGCGGAGAACGCCCGCAAGGCTGCTATTGGCTACATGGAGCATTTCGCCAACGACGTTAACTTCGACTTGGCGACGCGTCGCCGCGCCGGCACTTACGTCACCTATCAAACGGCGGGCGAGATCTCTTCGTCCCAGTACCGACGCGCCTGTTATAGTCGAACCGGGATTGCCGATCGGCTTTCGCTCGTGTGCGTCGGATCGACGCGATCGATCTCCGTCAGTGTCTATCGCAGCCGCCGCAACGGCCGCTTTTCCGATCGCGAACTCGATCGAACTCGCGCCATTTTACCGATATTGATGGCAAGCCTCGACCTCCGGGGTGGTGTTGAGGAGACAGTTTGCGGCCCTAGGATTGCTACGATCGACGAGATTCAAATGAACCTGAGGGTGCGGTATCCACGCATGACCATCCGCGAGCTGCAAGTCGCGGCAAGGGTCAAGGCCGGAATGTCTGCTCGTCAAATCGCCGCGGAATTGGGCATTGCCGAGACAACCGTCATCACCCACCGCAGCAGCGCTTACTCCCGCATGGGCGTAGCGAACCTCCGTACGTTCCTGCTCGCTTAGCAGATCGGTACTAACCTGCAGGGATCGACTACGCCGTCTTGCGACGTTTCGCGGATGGTGTGTTGTCCAACAAAGAAAATGCTGGCCGTAAAAGTCCCTCGAGCAGCTTTCGCTCTGGCCGTACGCGCGCCAACACACGAATACCAAGCAAAATGCCGAGCAGTGACTTGGAGAGGTCTTCGGCCGAAAGCGCCTTCGTGATGGTCCCGTCTTTCTGACCATTACTGACGCATCGAAAGAAGAATCTCTCGACCTCATCAAGGAAAACGGCGACGACTTCGAAGAACTCGGCATCGTGCGGGGCGCTCTCGATGGCCGAGTTCACAAGCATGCAGCCGCGACGCTTCTTGTCGGCAAGAGACCTTTTGACGATTTCCTGCAGAAACGCGACGATAGCCTCGCGAGGCGGCAGGCTGGGCTCAATTCGACGTATTCGCTCGCGGAAGCTTTGGTCTAGATACCGATTCAACGCCCGAACATATAATGATCGCTTATCGCCGAAAGCGTTGTAGAGGCTTGCGCCGGCGATATTCATTTCGTCGGCCAGATCGCGCACGGACGTCGCCTCATAACCGCGGTGCCAAAACCTCTCGATGGCAGCATCTAGCACCGCAGCCTCGTCGAACTCGCGCGGCCTCGCCATTATCGCAGCTCTCCCTTACGACCCTGAGCGGCCGCAACATGGCTGCATAGCATTCAAACTGGTCGCCTGACAATTGCACGGGCGCCCCCAAAGCCCTCATACCGCTGGAGCAGGTATGCTCAAATACGGCGATTCGTCGCTTTCGTTATGGAGCGTTCGATCTATATTCGTGGCGGCATCGGCGCCGATGAGAGAACAAGCAGTCGGGCCAGTGGAGGGAACAGTGACCATCCAATCGGACAGCGTGCTCCCCGCGACCTTGCGTGATCGATGGCCCTATGCGCCGCGCTACGCGAACGTCAATGGCTGGCGCATGCATTACGTAGATGAAGGGGAAGGGGAACCCGTGGTCCTCCTCCACGGCAATCCGACCTGGGGGTTCCTCTATCGCGACATGATCGCGCCCCTTGTCAGCGCGGGGCGACGCGTGATCGTGCCCGATATGATCGGATTTGGCCTGTCAGAAAAGCCGACTCGTGAACAAGCCCATTGTCTCGATGGACACACAGCCAATTTGACGGCGCTCATGCGCCAGCTCGACCTTACGCGGATCACCCTTGTCTGCCACGATTGGGGCGGACCGACGGGGCTATCATTCGCCATGAGCAATCCCGCTAGGGTTCGTGCGCTCACGATCATGAGCACCTGGGCATGGCCCATGCCGCCGGCGGAGTTTCACACCCGCATTTTTCCATGGAGGATGATGCATGCCCCGCTGATCGGCCCTTATCTCCTGGGAAATCATCGTGCGCTCGCCGGCCGCGGCGTCTATCTCTCTGTGGTCGATCGGGAGCGGTTTGCTGACACAGCACAGGCCGCCTATGAAACCGTTCTCCCGGATCCGGCTACGCGACTTCTGACCTGGGTTTGGCCACGCTGGATTCCACTTGACGAGAACGCGCGGGCCTTTGAGCGTTTCAAATGGCTGGAGCAGGAACTATCTTCCTCCAAGCTGCCTGCTCTTATCATCTGGGGACGCGAGGATGAGGTTTTCGACGCGGCGACGTTCGCCAGCCGCTTCAAGCGGCTGCTGCCCCACGCCGAGGGACCCCATCTCGTCACGGGCAGACATTTCCTACAGGAAGATTCGGCTCCCGAGATCGCCCGGCTGATCGGCTCCTTTTTGGATCGGCTTGACGCGAACGGGGGCAAGCAATGACTGAAGTTACTCCCATCAAGATGCCGAACCTTGAAGGAAAACGGCTTTCCTTTGCGTTGGCGGAGGACCGCGTCGCGCACTACCCGGAGTTCCGCGACTTTTTCGTCCGGACGTTTGATCTGGACCGAAAGGGACTCAGCGAGCCCGGATTCGTCCATACTCCATCAGGAGGCGTCTACGCGTTCATTTTTATCGGCAGAAGCGGTGCCCCCTTTCCAACGGGTCTTGAAATTTATGCCGTTGTGGATGCCCTGGAGCCGATCGATGGGGATCTACTGGATCGTGATCTCTGGTCGATTCTTCGTTGGATGATCGGCGGCATCGGCGCTCCTTGGACAGTTGAGGATTTGGACCGGACCGGACGCCTGTATCGCGTTCCGGCGACTTCGTCGCCCTGATGTGATCGTCGCCCGTCACCCTTCCGTCGCCGAACCGGCTTGATTCGTTTTAGATCGTATGATCTAAAAATGAACTGGTTTTTCGATGTCGGCTGCAACGATAGCTAATTGAATGAACATGGCGACAGTCGACAACCTTCCGGCCCGGACCACTATGGCCGTGTCCAATCCCTGGCAGATGACTCAGGGTGTCATGTGGGGAATTGTGGCGGTCGTCGTTCTCTCCGGGTGGTTCGTCGTCACCCGTGTGGGCCTTCGTCAGGATCTTCGCGTCTGGGACGTTATGGCACTTCGTTTAGGCGAAGGGGCACTTTTTCTAACACCGGTGCTGTTTGTTGGACCACTGCGTCTGCGTGTCCGGGCCTGGCCGGGCGGCATCATCCTGGCTCTGCTTTGGGGCGCTCCCTTCATTCTGATGGTTGCCCTTGGCTTGCAGGCCACATCGGCCACCATGACTTCTACTGTGACGCCGGCCCTTATGCCGGTATTTGCCGGGCTCGTTGCCTGGGCATTTCTTGGCGAAAGGCCGAGCCGGCGCCAGCTGAGCGGCTACGGCTTGATCGCCGCCGGGCTATTCGCCTTGGTTTGCGTCTATGTCCAGGCAGAAGGCCGCTTGGATATCGGCGGTGCCGGGGCTCTTGTGGCTGCCGCTGTCCTATGGGCGGTTTACACACTACGGCTGCCGCGAGCCGGCGTTACATCCCTTCAGGCGGCGGCACTCATCTGCTTCTGGTCGGCCATCGTCTACCTGCCGCTTTATATCGGACTGAGCCTTTCGAACCTGACATCCGCGTCCGAAGGCGAACTCGTGTTTCAGTCGATATACCAAGGCATCATGATGAGCGTGGTTGCGCTCTTTGCGTTCAACCGCGCCGTCGTGCTGCTTGGACCTCGCGCGGCTGCCGTGATCATTGCACTTGTGCCTGTCACGACGACCCTCTTGGCAATACCAGTTCTCGGCGAATGGCCATCATGGCCATCGGCAGCCGCCATTTTCGTCATCGCGATGGGCGTTGGTCTCGCTGCCACCTCGTCCAATGAGGGCAACAAAAAGGGAGAAAGTCAATGATTCGATTCTATTTCCACCCCACGCCCAATCCTGCGAAAGTAGCGTTGATGCTCGAAGAGACCGGCTTGGCCTATCAAGTGGTTCCGGTGGATACGAGCAAGGGAGAGCAACATACCCCGGAGTTTCGGGCTATCAATCCGAATGGCAAGGTGCCTGCCATCGTCGACACGGAGGGGCCGGGCGGGAAGGAAGCCAGGGTCTTCGATTCCACCGCGATCTTGCTTTACCTCGGCGAGAAGACCGGACGTCTGATGGGTTCGCCGGCCGACAAGCCGGAATTGCTTTCTTGGCTGCTTTTTATCGCAACGGGTATCGGACCGTTCTCCGGGCAAGCTGTGCACTTTCAGCACGCAGCCCCCGAAAAGCTGACCTACGCGATTAATCGCTACCGTCGGGAAGTCGAGCGGCACTACGAGGTGCTCGATGCCCATTTGAAAGATCGTGAGTTTATCGTCGGCACTGACTTCACGATCGCTGATATTTCCGCCTGGGGATGGTTGGAGCGGGCCCCGCGCGTGCTGCCGAGCGAGGGTGGACCTCTCGCGGCGTTTCCCAATATCGATCGTTGGTACCGTGCGATCGACGTGCGGCCAGCCGTGGCAAAAGCTCGTGCGGTAGGAAAGGATCATACCTTCAAAAAGGAGGTCGATGACGAGACGCGCCGCTCGCTCTTCCCGTCCAACTACCCGAAGGTAGCTACCCGATAAAGCCGGCACCCAACATCTTCAAGTAATCGAACCAGTGAGGTCAGATGAAACTTCAGGGAAAACGAGCGCTCATCACCGGCGGCTCCAGCGGCATCGGGCTGGCGATCGCCGAGGCGATGCTGGCAAAAGGCGCAACAGTCGCGATAACTGGCCGCCGGGCAGATGTCGTTGAAGAAGCCGCCAAGCGGCTTAGCCATGCAGGACGAAGGGTCCACGCCATCGCGGCGGACGTCAGCACCGATCGAGGACGGGAGACGTCGCTCAAACTCGCGCTGGAGAAGCTTGGCGGTCTCGACATCCTCATCAACAATGCCGGCGGGGTCAGGGCCGGTAGGCTCGAAGACACGACGGAGTCCGAAATCAGGGCGATGATTGAGGTCGACCTCGTCGCGCCCATTCTCCTGACCCGCGCTGCCCTGCCGACGCTGCGGGCGACCAGGGACGGCTTGGTCGTCAATGTCACGTCGGGCATCGCGCTTGTTGCGGCACCGTTCTATGCGACCTACGCCGGCGTGAAGGGCGGTCTGGCGAAGTTCGGCGAGTCGCTTCGCCGAGAACTGAAAGGCGAGGGTGTACATGTCATGACGGTGTATCCCGGCGCGACTGACACGCCGATGATGCGCTCTTCACGTGCGGGGCCGGAGCTGGGCTTCACCCGTGAGCCGGCAAGCGCGGTAGCTGCGGCTGTTATCGAGGGGATGGAGAAGGACGCCTTCGAAGTCATCCGCGGAGGCGAGGCGCGCGCCAAAATGATCGCCTTGAACCGCGACGACCCCGAAGCCCTCGACAAGCGCTTTGTCGATCTCAAGGCTGCATTGGTGGAAGCGGTTCGCGACCATTCGGCACTCTAGCCACGGAATGATCGCCCTCAGCTCGGTGTAGAGGTTCGGCGCTAGGCCGCATAAAAGGAGACCATTCATGACGCATTTCGCAATCTATGTTGAGCTGAAAGCAAAGCCAGGCAAGGAAGAAGAGGTCGCGACGTTTCTTGCGAATGCACGCAGCCTCGTCCTGGCCGAGAGCGGCACCGTCGCGTGGTTCGCCGTGCGTTTCGACAAGGCGACGTTCGCGATCTTTGATACATTCAACGATGAAGCCGGACGGACCGCCCACCTGAACGGCGCCGTCGCCGCCGCACTCATGGCGAACGCCTCTGAGCTGCTCGCCGCGGCTCCAGAGATTCGCCAACCGCTCGTGCTGGCGGACAAACTTCCCGCCTAGCTCCGACATCAACAGCAGTAGTCCACTTGTGGTCATTGTACCACAAGTGGACCGATAAGGATCAACCGAGATGCTCAAGATTTGGGGGCGAGCGAATTCCATCAACGTCCAGAAAGTACTCTGGTGTTGCGGAGAACTCGGCTTGCCCTACGATCGGATCGATGCGGGTCACGAGTTCGGGCTTACCAACACGCCCACATATCGTGCTCTCAACCCGAACGGTCTCGTTCCCACCATCGAGGATGGCGATTTTCAGCTTTGGGAATCGAATGTCATAGTGCGTTATCTCGCGCAACAGAGCGGACGCGGCGACCTCTATCCAGCGGACGTCAGAACCAGGTTCGACGCGGAACGTTGGATGGATTGGCAGGCCACCGTCTTTTGGCCTGCCCTGCGCCCATTGTTCATCGAACTCGTCAGGACGCCGGCCGTAAAGCGCGACGCGACAGTCATCGCGAGGGCCGAAAGCCTCTCGCTCGCTGCCGCGCAGATACTGGACTCCCGTCTGTCCGATCGCGGCTTTCTGGTCGGCGATTCTTTTTCCATGGCGGACATTCCAGCCGCGATCACCGTTCATAGGTGGTACGCGCTGGACATTCATCGTCCAGAATTGCCCAATCTCTACCGGTGGTATCGACACATGACCGACCGTCAGTCCTTTCGGGCCGTCGTCATGACGCCCTTGAGTTAAGCCTTTTGATCGTTACTCAAATCGGCAATCGACGCATTCCCTTCCATCGATCGACACGACAACACAGTCGCCCACTTGAACAGGGTGAAGGCCAAGGGGAGTCCCTGCTAGCACGAGATCTCCGGGCATCAGAACTTCGCCGAAACGAAGGAGGTCACCGCGAAGCCACTCGAGAGCTTCGGGGGCGCCGCCGGCCATGGCCCACAAAGCACCAGTCTCAACGTTCGCGCCGTTGATCGAAATGGATAACGTGCGGGCGTTTGCCCAGGCTTCGAGCGGGGCCGCCTTGAGATGCTCCGGGATGACCGCGCCAGCGTTGATGCCGTTATTGGCGACGAGTTCGGAAAGCGTCTTCTGCGTAGCCCTGAACACGAACTGGTGCAACTCGATGACCGGAAAAGCCGCCGCTATTCCACCGTCGAGCCCAATCCGCAGCGCCATCTCGCCTTCGATCGCTGGGTTGGCGTAAGTCCGGTGGCGAAGAGCTAAGCCGGACGTGTGGATCTCACTACGAAACAGCCGGGCATGGATCGGCCCGCTCATGCCGAACTGTTCGACGACGCCGGAGCCGATGCAACCGACCTTGTAGCCGGCCACAGCGTCACCAGCGGCGCGGCGCAGGCCCGCGAACTCCATCTGGATTTTGTACGCGTCATCCAGGGTCAATGCTACGTCCGGATCGGCAAATATAGTCCCTGGCATGCCGCACTGATAATCGCGCCATTGGCGGGCAGCCAATTTTCTCAAGGAGGCAGGATCCATCATGCACCGCCTTCCTTACCGATCAGGTTAGCCGGTATTTCGCGACGACATCGTCGTTCCAGGCAAGGCCGTTGCCTGGAACGCTGGAAGGTATTGCCAGGCCGTCCTTGATACGCAGCGGTTGTTGTAGGATCGGATCGGCCCAGTCGACGTATTCAAGCCAATGGCGCCCTGGCGTTGCCGCCAGCAAATGCACGCTCACCTCGGGAAAAAGATGCGACGATACTTCGCGGTTATAAGCGGAGGCGAGCCCGGAGGCGCGCTGCCAGCCGGTCACACCGCCAATCCGGTCGAGATCGAGCATCACGTAGTCGGAGGAGCGTGCTTCCAACGCTGCCGCCATCGGAGCCAATCCGGTAAAGTTTTCCCCGATCTGAATCGGCGTACGCGCGGCTTGAGCGATCTGCGCCATATGCGCGTAGTCGTCATGCCGGATCGGCTCTTCGATCCAGTAAATGCCCTCGTCGTCGAGCGCGAGCGCGTATAGCATCGCGTCCGAAAACGTCAGTGCCTGGTTGAAATCGACCATCAGCCGTATTGAATCCGGTAGCCGACGACGCACCGCCCTGACAGCAGCCAGATCGAGCTCGAAATTGGTCCGCCCAAGCCTGAGCTTGACCGCCGCAAACCCGTCCGCCAATAGAGCCTCGGCTTCGTCGGCAGCGGCTTCCGCCGGCATCAATCCGAGTCCATTGCTGTTATAGGCCGGGATCGGCTGAGGGCTGGCCCCAAGATAGACCGCAAGTGGCTTGCCGGCTGATTTGGCCAGTGCATCCCAAACCGCAGTATCGACCGATGAGGCGACCATTGCCAGCGGGCCGGTCAGACCTGGAAGCCTGAAGTGCCTCGCAACCGCATATGCGAGGTCGACAGGGAGAAGAGGGCTGCCGGCTAACTGCTCGCTCAGTTCGGCCACGATTGGCACCAACGATCGTGCGATCGCTGCTTGGTAACAAAATGCGTAGGCGTGCCCTTGGATCCCGTCTTGCGTCAAAACGTCGACCAGCAACAGGCAAGCTTCGTTGATGCTTCTGGCACTGGTGCCGAGCGGCCTCTTCATCGGTAACTTCACGGCTGTTGCCGTCATCGAACGGAGCACGGGCCCGTTGGTGTGCATTATCGCCTCCCTCGGGATACGGCATCGGCAACCCCCGCTTGGTGCTTGGCCGCGGAAGTAATTATTGATCATATGATCCAGAATGCAGCTTGACGATCCGTAGGTCAACGCCGTAGAGGTCGAAATATCGTTGATGACTAGTCCCTCAATACCGGACTCATCAGCGTTGCTGGCACCTCAGCTGTGTCAGTCCAAGCGTCGACTTTTTCCCCGACAACGGCATGCGGCTCGACCGTCCGACGCCCATTCCGGCGATGAGATCGTCGATCGTCACGCTTGCCGTTTCCAGCGCCTGACGTTGACCGCTCGTGCGCCTTCCGGTTGTACCCTGGCGCCTTAAGGTCAGCGATCGTCTGCGCGGCTGAGTTGCAGCGCTGCTTCAAGCCGCGCCGCTGGCGGGGATTGAAATGCAGTTCGCCAAATTGTCGGCGAGGTAGGTTGCGAGTTCTCCAACGACGCGGGAATTCGTGTGTCGTCCCTGCGAATACACCAGTTCAACCGTCGGCAATTCCGGCAACCTGACATTATGGTTGATAATCCGCAGCGGCGCCGTCACCAGCGAACGAGCAAGAACCGTAACGCCCATTCCTTCGCTCGCGGCGGCTCGCAGCAACTCGAAACTCGGGCTGACAAAGCTGAGATGCCAGTTTCGTTGTTCTTCTCCAAGTGCAGCGATCGCGCAGCGGCGATAAGCGCAGCCTTCGGGAAACAAGATTAGCGGTATCGATTGGAGCGCGTCCGGCAGATAATTTGCGCCGGCTACCCAGACGAGTTGCTCGCGCAGCGTCACCGTACCGTGTTTAGCTCCGGTATCCTGCTTGAAAAAAGCTAGATCGAATTCGCCCCGAGCGCTGCGCTTCATCAGATTCTCGGATTGGTTGGCTTCGATTTCGAGACCGACCATCGGATGCATCGCCTTGAAGCCAGCGAGCCAAGTCGTGAAATCTCGTCCAAAAAAATCTAGTGGGACGCCAAGCCTCACGAAGCCGGTCAGCACGTCGTCGGACATCGAGGCATAGGCTTCGTCGTTTAGCTGCAACATGCGGCGCGCGTACTGAAGCAGCTTGGTGCCTTCGGATGTCAATTCGAATACGCGGCCCTTTCGCCGGTCGAGCAGGCTCTTGCCGATCTGGACTTCGAGCTTGCCGATCTGCTGGCTGACGGTGGATTGAGATCGACCGACCGTCTCTGCTGCGCGCGAGAAACTCATGCTGTCGGCGACAAGCACGAACGTGCGCAGGCAGTCGATGTCGAAATTCATCGCCGTTCTCCGTTATTACAAAATACGATTGTGACCATCGCTTTAATTAATTTTGTCACTTTACGGCACCCCCGTAAAGAGGACGCAGCCGCTCTTTGCAATCGTCGCGAGGGCCGGATCAACCTGCTGCAATGCGGGAGAAAATCTCACAGGGAGCGAGCATTCCCGCCTGTCCATATCGACGCCGGTTGTATTGCCGCGATCGAACTTTGGCGCGCGCCTAACAGAGCCCGACATTGCGCCTAGCCCCCTTAGGCGGGTGCGCGTCTGTCTCTCGTGGTTTCGCCAACGATGCACATGCCGAACGCCAGAAACGCCAGACCAAAACAACGGGGGAAATTCTCATGGCAGCTAACTCGAAATCGATCGAGGCGGCGCACGCGTCAATCAGGGCGCTCGTCGGGGAAAAACTGAAATACCTTGTCCCAATGACGATCATCTTCATGGTCGGTTACATCGGCCTTACCGTGCTGGCCGCATTCGGCAAAAGCATCATGGCTATCAAGGTCACCGGCGCATTCAATGTCGGATACCTGCTGATCGCAATCAACTATCTGCTCTCTTGGATACTTGCCATCGTCTATGTCCGCATCGCCAACAACGTCTTTGATCCGCTGGCGGCCAAAGCTGCCTTTGACATCACCGGCGCGGGAGCGTCGCGATGAGCACGACACTCTCGATTTTCATCGTCATTCTCTTGATCACGCTCAGCATCACATATTGGGCCGCCAAGCGCACGCACACCACGAGCGAGTTCTACGCCGCAGACAGTAAGTTGACCGCGGCCGAAAACGGCTTCGCGCTGGCGGGTGATTGGTGCAGCGCCGCGGCTTTTCTCGGCTTTACGGGGCTGACCGCGCTGTTCGGTATGGATGGCGCGTTTTACGCAATCGGGCCGCTGGTCGCATTCTGTACGGTCTTGTTTTTGATCGCTGAACCACTACGCAATACGGGAAAATACACGCTCGGCGACGTGATCCAGAGCCGGATGAAAACGAGCACCTCGTTGCTCGCGACCATTGTAGGGACCATCGTGGTCAACTTCGCCTACCTCATGCCGCAGATGGCGGGCGCCGGCGTTTTGGTGAAGCTGCTGACCGGAATTTCCTACGACTGGTCCATCATTTTGGTTGGCATTTCGATGATCGTTTACGTCGGCTTCGGCGGCATGATCGCGACGACCTGGGTTCAGATCGTGAAGGCGGGTCTGATGCTCGCGGCAGGCGCCATCATTCTGGTGATGATCTTGATGTTGGTGAAGTTCAATCCGCTGACTTTGTTCGACAATGCGGAAGCAAAAATTGGCGCCAACTATATGTTGCCGGGCAATTACCTGAAGGACCCATTCGACCAGATTTCCCTCGGACTGGGATATGTGCTCGGTCTTGCGGGGCTGCCGCATGTCATGACGCGGTTCTACACCGTGCCAGATGCCAAGACGGCGCGCCGCTCGGTTGTGTGGGTGATGTTTCTGGCAGGGGCGTTCTTTGCGGGAACAACGTTGTTCGGCATAGCCGCAGCTACTTTCGTCGGGCAGGACGCGATCAAGGCGGCTGGCGGCGGCGGCAATCTGGCGCTGCCGCTGCTCGCGCAATTTCTCGGCGGCGGCAAAGGCACGTTCGGCGGCGATCTGATGCTCGGCTTCGTCGCGGCGGTTGCGGTTGCCACCATCCTGGCAGTGGTCTCGGCACTTACATTGTCGACTTCGGGCGCAATCGCGCACGACTTTTACGCAAACTGGATGAAGCAGGGAAAAGCCGATCCGAAGAAGGAGGTCGTGATCGCCCGTGTCGCAGCAATTGCGATCGGCGTGCTGGCGATGGTGCTTGGGATTCTTGCGCAGGGTATCAACGTCGCGGTATTGGTGATCCTCGCAATCTGCGTTGCGGCGAGCGCCAACTTCCCGGTGCTGGTTCTGTCGCTGTTCTGGCGGCGCTTCAACACTGGCGGCGTTGTCGGCGGAATGTCCTTCGGCCTGATCTCCTCGGTAGCGCTGGCGATGATCGGGCCTGCGATGCGCGGCGCGGATGCCTTGTGGCCGCTGGTGAACCCCACGATCGTCTCGTTGCCGCTCGGCTTCCTCGGCTGCTATCTCGGGACGACGCTGTACGGGCGCGATGCGGAGAACGAAGCGCGCTTCGACGACTTCTCACTGCAGGTCCATACCGGCGTTACCTCGAAATAGAAACCCACGATGCTTCGGCTGTCGAAACAGCCGAAGCATCGTTCCCAAATTCCGCACACGTTTTTTGAGACAGTGGACTGAATCCATGACAATCAAGGCTCTGGTATTCGATGCTTACGGCACGCTTTACGACGTGCAATCGGTAGCGACCGTGACCGACGAGGCGTTTCCCGGCTACGGGGAAATCATCAGCCAGATCTGGCGGATGAAGCAGCTCGAATATACCTGGCTTCGTTCGTTGATGGGACGTTACGAGGACTTCGAAGTCATCACGCGCGAATCGCTCGTCTATACACTGGCAGTCCTCGGATTGAAGCACAGCACCAGCATATTCGACCGCATCATGGACAAATATGTCCACCTCGATCTTTACCCGGATGCAAAGGACGCGCTTGCGGCCCTGAAAGGCTACAAGTTGGCGATCCTATCGAACGGGTCGAGCGGCATGCTCAACGCGCTTGTGCACAACACCGGCCTCGACAAAATTCTCGACGCCACCATCAGCATCGACTCGAAGAAGGTCTTCAAGCCGAGTCCGGAAACATACACGCTGATCGAGGAAAAACTCGGCGTGAAATCGAACGAGGTTCTGTTCGTGTCGTCCAATCCGTTCGATGCCTGCGGCGCGAAGGCGTTCGGGCTTAACGTCGCCTGGATCGAACGTGTGACTGCAGACGCGATGGCATTGGAATGCAAGAAAGCTGACATGGTGCGTCCGCTGACCATGTTTCGCGCCATGCGTATGCAGATGGATCAGTTCGGGCTCGATCCAGATTACCGGGTGAAAGGCCTGAGCGGGTTGCCGGCGGTGCTCGCGGCGAGGTGAGCTAAATCCGATGCCGCTGACAGACCCTTCGTGTCCGCGCCGAGCCGCGTGGACGCGCGCGTAGCTGCAATCAACCGAGAAGGTGAAATGGCCGTGCACAAATATAACATCCTCATTCTTGGGGCCTCGTATGGATCGTTACTGGCATCGAAGGTGATGTTTGGCGGGCACAATATCACGCTGGTTTGCTTGCCAGCCGAAGCTGAGTTGATCAATGCCGAGGGCTTTAGGGTGCGAATGCCGATCCGCGGCAGGGAGCCGATCGAAATCGATTCCCGCAAGCTGCCGGGCAAGGTGACGGCAGTTGGACCTCGTGACGTCAGTCCGAAGGACTTCGATCTGATCGGACTGGCAATGCAGGAGCCTCAGTATGGATCGGCTGGGGTCCGTGAACTTCTCGATGCGGTGGCGAAGTCGCGCGTGCCATGTATGTCGATCATGAACATGCCGCCGCTGCCTTATATGAAGCGTATACCCGCTCTGGACGGTGAGGCGCTGAAATCTGCCTATACTAATCCCGCGGTGTGGGATAATTTCGATCCGAGCACGCTTACCCTGTGCAGCCCTGATCCGCAGGCCGTTCGTCCGCCTAATGAAAAGGTGAATGTGCTGGAAGTGACGCTGCCGACTAATTTCAAGGTCGCCCGTTTCGACAGCGAAGCCAGCAACCATATCCTGCGCAATATCGCGTCAGACATTGATGCGGTTAGGTTCGAGACCCCCGAGGGCAAGATCGAGCTGCCGGTTAAGCTGCGCTTCCACAATTCGCTGTTCGTGCCACTCGCGAAATGGCCGATGTTGATGGCGGGGAACTACCGTTGCATCACGAAGGACGGCATGCGAACAGCAAAGGAGGCCGTGCATACAGACATAACGGAGTCGCGCAGGATCTATGATTTCGTGATCGATGTCTGCGTGAGACTCGGGGCCGCACGCGACGAACTTGTGCCATTCGAGAAATATGCTGTTGCAGCCGAAAGCCTGTCGCGTCCGGCCTCTGCCGCGCGCGCGCTTAACAATGGCGCGCCGAACATCGAGCGCGCCGACAGACTTGTGCAACTTACCGCACGGCAGAAAGGCATGAACAACCCCATGCTCGACGCCATAGTAGCTCTCGTCGATGCGAGGCTTGATACAAACCGGAAGAGAGCCCTAGCGTGAGGATAGACCGAGTTCTCCACGCCTTATCGAGCCCATGCGCCACAAGGTCGGTTGCTTTCAGTTCGCGCATTTATCGCTAATGCCCTTTCGAAAGCGTAGACTACTTAATGAACCGAAGTGATTGACGACGCCGCAACGTTTCGGCGCGTCGCACATCGGTGGACCTTCCGAAGAAGTTCGCCGGACCGCGTACCTCGACTTTATCCTAGCCGTTGCGCTAAGGGAGCATTTCGCGGGTTATGTTCGGATGGTTGATCAATATGGTCGGTATCTTGAGGTGCCGCATGCGACCGCCTGCGGGGTGGGTCGAACTCGGCCACGTCGATCGTAGAAATGGGCTCTTGCTTTAACATGTTAAGAATTCCTCGCCGCTTTAGTCACTATGTCTTTGGAGCCATTCAGTCAGGCCTGACCACCTTGATTGCGGCGGGAATTGCAAGTTACCCATTTTGGGCAGCTGGAGCGTTCGTTAGGCATTGGCTGCAATCATGGGCTCTGGCTTGGCTGATGATGTTGCCGATTGTCATTTTGGCAGCCCCCCTCATTCGCGGCCTAACGCATGCGCTGACGCGCGAAGATAAGCGGTAGCGGCGGATTGGTCCATGGTCCTCGAGTTCGGGAAATCGCTTATAACTCGAGGAACGCCTTGTTCAGCGTTCGCCACGCTCAGAACGGTGTCTTAGGGCGGGCAAGCAGTTCTTGGCCGATTCCAGGCTGGCGATGCCATGCTCCGACCGTGCTGCAACATCAGCAAGTCTGACCGAACGGGTGGCTTCAAGGCGGAGACGGGATGCTTCGTCCACCCGCCGACAGCATCGATGGCAGCGCCAATTCGAGCGCGTGCTAACAGGCCTTTCATGGCCTAAAAATCCAGTCGGAGTTGCTTGAGAGACGCGGGGTACCGGATCGTGCCGCCGGTCGAACGAAGGCCGAATGACGTCAGCGTAGCTTCTTCTTGCAACTTTGCATCCACGAGGTGGATCACCTGGTGGCCGGCAATTAGCAGATGATCGGCGATGATCTGCCTGTGGCAATCGCGCCAATTCTTCTCCTCACACATCAAAGCGAGCCGATGTCCGCATTCATAGCGTTCAGCCGCCGCGGGAAGGACGGATCCTGACGGATTCGGCCGGTTGCGCGACGGCCGGCTGTGGGGTCGCCGTTGCGACGATACCCCGTAGATGGCGGCCAAATATCACGCGAATGCCCATTCGAAGCCGTCCGCCCTACGCGTCACCCGTCCTGCCGAAGACCTGGGGAAGTGCGAACTGAAAACCAGCGCTCCAGTGTCCGACATGTGACTTAGTGCCCATTTCCGGGACTTGCACCCATCAACTGGAGAATCGCTAAACACCAAACTCCAGTCGGGCTGGTACACTTGGACGGGGTGGTGCATCACGTCGCCGGCGAAGAAGCCATACCCTTCGCCGGAGCGTAAGCCGATCGACATGTGGCCACTGCTATGGCCCGGTGTCGGGTGGAAAACGAAACCCTCGACCGGCGCGCCCCCGTCCAGAGCGACGTAGGACGCCTGACCGGATTCTATCACCGGTAGGACACTGTCGACGTAGAAGGCGGTCTTCGGTGTGTTTGACCCTTGTTCTTCCAGCAGCCTGCCTAGCCGTGCCTGCTCCCCTTGTGGTAAGGCCGCGTGACAACCTGTTCCGTTTGTCGCTTAGCAAAAACAGCATCCTCCAACACCGGTACTGAGCGGCACGGGAGGTACGTTTGTTTCGACCTAATTCGTAGCGTGGCCTCGCCTTATCTCGACGCTCTTGCGATAGCGTTTGGTTGAGAGGGCTGCCGGGCTTCCGTCTCTACGGAAGGTCGCTGCTATTCGCGACGCAGCGCCAACGCGTCTTTACGGTCACTCCTCCACTAAAAAGGATCTGCTCGATCTCATGATCGACGCCTTATCGCGCCGATCTCGACCAACCCGATCCTGTCACATCTTTCGGAGCATGTGCCCTCATGTAGCGCTCCTGCATTCAAGAACCGAAAGCGAGTTGATCCGCAGCGATGGTTTAGCGGTGGCGACATCCCGCCAAGGTAGCCCCTCACAGTTTCTCGTTCCCCGTCCAACCAACGCTGGTACGGACTAATCAACCGTCGTGTAACGAATGAGAGAGCAGATGCCCGTCATCCGCGCGATCGGATGACGCACAAAACGACGAACGGCGCTGAGAACAGCCTCTACGCCAGACTGAGGTGCGCTCGTGGAGATGCTCTCGGCCGCGGCGCCGCCAAGTTCTTCTCCGAGGCGGCGAGTTACGCTGACCAATGTCCTCAATTCACCCGATTCATGAAGCGGTACAAGAAACGTCCTTACCAGCGCCAGATAGATTGGCCAATTAGCAAGGTGCCGATACATGCTGGCGACAAGAGCGGGATCGGAATCTTCACCAAATCCATTTAGTTCGTGAACGAGGTTCGCGAGCGAGCGCGGCATTTCTGTGATGGGAACGAGTCGCGGCAGCGCCGCCCGGATCGGGGGGAGGTATTGCCTATCTTCATCAATGAGTGGCGGCGCCGCGCGCTGCAGAGCGCCAGATCCATCAAATCGCGCGAGAAAGGCGGAAAAGCAGACTAGAGCCAGCGCGTTCGTATGCTGGTAGCTATCGAGAACTGCCACGATGGAAGAGCGCTCTGTCATGTCAATGCCCGCTGCAAATAGCGTGTCTTGGGAAATCGGCGGAACGTAAGGCAATGTCAGGTGCGCGCGAATGTATTCTGCAGGCGCCATTGCCGGACCTCGATACAGCGGCTTCAATGAATCCCACACCCATTCGAGCGCCCCGGGCATTGTCGCGAGATGGCGCCAGATGAGGTTGACGATCTCCACATTCAGCGTGTTGCGGATATCGGCGAAGATCTCTGCCGTAGTTCCCGTGGCGGCTTGTTCAGAAATGGCCGGGACCGGGTCGCTTTGAGGTAGATTCATCATCCCATTTCTTCTTTCTATTTGCACGCCAGCTTAAGTCGATTGCCGCATCCCGTGGGATCATGTAGCTCTCGCCGCCGGCCCGAAACCGGGCATGAATGCATTCGGATAAGCATAGAACGCCGAATTCCGGTCGGATAGACCCGGGGGGCCGAGCGATTAGGTGGAAGTGAGCGCAGGCCGCAGAGCCGGACGCGGCCGCGTTTTCTCGTCCTCCAGCGTCCTCAGCCGCTTGGCCTCCGAGACCTCCATCCCTCCAAAGTTGGCGCTTCACGCTCTAGTCCTCGTCTTGGCCAGAGCGAACTTCAATCTGGATTAAGTCCAGGGGCAAGGTCACGTGGTTCCTGATGTTGCCAGCCGTACTATTTGCCGCGCCGGTCAGGCGCCTGTCGATTGCGTTGACTAAGGGAGACTCATCGTAGGAGATGTTGAGACTGAACTGGAATGCGGGGCGGTCCTCGCGAGTCGACGAACCGGTTCGCAGTCACCCTTCCCGACTCGTTGAAGCGACATCGAGATACCTCGAGAGGACCGGCACGACGCGATCGCCCATGCGTAAGGACGAGATAAAGGAGTGAGCTTGGGGATTCTGATGTCCGAGCTCCGACGAGGTGTCTTTGTCTGGGGATCGGCAAGTCGGCATACCTGGATCGGAACATCGCCGTCCGAGTGCAATTTTTCATTTAGGCATTTTAGGGCGACCGACTTAGAATGAATCCGTAGCCCTCGCTAGGGTCTGAAGAGCCCGGCATTACTAGGTGGCGAAGCGATGAAATTTTACGATTGTCTCACTGCTCCCAGCCCGCGACGCGTGCGCATGTTCCTCGCAGAAAAAGGGGTTACACTTGAAACCAAGATGGTCGATCTTGCGAACGGCGAGCAACTCACCGATACGTTCGGTGAGGTCAATCCACGTCGTACTGTGCCGGTACTTGAATTGGACGATGGGACCAAGCTTCTCGATTCCACTGCGATTTGCATGTATCTCGAGGATGCCTTTCCGGATCCAAACCTCATGGGGCGGGATCCGAAAGAGCGTGCGGTCATTGCAATGTGGCAACGCGATATTGAAACAAACGGTACAATGGCGATCATGGAATGCTTTCGCAATAGCTCAAAAGGGTTCCGCAATCGCGCTTTGACCGGCCCAATCGACTACGAGCAGATTCCAGCATTGGCCGAAAGGGGCCGCCAAAGGGTACGCCACTTCTTTGCCGAGCTGAACTTTCGTCTCTCTCGGTCCGAATATGTGACGGGTGATCGCTTTACGATTGTCGACATCACCGCGTTCGTCGCCGTGGAATTCAGTCGCGCTATCAAGGAAAAAGTACCTGACGATGCCGCGCATCTAAAGAGATGGCGCGACGCAGTCGGCGCACGACCAAGTGCGAGCGTTTGAGAGATACGCTGCTCGTTGATTGGGCCGTAAACTTAATCTTTGAACCGTGAGTTCACTTCCTTCCTTATCGCAATGCACGCGCCGGCTTCAGTGATTCGACGAATTGATTCGCCGAGAGCCGTGCCATCACGCCCCAAGTGTGTGATGTGGACTTGCCTCAAAGCGCTCGCAGCGCGGAAGAGACGATACTTTCGAGCAAAGCGCGGTTAGGCTTCGTGTTCGCCAGTACGTTCAGTCCCTGCACCAGGCAAACAAGCAAACCAGCCGCTTTGACCCCCGGTTCGTCGCCGATTTCGCCGGCGGCGCTGGCTCTCGTGAGAGCCGATGCGAAAGCGGCATCCAATCTGGCGAGGTTGGCGATGATTTTGCTGGAAACTTCAGGGTCGCTTTGTCCTAGCTCAATGAGTGAGTTGGTCAGAAAACAACCCCGGGCTCGTCGGCCTTCGGCAATGGCGTCGATCAAATTTGAAAAATAGGCGCGAATGCCTTCCATGCCAGAGGCAGGCGCCGAGATTCGCCGTATCGCGTCACTGGATATTTGATCCATGTAGCGGTCGAGCGCTGCGATGAACAATTCGCGCTTACCGCCAAAGGCGCCGTAGAGACTCCCCGGACTGAGCTCCATCACGGCACAAAGACGCTCGACCGCCGTGGCGTTGAAGCCATTACGCCAAAATTCGTGCATAGCGCCGTCAACTACCGTGTTCGAATCGAAATTCCGCGGCCGCGCCACTGGCAAGACTCTCCTTTTCGATCAGATTCTCGCGATATCGTTCGCGCAAGCAGTACAAGCTTAGCCCATTGGCTCGGCTCTTGGAACACGTCGCCCCGCCGCCTTAGGTCCTCACAGAAGCCATGCGGTAGCCGACCCGTGGAAAATGCACCGAAACCGTACCGCATTCCGGTGAGCTATGCCGAATCGTAACCGTGTCGCGCGACGATGCGAGAAGTACACCTTTAATGGGCTTTTCGCCCGTGTCGGAGATAGGCAAAATCGCGATGACGGAGCCGATCTGCAAGCCCAGTGGATCGCCGCCGTCTTCGCCCTGGGCAGAACCGGGCTGCGCGGAATATGCTTGGGCAAGCGCGTCCTCGGGCGAAATCGGCTCGTTTTGCCCATAGCCATACCCGTCCATGCGCGCTGCCCACGCCTGAACGGCCGGGCATTCCCGCAACAATCGGTCCGTCCATTCGTTCTTTCCCCTGATAAACCAGACGATGAACCACGCCAACAGATCCCCCATGCCCGGACGCCCGCCGAACAGAAATAGTTGATTGCCGGACAACGCCTCTTCCAACCAGCCAAGCTGAGCACGAAGCTGCGTCAGCGTGTGCGGCATGTCGGCGATCTCACGCTGGAAGTCCCCATTCGGACCGAGATAAAGTCGGGTTCTGTCTTCCACCAACGCGGGCGGCAGCGTTGCGATGATCGGCGCGAACGACGCACGCATTGCTAGGCCGAACAATGCGTCGTCCGTCCAACGAGATAGCGCAAAAGGCAGCCCTCTTTCGCCATTGGGAAAAAGGCTTGGGGACGGAAAGCGCTGCTCGAGCTCACGAAAAATGCATTGAGTGTCGCAATACAGATCGGCACCGATCTGCAACACCGGCAAGCGGCGGTATCCACCCGTCATCGCGAAGAGCTCTGGCCGGTCGGGAAATCGACTTTGCTCAGCTGAACGCCACCTAAGATTCTTAAGGCCCATGGCCTTGCGGATTTTCTCGGATACCGGCGATTGCGGGTAATGGTGGATAATGATTTCGCTCACGCCCCGGGCCCCCTTAGGTGCTTAATCGCCGACATCCCAACCTTGCTTCAGGTTAACGGCTGAGTGACGTACTTCCGGTGGCCGGGCCTCTCAGCGACCTGGGCCTGCCATTTCTCCAAGTGTGGTAACTGCGGCTTCTCGAAGGGAAATGCGAACCATCGCCAAACAGAATTTCCGAACGCTACATCGGCGATCGAGAATTGAGCGCCGGCGATGAAAGGTTGTGCACTCAAATGAGTATCGAGCCTTATCATGACAGCGATCAACCGCTCAATCAGAGTCTTGAGCGCGGCATGGTCTCTTGCTTCGGGTGCCGTACGATATAAAGCAACGAAGACAGGATTGAGCACGGGCGCCAGCGTGCTGATATGCCAGTCGAGCCAGCGCTCGACGTGGGATCTGGCCCCTGGTTCGGTTGGATAAAGAGAGTCCGCACCGTATTTCTGCGCAAGAAAGCGCAGCACTGAATGGCTTTCCCATACCACCGCGCCGTCGTCTTCTAGAACCGGGATGCTGCCGTTCGGATTCAGGGCAAGAAACTCCGGCGTCTGAAGACCGCCGAACGGCCCACCGACATCTCTGCGAGCAAATTCCAACTCCAGTTCTTCGCACAGCCACAGGACCTTGATGACATTCGTGGAATTTGCGCGTCCCCAAACCGTGATCATTTCAGAAACCTCTTTACCTCCACCCAGAAACAGGTAGTTTCATATAAGAATGATTACTCCATAACACCAGCCGGCCGATCTTTCAAATATTCGTTGTTTTCCAATAGCGGACGCGAAAAATGGGATTTCCGTCAAGCGGACCGATGAAAATGATCCGAAGTGGCACGATGATTGCTAGAATAATTGCTCCATAATTGGAGTTCGGAGGGAAGTTCGTGGTCAAGCTCCATCGTCGACATTTCTTGGAAGCAGCGGTCGGCGCATCCGCTCTCGCTGTCCCCTCTCTACATCTGGCGCGCGCCCAAAGCGCCGAATTCGTGTTGAAATTCGGAAACAATAACCCGGAAAGCCATCCCATGATCGTTGCGATGGTGAAGGCGGCTGAACGTATCAAGCAGGAAAGCGGCGGTCGGGTTGAGCTTCAACTTTTCCCCAACAGTTCGCTCGGCACCGACACGGACATGCTCTCGCAGGTGCGGAGTGGCGCTCTTGAGCTGTTCGCGCTCTCCGGTCTGGTCCTTTCGACCTTGGCCCCGGTCGCGGCCATCCACGGGATCGGCTTCGCTTGGCAAAACTACGAGCAGATATGGGATGCCATGGACGGCGATCTTGGCTCGCATGTCCGCGAAGGAATTTCCAAGCTCAATCTCTTCGCCTTCGAGAATATGTGGGACAACGGCTTCCGCCAAATCACGTCAAGTTCGCATCCGATAGAAAAAGTCGAGGATCTCTCGGGCTTCAAAATACGCGTTCCGCCAAGTCCCTTATGGGTATCAATGTTTACCGCTTTCGGCGCCTCTCCGACCAGCATCAATCTCGCGGAGACCTATTCCGCTCTACAGACCAAGATTGTCGAGGGCCACGAAAATCCGATCGCCCTGATCCTCATTCTGCGCATGTACGAAGTGCAAAAATACGTCTCGATCACCAATCACATGTGGGACGGGTATTGGCTTGTTGCGAACGGCCGGCTCTGGAGCCGCGTTCCGGACGGCCTCAAGGACATCATCGCCAGGAATATCAAGCAAGCAACGATGGAAGAGCGCGTCGCGATCCGGGGTCTGAACGACAGCGTAAAAGATGATCTGATCGCCAAGGGCCTCGTGTTCAATACTCCACCCTCGAAGCCATTCCGCGACAAGCTCACGTCGGCCGGATTTTACGAGCAGTGGCGCGGCAAGTTCGGCGAGCAAACCTGGAGTCTGCTGGAGCGTCACACCGGTAAACTAAGCTAACCAATTTCCCGAAATGAAGTCTAAAGAGCTGATCATGCAACCACGCGAAAGAGCGCCTTACTCCGCCATTGTCGACCGTCCCAAACTTGCTCTGCCTGGCGGAGCGCGAATGGTGATCTGGCCGATCGTCAATCTGGAAGTTTGGGACATTTCCCGTCCCATGCCACGGGCCTTCCTTTCGCCTCCCACTGGCCTTCCTCTCATGCCCGATGTTCCAAACTGGAGTTGGCACGAATACGGCATGCGCGTCGGCGTGTGGCGTTTTTTCAAGCTGTTCGACCAGTTCGGCATTCGGCCGACGCTCTCCATCAATGCCCGGGTCTGTGAAGATTATCCTCGAGTTGCAGAGCAAGCGCGTGACGCAGGATGGGAATTCATGGCTCACGCCTACGATCAGATACCGATGCACAAGCTGGACGACCAGCCAGCGATGATCCGCCGCTCGCTGGATGTTATCGAGACCTTCACCGGAAAGCGTCCCATCGGCTGGTTGGGGCCCGGCCTGACCCAGACGCTCGAAACGCCGGACTATTTGGCTGCTGCAGGTCTCCGTTATATCGGAGACTGGGTCTACGACGACGAACCGACGCGCATCGCGACCACGCACGGGCCGCTAATCACGCTACCTTATACGGTTGAGCACAACGACATCCCGGTCATGATGATCCATCAGCATCAGAGCGACTATTGGCTCACGAGACTGACCGAATCCTTCGATCAACTCTACGAGGAAAGTCTCGACCGAGTGAAGGTGATGGCGGTCGCGATTCACCCCTACATCAGCGGGCAGCCACATCGAATCGCTTACCTAAAAAAGGCGTTCGACTATTTCTCGCGCTTCGAAGGCGTCGTATTTTGGAATGGAGTCCAGCTTCACGACTGGTATGTCGCGGAAAATCCGTCGCGGTAGCGATGGTCCATTTGGTTCAGGTACCGAAGATTCGTCACCTAAGTGTCGCCGGTCAGCGGCTGGGGCGATCCTGCCGTTCAAATCTCTTCGTCTTCCGGGAAAATCGCCGATGAGCCGAATGACTGCGAGCCGCGATACCAAACTCGGACGGATCATCCGCAGCTGCGCCGAGAGCGTCGCAAGCACGCTGGTGCTGGTCGAGATCCTCGTGCTTCTCGTAGGGGTCATTGCCCGGTTCGGATTTCATCACCCGCTCGTCTGGGTGGATGAGCTTGCCTCGATCTTCTTTCTCTGGCTGGCCATGATGGGGGCAACCGTCGCGTTGCTACGGCGCGAGCATATGGGATTGACGGCGCTCGTCCTTCGCTTCAGTCCGACAAAGCAACTGGCGATTCAGGCGTGGGTGCAGACGGTGATCGCGCTGATCCTTTGTCTCTTGCTACCCTGGGCCTGCGAATACGCGCTCGACGAATGGGCGATCGAGACACCCGCTCTCGGCTTGCACAATACGATTCGTGCGGCGGCAATGCCCGTCGGCATAGGGCTGATGCTCTTGATCGTCGCTGTTCGTTTGCTTGAACTTGGATGGCGGCGCTGGCTTCCCGCCCTAGCAGGCCTCGTAACAGCTACGTTGCTCCTTCATGCGGGAGCGCCGATGCTTCGAGCAATGGGGTCTTGGAACCTCGTCGTATTCTTCATTTTGCTGATGGGGACAGGCGTCGCATTGTCGGTACCGATCGCTTTCGCCTTCGGTCTCGCGACGACCGCATATCTGCAGACAATGACTGCCACTCCGCTCAGCCTCGTCGTGTCACGGATGGACGAAGGCATGAGTACGCTCATTTTGTTGTCGGTACCTCTCTTCGTCTTTCTTGGTCTACTTATCGAGATGACTGGCATGGCGGGCGCAATGATCCGCTGCCTCGCGTCGCTCGTCGGCCATGTGCGAGGCGGCCTCTGCTACGTGTTGCTGGGGGCAATGTATCTCGTGTCGGGCATTTCGGGAGCCAAGGCCGCCGATATGGCCGCGGTCGCGCCCGCGCTTCTGCCCGAGATGAAACGTCGTGGAATCAGGGAAGGGGAATTGGTTTCGCTGCTTGCCGCCTCCAGCGCCATGAGCGAAACGATTCCACCATCACTCGTGCTCATAACCATTGGTTCGGTGACGGGCATCTCAATCGCCGCTCTCTTCACCGGGGGACTAATGCCGGCGCTCGTGCTTGCGATAGCCTTAGCGATTCTGGCCCGCTGGCGTGCGCGAAACGAGGATATGAGCAGCGTCGTTCGGGTGCCTGTGCTGGAGGTCGTGCGCCTGTTCATGCTCGCCGCACCGGCCCTGGCGCTGCCGTTTCTGATACGCACGGCCGTGGTCGAAGGCGTCGCGACCGCAACGGAAGTATCGACCATCGGCATAGCTTACTGTGTCATTGTAGGGATACTGGTCTATCGCCAGTTTGAGTGGCGCCGCCTCTATCCGATGCTGATAGAGACAGCGTCTCTGTCCGGCGCGATACTACTCATCATCGGCACCGCAACGGGCATGGGATGGGTGCTCACCCAATCTGGATTCTCTCGCCACCTGGCGGAGGCCATCACTACGTTGCCCGGAGGGGCCGCCACATTCATGGTTGGTTCGATTGCAGCCTTCGTGGTGTTAGGAAGCGTACTTGAGGGCATTCCAGCCATTGTGGTGTTCGGTCCGCTCATGTTTCCGAGCGCCAGGCTTGCCGGGATCAACGAGGTTCACTACGCGATGGTGGTCATTCTGGCGATGGGGATTGGCCTATTCGCTCCGCCTGTGGGGGTTGGATACTATGCTGCCTGCGTGATCGGCCGGGCCGATCCGACTGCAGTGATGCGGGATATCTGGCCTTATCTCGGGGCATTGTTGATTGGGCTCCTGATAGTCGCAGCCGTACCTTGGTTTTCAACGGGATTTCTGCCGGGATGATGAACACTGGTATCGGCGATCACCTCGGCCTGTCCGATCGGCCGCTTGTGCCAATCGAGGGTGGTGATCGCCAGGCGACGGAATATTGCGACGGTGCCCTCGATTGTTTCGCGCGGTTATGGCGTTCGTCGAGCACTGTTATATGCGAGCACTCCTATGGAGGGCGCGTTGCATAAAAAAGGAATGTCGCCGTATTTTCGAGACCTTGCGGGAGAAGTCCGATGTGAAATTTGACCTGCTGCTAGATTTGCGGTGTGGCGCCCTTAGGTGGGCTCCAAAGCTATCCAGTGACGCTAGGCAACATGCCCTCCCAAGGTCCAAAAAGCCTCAAAGTATGAGCTTCTTTCAGCTTTTGAATGGACTGACCTTCGCCGCACTGCTTTTCGTGGTGGCAAGCGGTTTTACGTTGATCTTCGGCCTGCTGCGAATTGTCAATCTTTCGCACGGCGCGCTGTATCTATTCGGCGGGTACGTTGGCTTTACCGTCGTCAGTAAGACCGGCAGCTTCGTGATCGGCGGCCTCGGCGCCATGCTGGCCATTGCTGCGATCGGCATGGTGCTCGATCAGGGCTTGCTTCGCTTTGTCAGGGGCAATGATCTGCGGCAAGTGCTGCTGACGCTCGGCGTCGCGCTCTTCCTCGACGATCTCGCCCTTGTGATCTGGGGTGGCGACAGCTTCACGGTGCCGATCCCCGCCGTACTGCACGGTAGCGTGCATGTATTAGGCACATATTATCCGAGGTATCGCCTGTTTGTACTGCTGGCTGGCGTCATCGTATTCGTCGGTCTCTGGCTGTTGCTCAATCGTACCCGCTTGGGCGCGCTGATCCGCGCCGGAGTGGATGATGCCGAGATTGTTGAGGCTTCTGGCGTCAATATCCGGCGCGTTTTTCTATTCACCTTCCTATTCGGTTCCGCGCTTGCTGGTCTTGGCGGCATGATCGGTGGCGCATTTCTGTCGCTGTACCCGTCGGCGGATGCGGAAATTCTCACCTTCAGTCTCGCCGTCGTAATCATCGGCGGTCGTGGTAGTCTCGTTGGCGTCGCCGTCGGGAGCCTTCTAGTCGGAGTGCTCAACACGGTTGGCCAAGTCATGTTTCCAGAGTTGGCCTATTTCGTGATCTTTGGTCCGATGGTGGCGCTGCTCGCCTTCCGTCCCCTCGGTCTCTTTGGGCGTGTCGCATGACCATCAATGTCTTAACGAGCGAGCCGCTGCCGCCAGCGGGAACCGGCGGGCTCTCAGGAAGAACGCTAGTCATTGCCGCTCTGATTGTCGCGGCTGCTGCTGCGCTGCCGCTGGTGCTGTCGAGCTATCAGGTCGGTCTGGCGACCGAAGTATTGATCTTCGGCGTTCTAGCGATGTCTATCGATATCCTGGCCGGATTCGCCGGGCGCACCTCCCTCGGCCATGGTGCCATCTTTGGCATTTCGACCTACGTAGTCGTCTATTGCTCCACGCAACTCGGACTGCACCCTGCGGTGGCGTTCGCGCTTGGCGTGGTCGCCGCAACGCTTGCGGCAGCAATATTCGGGCTGCTCGCGGTACGAGCGTCGGGCGTGTATTTCCTTTTATTGACGTTGGCGCTTGGCATGATCGTCTGGGGTGTCTGCCTGCGGTGGAGCCAGGTCACCGGAGGTGAAAACGGCATGCGGGCCGAAGCGCGGCCTGCGATACTGGCGAACCAGAATACATTCTATTGGTCGGTACTGATCGGTACCGTCATCGTGTCGTTTGCAATGTGGCGTTTGGTGCGCTCACCATTCGGATTAACGCTGCGCGGCATTCGCGATAGCGAAAGCCGCATGCGCAGCCTCGGCTATAACGTGCCGCTGCATCTCTTTATCGGCTTCACGGTATCCGGCTTCTTCGCCGGTGTGGCTGGCGCGTTTTATGCGATGTTCAACAATTTTGTCAGTCCATCGACGGTCGCTCTCGCGAATTCAGTGGAAGGCGTTCTGATGGCCATTGTCGGCGGCGTCGGCACACTATTCGGTTCCTTCATAGGCGCTGCGGCGATTGTCACGCTGCAAAACGTCGTCAGTGGCTATACCGAGCGCTGGCAGATGATACTTGGGCTGGCCTTTGTTGTAGTCATGATCTTCGCTCCCGAAGGCATCATCGGAAAGCTCCGTGCCATGGTGCCGCGTAAGACACGGTAAGTTTAATACTCAGACCAGTCGCCCAAAGGACAACAGAGATGGATCGCAGGAGATTTCTGAAGACAACGGCGGCTGCCGCCGCCGCGGGCTCCGCAACGTGGCGCTCGGCTCCGGCGCAGACCGCCACGATCAAGATCGGCGTCATGGCTCCGCTTACCGGCGTAGTTGCCTCCGGCGGCAAAGAAATGATTGAGGGCGTGCGGTTATATCTCGATCAGGTCAGGAACGAGATAGGTGGTCGCAAGGTTGAGCTCGTCGTCGAAGACGATGGCTCTAATCCCGATGTGGCGCTGCAGAAGGCCCGGCGTTTGGTCGAGCAGGCGAACTGCCACATGCTTATAGGCAACCTACTGGCCAACACCGGCCTCGCAGTCGCCAATTACGTTAAGGCAACCGGCACGCCATACTTCATTCCCATCATCGCGGCTGACGATCTCACTCAGCGTGCGCGCATCAAGAACGTCATACGGGTCGCGGGCTATTCGGCCTCTGAATTCACTCACCCGCTCGGCGACTGGGCCTTGAAACAGGGCTATAAGCGCATCGCGACCATTAGTCAGGATTACACTTTCGGTCACGAACAATGCGGCGGACTAGCTCAAGTCTTCACTGAAGGTCACGGGGAGATCGTCCAGCAGTTCTGGCACCCACTCAACACCGCAGACTTCAGCCCCTATCTCGGCCAGCTCGCCGATCTCAAGGTCGATGCCATCTTTGCAATGGAGACCGGTGCCGACGCTACTCGCCTAATCCAACAATATGCGTCCTTCGGTCTCAAGGCGACGACGCCGCTCTTGATGGCAATGAACGCCACCGATCAGTCGGTGATCCGCACTATGGGCGACGAGTGCGAAGGAATTATTGCATCCGCGCATTTAGTCGAAGGCTCCGACAATCCGATTACGATGAAATTCGTCGCGGAGTACGAGGCCAAATACAGCAAAATTCCTTCGCTCTACGGTTTTTCCATGTATTCCGGCATGATGTGGATCGATGCTGCGTTGAAGACGGTGGGTGGCAAGGTCGAGGATCGTGAGCCGTTCATCGATACCGTGCTGCAGACCGAACTCGACGGCTCTCCGCTCGGTAAGGTCGTGAAATTTGATAGTTACGGCAACCCGATTTACGACGTCTACATTCGCAAGGTCGTTAAGCGCCCGGATGGAAAATATTGGAACGCGCCGATCGAGAGTTATCCAAATGTCTCACAGTTCTGGAAGTACGATCCCGAAACCTACATGAAGCAACCGCCTTATTCGCGCAGTTTCCAGGGAATCAAGAAAGTCTGATCTTTCACCAGAGGAGGGACGCGGTAACCCGGCTGCGTCCCCACTTGCCAGGAAAAAACGAGTGCTAGACCCGATTCTGACGCTGACTGATGTGGTCGTTTCTTTCGCAGCCTTACGGGCAGTCGACGGTGTCAGCCTGTCCGTGCCGCGTGGCCAACGCCGCGCCATTATCGGCCCCAATGGGGCCGGCAAGACTACGTTGTTCAACGCGATCGCGGGAGCAGTTCCACCAACGTCAGGAAGGATCGTATTCAACGGTCATGTCGTGACCGGGCTGCCGCCGCACCGGCGTTCGAGGCTCGGGATCTCACGAACGTTTCAGATCACAAATCTCTTTCCGACATTGAGCGTTCAGGACAACATGATCCTCGCGCTGCGTGGATCGTCTTCTTCGCGTTTGTTTTCGTTATTCGGCTCCCCCGATATGGAGGCCAATGAAGCTCGGCGGATCGCGACGGCGCTGAGGGCAACTCGTATCGCGGATCGCGCCGATGTGATCGTAAAAGAAATGTCCTATGGCGAGCAACGCCAGCTCGAAATAGCTATTGCGTTGGTAACGACACCCCACCTGCTGTTGCTGGATGAGCCCGCCGCCGGCCTGTCTCCGTCCGAGCGTTCGATGATCGCCGACGTCATTCGGAGCCTCGACCGCGACATTACTGTTATAATTATTGAGCACGACATGGATCTCACGCTCGGGCTGGTCGATCACGTCACCTGCCTGTTTGAAGGGCGCGTGCTAGTGGAAGAGCCGCCGGAAGGCATCCGCCGCAACGCTAAGGTCCAGGAAGTCTATCTCGGAATGCCCCGTCATGCTTGAAGTTAGGGATCTGCACTGCGGCTACGGCAATGCCATTGTGTTGCGCGGCGTTTCCCTTCAAGTCGGTTCCGGCGAGATCGTCGCGTTGCTCGGCCGAAATGGCATGGGCAAGACTACGTTCATCCGCTCAATTATGGGGTTGACGCCCCCGCAAGTGGGTTCGGGCACGGTCATATGGGATGGGGAAAACCTCACTGGTCTGCGGCCACATAATATTGCCGATCGCAAGATTGGTATCGTACCGCAGGGTCGTCGACTGTTTCCATCTCTGACCGTCACCGAACATCTCACGATGTTGAAAAGCGCACGCGCGAAGGGCGGCTGGACCATAGACCGCGTTTTCGGCATCTTCCCGCGTCTTGCCGAACGGCGCCATCATCGGGGCGGACAATTGTCTGGCGGGGAACGCGGTATGCTTGCGGTCGGTCGCGCGCTGATGATCGATCCGAAGCT
Source organism: Bradyrhizobiaceae bacterium (assembly GCA_003963435.1). Classification (GTDB taxonomy): domain Bacteria; phylum Pseudomonadota; class Alphaproteobacteria; order Rhizobiales; family Xanthobacteraceae; genus Bradyrhizobium. The sequence continues at coordinate 83,483 of RXJC01000004.1, read as the reverse complement.
GATTCTGATGGATGAGCCTTCCGAAGGGCTGGCTCCCGTGATGGTGCAGCACCTCGAAGGCATTATTCGTGAACTCAAGCGTGAGGGGGTATCGATTTTGTTGGTCGAACAGAACCTTTACAGCGCCTTGGCGGTAGCGGATCGGCTTCACGTCCTGGAGACCGGCCGGATCGTGCATCATGGCACTGCGGACGAACTGAGCCGGCAAACCGATGTTCTGTTCCAGCACCTTGGCGTTCGGTGAAGGTCCATGACGAGGACCGCTAGAAGCGGCAGAAGCTGCCGATAAGTTGCACGCGTCCGGCGCGGCGCTGCCGCCGTTGTATGGTGTGCCGCTCTCGCACAAGGATCTGTTCTATCGTGCCGGCGAACTCTCAGCCTGCGATCGAAAGTCCACGCCGGTCTGCGGCAGGGCTCATAGCGACGGTGATGCAGCGTCTCGACGCCTCCGGGACGTTAGATTAGTACGACGGCATCTTGCCCAATTCGCCTTGAGCCCTACGGGTTATAATAGGGCTGACGACGATCCCTTATTGAACGACCGATCAGCGAGTTTGAACACGCCGACCGTTGAACATCGCTCCCCTCCAAGCACAATGAACCGCCGATGGAACGATCGCAGGGCGCTGATCGGCACCTATAGTACAATCCGAGGCCGGACCCGCTTAGCGACTTCGTTCAACTTGCTGACTGCCGAGGGCACATTGATCGTTAAGACCTCTCCTCCCTTGACCACGGTCCGTCCATCGACCAAAACCGTATCGACGTCGTCTCCGGTCGCAGTATAGACCATGAACAAGAAGGGGTCATAGACTGGTGTTGCCTTCGGCGTATCGGTTCGGATCAGGATGATATCGGCTTTGGCGCCAGCCGAAAGACGGCCCAAATCCTGTCGTCCAAGTGCGTCGGCTCCGCCGACTGTTGCCATCGAATAGACGAAGGGTGCGAAAGCGACATTTGCGGATTTCTCAACCAGTTTGCAGCTTACCGCAGCAATCCGCATCTCGTTGAACATGTCGTAAGGGAAGGTATCGGTTCCCATACATTGTCTGAACTGAAGCTTACGATATTTTTCAATCGAGTCGATCGCACCTCCGCGACGAACTTTGCACCAAGGAAGGTGTGCTATGCTGCTTTCCGAAGATCGCAACAGCTCGATCTCGTTCGACTTCAGATCGTTCGCACTTCCCGTTTCAGTTAACCACTGGCCGTGGCCGATCAAGAAATCCGGCCCGAGTAGGCCCGTATCAGCCAAGTACTCGATTGTTGTGAGGCGGTGGGATTGTTTGATCAGCCGGTATTCTTGGATTGATTGACCAGCGTGTAGGTGGATCAGGCAGCCGATCTCGTCGGCGGCTTTTCGCGTCTCGCGTAGTAAGTCGGGATCGCAGGTGTCGATCTGGCCCGGCGCGAGGAAAGTTTTGAGTCGCCCCTCGAAACGTCCGTCCCATGTCCGAACGAATTTCTTACACAACTCGAAGCGATCACGACCATCCGACGGATTGTGGTCGTAGCGGATCTGGCCGTTGGGTTGTTCGTGGTAAAAGTATTTCCGGTATCGGGGGCCGGTATAGCAGCGAATTCCCGCTTCGCCGGCTGCCAGCGCGACGCGTTCGACTGGCTCGATGTCTCCTCCGCCCATGATTTCTTCGTCATAAGCCATTTCCATGATCGTCGTGCTGCCCGTGCGCAAGCACTCCGCGATGGCACAAACTGCGGCGGCCACCTGTGCGTCCGGATCAGTGGCGTTTCGGATAGCCGGCAGGGCTCTATAGAGGTTAGCAGAATATTCCTGGTTGGGCCGATCGATCACGCCGACATTGTCCTCGAGATAACCTTTGGTGAAGGGTGTATCCGTCAGGTGGAGATGAGCGTTTACGAAGCCGGGCGCAGCGATCCGGCCGGTCCCGTCGATAATGTCCGTGACTGGTCCGTCATAGCTCTCGCCAACATGAATGATCCTGTCTTTATCGAAGGCGACGACTCCATTCTCAATCGCGACATGTTGGCCGTCTTGCCAAGCGATTACGGTAGCGTTGCGGATCAGCGTCGTCATGAGGTGTCCCTGTTGCAAAAGGCCATCGCAAAAAATACGAGAACATCTTGCATCGCAGAAGCAATTAGTGGCCAGCCTGAAAGACATCTTGCGTGTTGGTCACCGACCAGGAGCCGCAATCAGAAATGGTGTCGATCTGGAAAATCTACCCGATCACTCGCCATGTTCTCAATCCTGCGATAAGAAGCAATGAATTGCTTCTTATCGCTATCGGCAGCCCGCATCCTGCGCTCGTTGACTGACGATGCAGGTGCAGAATGGGAAAACACATAGTCTGTCTGTCGTTCGACTTCGACGTGCTCTCGATCTGGATTTCTCGCGGCATGACGACGCCACTGCCTCTATCGCGCGGTGAATTCGGCCTGGTCGGATCGAAGCGCATCCTGGCTTTGCTGCAATCGCTCGGTATAAAAGCGACATGGTTCATCCCGGGCCATACGGCAGAGTCGTTCCCAGAGGCCTGTCGGGCGGTGCACGACGCTGGCCACGAAATCGGAAATCACGGCTGGACACATCGTTCCCCGCTGGATATGTCGCGCGACGAAGAGCGGAGCGAGCTGCTTCGTGGCAGCGAATCATTGAAGAAGCTGACGGGCGATTATCCTGTCGGCTACCGGTCGCCTATCTGGGATTCCACCCCGCATACGACCGATTTGCTGCTTTCCGCCGATTTTCTTTATGCGAGCAACGGAATGGCGAATGACTACACTCCCTACCGCGCACGCGTTGGCGACGTTGTCACGATGTTCGAGCCTGCGGTACTCGGGCGGCAGACCCGCCTGATCGAGTTACCGGTCAGTTGGTCGCTCGATGACGCTCCGCATTTCGAGGTAGTTCGAACTCCAAACTGGATTCAACCGGGGCTATCCAACGCAAATTCGGTTGTGGAGAATTGGATCCTCGATTTCGACTACATGCAGCGCGAACAAGACTGGGGCGTGCTCACTTATACGTTCCACCCCTATTGCATAGGACGCGGGCATCGCATGATGGCCCTTGAAAGGCTCATTGTTCATCTGCGTGAGCGGGGGGCCGTCTTCATGACGATGTGCGAGGCCGCCAAGGAATTTGATGCCCGCGAGCCCTATCGCGAAGGTTGAGTCGTCGGGCAGACGAAACTCCCTTGGGCAACGCAATGGGCGATCAGGGCCAGCTCGGTCGCGATCGGCACTAACATAATGCTTTCCCGAACACCGGTCAAAGCTGATACGCTTCCAAGCGGCCCGTCCGGAAAGCTGCCCCCGATGGGTAAAATGGGTGTGTCGGGATGTCGTATAAGAAGTCCGGCCTTCGAACTGATCATGAAGAGACGGCCAGCATCATGCTGGTTGAAAGTGACGAGCTTGCGCGTACCGTGCCGGGACTTCTCGACAGCCTCGAGCAGCCTCATCGAAAGAAGCTGTTGGCGATCGGCCAACCCCGTGTATTCAAGGAGAACGATCTTTTTTGGCAGCAAGGAGATCCCCATGAGGGAATCTATTTAATCCTCAAGGGCCGGGTACGGTCGTTCTACATCGCGCCAACCGGCCGCGAGGTGACACTCGCATATTGGTTGCCGGGAAATTTTGTTGGTGGGCCCGACATCTTCGGCGGCAGCCCCCACGTCTGGTGTTCCTCGGCGACACAGCGCTGCGAAACGATATTCCTGCCAGGGCCGGCGCTTCGTAAGCTGGCGCTCGAGTCGGCACCGATCGCGGTAGCCCTGCTCGATGCGGTGGGTTTCAAATCCCGTTGCTATTCCGCGATGGCCCAGATGCTAGGGACTCGCTCTGCCACGGAGCGTCTCGAACGCCTCTTGATCTTCCTGGCGACTGCCTACGGCTTGAAGGGTGATGATGGGATCATGATTGCGGCGTCGTTCAATCATGCCGATCTTGCCGCGCTCATCGGCTCGACTCGGCAGTGGGTAACTACTCAACTGACCCGCCTGCAGGGACGCGGAATATTGCGTTACAATCGCGGAATGATCCTCATCCGGAACGTCGCCGCTCTCGGCTCATCAACATAGGTGCCGTGAAATCGGCTCCTGTGTGCGCCGTGTTGTCACTGGTTATGCAGCGCCTTCGAAGCGCTCCGCCAACTGGCATAGTTTCAAGTCGTGCCAGGCGGGGCCGAGGAAAGTAACTCCCATAGGAACGCCGCACGACAAAATTGCGTTCGGAACCGCAACACCACAGAGATCCAGCAGGTTCGCGCCGTAAGAATAATATCCGACCTGATTATTGAGCTCGACGGCGTTCTCCATCATCGCCTCGATCGTGAAGGGACGCGGTGCTGTCGGCACGACTAAGGCGTCGATTTCGGCGAACGTCATCTCTACCTGACGACGGAGCTGTTGCAGCCGGCGGAAGCCGCGAAACACGTCGATCCCTTTATAGCGTTCCGCGGCATTTATCACTTGCGAGATCACGTCGAGAAAGGCGTTCGGATGGTCGGTCGCGAATGGTTCGAGCGAGGCCCTTCGTTCCGCGATCCAAGGCCCATTGAAGAGCATATGGCCGGCTTCCGCGAAGGGCGCAAAATCGATCTCCACGGGTTGGCCGCCGATCGCGACCAATCGCTCGCAGGCGGCTTCGTAGAGCGACGCACATTCGTTCATGCCGAAGGTTTCGACATGCTCCGGCCGGAGACGTCCAAAGCGAAATGGAGCTGAGGAAACGGCAGCCAATGCCGGCATTGGAGCTGCGTGCCGGGAGTAGGGGTCGGCCGCGTCGAAGCCGTCGATGGCGCAAAGCAGTTCGGCGCCTTCGGGAACCGTCGTGCAGAAGATCGAAACGCAATCGATCGATGGGCAGTTCGGGACTAATCCGCGGACGGAAACCCTGCCGACAGTAGGCTTGATGCCGACAATGCCATTGAACCCAGCGGGAATTCGCCCGGAGCCGCCGGTATCGGTTCCGAGCGCAAACGTTACATGCCCGGCAGCAACTGCGACACCAGACCCGGAACTCGATCCACCAGAAATAAAGAGGGGATTTGCAACGGATGAGCACGGGCCATACGGGGAACGGGTGCCGTTCAGGCCCGTAGCGAATTGATCGAGGTTGGTCTTGCCGACGCAGATCGCGCCGGCTTGCTGGAGGCGCTCGACACTCTCAGCCGATGTCTTTGCGACGTAGCTGTATTCAGGACAAGCAGCGGTGGTCGGCATCCCCGCGACGTCGATGTTGTCCTTCACACCGAATGGGATACCGTAGAGCGGAAGCTCCTCGCCGGCGTTTTTTCGCTGCTCCAGCCGTTCAGCCGTCTCGCGTAGCCGCTGATCCTCGGCCACATGGATCCATGCATTGTCGGCCGGGCGAGATGCAACGGCTTGCTTGACGCGATCGATTACGTCATGTGCGGTCGCGCCGTTCTTGTAAAATTGCCGCAGCGAACCGAGCGACATATCAAACTGTTCGGACAACGAAGCCTCCATATCAATCCGATTGGCCAACGATGGTTGACGCACGCCAACGCCGGCAAGCAATCAATTGCATTGCCTCTCGAAATCTCCTTGTTTCGATAGTAGTTCCGGTCATCAATTGCCCGGCGCTAACTTGCCCCCGGCGTATCCGCTGAAAGATTCGACTGCCTGCGGTATTTGAAAGCAGCCTTGGATCGCCGTGCCATTTATTGCATTTCGGTAGGCGCGCCATGGACGCGCCTGCAACGGCGCTTCCGCGAGAAATCAGACTGCTTCGCCGGTCATCACGGACCGATCACGCCTGTTGGCATGTCGCTTGCTGAGACGATCTCGATCGCATCGCCTTCGAGAGAATGATCGTGCAGAAAAGTAAGCCCAGGCCCCCGGCCGCCCGTACCGAGCTTCGTGAAGCCATAAGAAGCTTCGTGACGGAGCAGCGTTGGATATCGATCCTGCGTGAACTCGTGCCTGCCGGGCAGCCCGCCGCAGAAAACCCGCTCGATCCCGATATGCCGCCGGGACGCGAAGAGGGAATAGCGCTCGTGGTCGCCGCGCGATTGAAGGAATACGGACTTGCAGTCGAGATGCCGACAAAGCGGGAGGGCCGACCGAACGTCATCGGAACGCTTCCCGGCCATGGCCGAGACTCGCGCGTTCTCATCCTCAATGATCACCTCGACACTTACCCTGCTGGTGATCCAGTGCAATGGACAAAAACCGGCGGAAACCCTTACCATCCAACGCGCGACGGAGATTTCGTCTATGCGCGGGGTACATCGGACACGCGAGGCAATCTCGCATGCACATTGTTGGCGGTCGAAGCTTTGCAGCGCACCGGGATACGCCTCGCCGGAACGCTCAAGTGCGTCTACACGGTCGACGAAGAGAAGGATGGCCCCGACGGCTCGATCTTTCTACTTGATGAGTACGGGTTGCGCGGCGATTACGAAATTACGTGTGAGCCCACCGGCTGGACCCGGCCAGATGGCTCCTGGGGGATGGACATCGCGGTCGCGAATTCCGGCCATTTCCTCATACAGATCGAAACTCAGGGAAGTAAAACCCATATCTGGCGACCGGATACCGGCGTAAATGCCGTCGCGGAGATGGCGGCGCTGGTCGGCGTGCTTGAGACGACGACCTTCACTTACAAGCCGGCGAAGCTTCCCGGTGGTACGCCGCCGCTGCTGACGCCCGTGCGAATCGGTGGGGGTCTGCCGGGGGAGATGCAGTTCACGCCGGATCGTTGCAAGGCGGTGTTTGCGGCCGTCGGTCTGCTTCCAGGCATGACGGAAGAGAGCGTTTTGCGCGACGTCACCGCCGTCGTCGATTCATTTGTCGGTCAGCGACCGGGTCTTTCGGCTACTGTATCGCGTTTCCCCAATGCTCTCTTCGTCGCGGGGACCAGCGAACTTCCAGAAGAGGTCGAACCGGCAGCGACGCTTGCTCGAGTCTATAGCGAAGTGCTCAACGTCCCGCCGCGGTTCTACCGCAAGAACGCCTTCAACGACACGATCCGATTTTCGGAGCGCGGCTTTCCAGCGATTACTTTTGGGCCTGGAGAAGACGGGTGGCCACCCGTGAATGAATATATCCGCATAAAAAAATCTATCGCAGCAACGGAGATTCTTGCCGTGACGATTATGGATCTCCTCGGAGTTGTCGGGCGATGACTCCGGTCCGATTGCCGGCGAAGCGATCGTCAAACAAAAGGAGAGGCATATGAGAATCCTGTTCAGGCTGATGACTGCGTGTTTGCTCACGATGCTGTTCGCAGCAAGTGCGTCGGCTGCGCCGATCAAGATACGTTTCGGATACCAGCCGGGAGACATCAATACGCAGACAATCTACGCTCAAGCGCAAAAACTCTTCGATAAAGCTGGCCTGCAGGTTGAGTTCATCGCATTCCCTGCCGGGCCGGCGATGTTACCCGCCTTCGCCGCTGGAGAGCTCGATCTTGGATGGATGGGTGAATTCCCGATCGTCACCGGTTATGCGAACGGCATGTCTATCGAAATGATCCTGATTGACCGGATCAACCTCACCAATGTCAGGGTCGTGGTCAATCCGAAATCAGGCATCAAGACTCTGAGCGAGTTGAAAGGCAAACGCATAGGGGTATCCATCGGCTCCACCAGCCATCAGCAAGCAAATCTCGCGCTCAAGAAGGGAGGCCTAACGCAGCAGGATGTCACCTTCGTCAACCTTGCACCCGGCAACATGCCCGCTGCCTATGAGGCAGGACAGGTCGACGCAGTCGTCACATGGGAACCCAATATCAGCGCTGTCGAGCGCGCAGGTGGCGTCGCCATCGCAACGACAAAGTCTTTGGGAGATATCACCGGTATCTTCCTCGGTGCGCGGTCCGAGTTCACACAGCAACATCCGGCGGAAGTCCAGGAGGTACTCGCCGTCTGGGAGCAGACCCTCAAGGACGCGACGGAGAAGCCTGACGATGTCCGCCAGTATGAGGCCAAACGCCTTAATCTCTCTGTCCCGGAGTTTAGCGACATGCTGACCCGGATGGGCGCCGTCTATCCCACGTACAAAGAACAGCTGACCAAGGGCTATTTCGGCGAGCCCGGTCAGGTGTCGACGTCGCTAGTTCTCAACCATCTCAAGGATATTGGAGACTTTCTGATCTCGGAGAAGCGTATCAGTGCTCTGCCGTCGGACTGGTCGAAGATCATCAATACAAAGCCACTGCAAACCTATCTCGCATCAAAGAAAGCGGATTGAAGGAGCAGCGCGTCATGACTGTGTTTTGTTGTAGAATGGCAACCTGATATGGCGCGTGACCTTCTCAATCCAATCCTACAGACCGAACGGCCCAAAAGCCAGACGCCGATTCTGAAGTTCGAGGACGTCGGCTTCGCATATGACGGACGAGACATACTTAAAGATGTCTCTTTCTCGGTCCGTCGCGGCGAATTGATCGCGCTGCTAGGGCCATCCGGCTGCGGCAAAACGACGATTCTCAACGTCGTCGCCGGATTTATCAATGCGTCCCACGGCTGCGCTTTCATTGACGGTAAGCTCATCGATCGCCCAGGCCCGGACCGGGGGGTTGTGTTCCAGTCCTACGCCTTGTTCGACTGGATGACAGTCCGAGACAACATCACTTTCAGCCTGCGATGCGCAGGCAAAAGTCGGAAGGAGCGACGCGAAGTGGCGGAGCGGATGACAAATCTCGTAGGCCTTGGCGGCTTCGAGGACCGGTACCCCTATCAGCTATCGGGAGGCATGCGGCAACGCTGCGGGCTGGCACGCGTTCTCGCGGCCAATCCCAAGGTCATGCTCATGGACGAACCGTTTGCGGCCGTCGACGTACAAACGCGGGAAACACTTCAGGAAGAGATTCTGAACGTCAAAGAAAAGATGGGGAGCACGATCCTGTTCGTTACGCACAGCATCGATGAGGCCGTCTTCCTTGCAGACCGAATATTCGTGATCACCAATCTTGCCCAAGGCCAGTATCTTGATATTCCAGTGAATCTTCCCTCGCCAAGATCATCCCCATCGAACCGTCTGCATCCGGATTTTCTTGCGCTACGCGAAGATATCTATCTGCGCATGCGAACCGACAAGCCCGCTGTTACGGCAGTTTCCAATGAAGGGGCGGCGAAATGACCAAGTCGAAGCGGGCTATGGAGCACCAGCGCTACGTCTTCCTGGCCGCGGTCTCTCCGCTGGCCATCCTCGGTGTCTGGATCCTGGCAGTTGGTCAAGGCTGGGTAAAGGGCACGATACTCCCTTCTCCCGCGGTCGTGGTGAACAGTCTCGTCGACATGTTCGAAAACGGATATGCGGGAGTGAGCATCTTCACGCACATCGGTTACAGCATGATGCGCGTGCTTACGGCTTACGTCATCGGAAGCGCTTTGGGCATTATCGTCGGCATGTTGCGCGGCCGGATCGCCTGGATTGACGCCATATTCCTAGTCCCCGGGGAGATACTCCGTCCGATCCCGCCGTTGGGTATGATTCCGCTATTCATTCTGTGGTTCGGAGTCGGCGAGCTCTCGAAGATCATCCTGATATTTGTCTGTGTCTTTCTGATCATGATGGTTAACGCTCACGCCGGAGCACTGGCATGTCCTCCTGACTCAATCAGGGCCGCACAGACGCTTGGTGCAAACCGCAGGCAGATTTTTCTTTATGTCATCTTCCCGTCGGCGCTTCCGCAGATCATGACCGGCTTGCGCATCGCCATGGGCAGCGCGTTATCAGTTCTCGTTGCATCGGAACTGCTCGGCGGCGACAGAGGACTGGGTTTCCTCGTTCTCGACGCCAGCAATTTTTTCAGAACGTCATATGTCTTCAGCGGCATCATCATTATCGGCTTCATCGGACTGGTCAGCGAACGTGGCTTGGCGTGGATATCCCGTCGGGTCGTGCACTGGCAGGGCAGCCGGTAGGTCGCCCCCCGCTTTGACTTCCGTGCCGCTATCGACCGAGGACGTCGGCAATGATCTGGGCAATGACCTTGGTCGCAATCATCATGTCGGTGATGGACACGTTCTCGTCGGCGTTCATGGCACGTAGGCCATCGCCAGGGCTGAACATGATCACCGGAATGCCGGCTAGGCTATGAATCCACGACGCGTCTGTGCCCGCATCCTTCACGCCTATCTTTGGTCGCCGGCCGACTACTTTGGCGAACGCGCCGGAAGCAACGGCGACAATCGGTTCGCTCTCGTCGATTTCATAGCCGGGCCACCAGATCTTCTCGGTGATCGTGGCCTGAAGGTCAGGATGTTTCTCGCACAGCGCATCGATCTCCACCTGGATCTGCTGTAGCGCCTGTTCTCGCGTTTCACCCGGAACAAGCCTGCGATCGACTTCGATGCGGCTCCAATTCGGGACCATGTTGGGCACAGTACCGCCCTGTATGGTGCCGACATTCAACGACGGTCTTCCCATCCGAGCATGGGGCCGTGCTGCGAGCTCGCTTCCCAGCCTCTCTAGCGAGAGAACGATGCGTGACATATCGCTGATCGCGCTGTGCCCCAGCCATGGACGCGCGCCATGGGTAGCTGTGCCTGTCGTTTCTATGTCGAAGCCAAGGCGGCCCTTGGTGGCGATCTCGACACGCATGCTGGTTGGTTCCGCAACGACAGCCATATCGGCCTTCAGGTAGCCATTGCGCCCGAGATGCTGCATGCCAAGGCGTCCTCCCGTCTCTTCATCGCAAGTGAAGATCAAGACGAGCTTTCCGACAATCGCCAGTCGGGACTTCACCGCGGCGCTAAGCGCGACGAGTAGCGTAGTCATCCCGGATTTGGTGTCGATCGTTCCACGACCATACACAAGATCGTCAACGACCACTGCATCGAAAGGTGGATATGTCCATGCTGCCAACGGTCCGGGGGGAATGATATCCAGATGGTCGTTGAGCAGGAGGGTCGGCCCGTCCAGCCCGGAATCCCACGTAGCAATTACGTTCGGACGCCCCGGTTCGGCTTCGACGATCTCGACCGAAAGGCCCAACCTCCGACAGTATTCGGCGACGAATCCGCCGATCGCGGCTTCGCTACCGGTGACGCTTGGAAATCGGACCAAAGCTTGAAGGAGCGCGACCGCGTCTCCGCGACTGCGTTCAATCTCCTTCATCAAGTCCGCGGACATCAAGATCGTTGCCAAGCCTATTCACAAGGGACGCCAGAATCAGTCAGCCGGTAGCTCGATGAAAGCAACTAATTGCTACCGACATGTCGCCGCCGTTGGGGAATTCCAGGTCTCTGACGTCCGCGACAGATCTCCAGCATCAACGTCACGAATTGCTTTTCGTACTAAACTTTCGACGGCACATTTCAAGAGGAGCGTGACGCTGGTCAGGTTGGCGGCCTGCCGACCCGGGCAGTTCGTGGACAACGCTCGTCTGCGCTGGCGGTCGCTTTGTATCGCTGTCTTTGGCCCAACTCTGGATTCCAAACGCCAGGAAAACCGATGCGACCTGAGAAGTGATCAACGCAGCTCGGAGTCATCGGCGCAGGACGCTAACTTCTCAAAATACTATATATGTTTAACGCGCTATCTAACTCATCAATTCTAATAATCGCCCTTTCCGGATTTCTGGGCGGCGTCGTGCGAGGCTATTCGGGTTTCGGCTTCGCTCTGGCAGCCGTTCCCATTCTTTCGATCGGGTTTCCGCCGGGATTGGCAGTCCCCGCCGTGTTTCCACTGGAGCTAACGATCGGTCTTTTGACACTCCCATTCGAATGGAAACAAATAGATCTCAGAGTGCTTGGCCGCTTAATCTTAGGTGCAGCGATCGGCACGCCTCTCGGCGTGACTATATTGCGCGTCCTGCCCAGCGATTTGATGAGGGTCATCGTGGGGATCGTGGTGGTGGTAGCCATCGTGAGGGCATTGAAGAAGAGCATAGAAGTCCATCCAAAGTCCGCACTCCATCTCATCGTAATCGGAACGGCTTCCGGATGCTTGAATGGTGGTACGGCTATGAGCGGGCCTCCTGTCATTGTCACGTTATTGGATGGCCACCTCTCCGCAGCGGTCGCTAGGGCAACGTTAATCGGGTTCATCGCGATAAGTGCCGCTTTTGGCGTTGTCGCTTCAACCCTATCGGGTGGCTACGAAGGAAGAGCGCTCTTGATAAGTGCTCAAATGATACCAGCCGTTGTACTTGGTTGCGCCAGCGGACTTGCTGCATATTCATTGATGCCCCGTCGGTACTATCGAGCGATATCTCTCACCGTACTGGGGCTTGTCGTCGCGATCTCAATCGCATCCACAGCTTGGAGAGTGGTCGCGCGTCAGATTTATTGAATTGGGCAGAACAGTTGAGCTCTTCACCCTGATATTCGTGACGCAACGTCATCGTGACCCTCAATATGACTCCGATCATCGGCCACTATGCGTCTAGGCAGTAATGTTGGTCGCGAAAACGATCTGTGGGCGATGACCTTCTTGGAAGATTGAATGCAGCTTTGCGAGGAATGTTGCTCGTGGAAAGGCTTTGCAGAACGGCGAGTGGTGAGACGTTTGTGGTCGGCAAGCCACTACGCCAACTCGGTTTTGTGGCCAATACGACGACTCGGCGTTCCGGCCTTAATAAGACGATGGAGGATAAGGTGTACGAGAGAACAGCGGTGTTGTTACACAGGAGCCGTCACTTCGTTTGGAACACCACGTGATCCTATCAACGGCCAGCCTACAGTCGAGTTTCCGAAGTCAAGGAAGTCCGTCAGTGGACTGGGGCGCACTGTCATGTTCGGAAGGTCCGAGTAGGCGGAACTTCTTGCCTCTATGCTGCTTACAAACGCTATCGAAGATATCTTTGGATCGACAGCTGAGACCATCGTCGTTCTCAACACAATCGAAAAATTTCGCGAAGATGAATCTAGATGGCGGCACCGCCGAGGGCGATCCGCATGGAAGTAAGCGATGTACCTGAATCCCGTTCGCGCTGCCGTTGGCGCTCACGCTTGCTAGTTTCGCTATCGGCTCAGGTGAATTCGTAATCGTCGCGCTCGTGCCCGATCTCTCGTCGGATCTGAATGTCAGCGTCCCTGGAGCTGGCATGCTGGTGTCGGCATATGCGCTAAGCGTAGCGTTTGGGTCGCCTCTCGTCGCCGCTTGCCTGCTTGGTTTGGAACGGCGCTTGGCGCTGATCGTGTTGATGGGCCTCTTCGTTCTCGGTAGCGTTGCTTGCGCATTTGCGCCAACTTACGGCTTGGTTCTCTCTGCACGAGTCGGGACAGCCTTAGCTCATGGCGCATTTTTCGGCATAGGTGCGGTCGTCGTGGCGCAGATGGCTCCCGTTGGTGAATCCACTCGTGCCGTAGCAACGCTTTTTACCGGCCTGACGCTCGCAAACGTCATCGGAGTTCCTTTGGGAACTTGGCTGGGCCAAATCTCGGGATGGAGGTCGACCTTCCTCGTAGTCGCGGGGATCGGCTTACTCTCGATCATCACAATTTTCGTCTACCTGCCCCGTGTCGGCTCGACCGATGCAAAGGGACTGCGACACGAACTGGCGGCCCTCCGGACCAAGCAAGTCTGGCTGGCGATGCTGATGAGTACCATTTCTTCCGCGGCCCTGTTCTCGGTGCTGACCTATCTCACTCCACTGCTGGAGCATGTATCAGGCATGGCCCCATCTGGAGCAGCGTTTGCGCTTTTTCTGTTCGGGGCCGGGCTTACGATCGGAGGTCTAGCGGGCGGCCGGCTGGCGGACTGGAGAAGCTTGATCGCCATTCGTTTACTTCTAATCGCAGACGTTGGAGCGCTGCTTATTTTTGTGAAGACTAGTCAAGATGTTTGGTTGGCGATGCTCACCGTGTTTGTCTGGGGAGCCATTGCGTTCGCGCTGGTCCCTCCGCTGCAAACTAGAGTTGTTCAGCAAGCCCCGAGACGCTCCACATCTTGCTTCGACGCTCAACCAGTCGGCATTCAATCTCGGCGACGCCGCCGGCGCCTTCATGGGAGGTCAGCTCCTTTCACAAACCGGCAGTTACTTGGGGTTGGTATGGTTGGGCGCCCTCATTGCAGGCATTGCTTTGCTGCCGGCTTTGCCAAGGGAACGGCTTTAACGTCTTTCCGCTTACCGGCATGAGCGCAAGACGGCGACATCGTCTACTGCGATCAGAAGCAAGCCATTTAGCGGAGATGAGCGCAATGCCGTCCTTGAGGGCAACCTGCGGTCGCTTCTGTTTCGTCGATGGGTTGCGCCTCGGCAACCAATCGCAGCCAGTCGTTTTGGGAAGTGCTAGGCGAGCAGCCCGAGGAGGAGGATGCCAGCGCGCTTATCGAGCTCGAAAACGAGCTTCGGCGCCGGTTGTCGGGAGCTCATTGTCTGCCGAGGGGGCAGCGGGCGCCTGCTTATCGCGAAGCCAAAGATTGGTACTGGCAGGCGTTGGCCGTTTTCGCGAGCAGCGGTTCGCTAGGCGAAACGATCAGCGCGATCGGTTAGCACAACGACGCTTGCGGCCGGGTCGGCCGCACGATGGGGCTTTAGGGGCGCTGACGTTTTTAGCACTTCGACCGGCGGCGCATCTTGGAAAACCGTTCGCATAAGGAGGCATCTCCGAAGAAGCGTCCGCCTCAGGAGGGCGAAGGTGTCGTTTTCGGTTCAATTCGAGTCGTTTAGATTCGATCGGAGTCTGGACCTGCCGATCCGTTGGATGAAGTTTGGGCGGCTAAGCTGTCGCATTTTTCGGTTTTCAGGCCCGCCGCCAGCTAACCTCGTCCTGCGACGGCGGGCTGGCTGCTAGCGCGGGCCCGCGGTGGCGCCCGAAGGTCCAATTTCTTCTTCCTACAGGGACGGCCCGTAGCCCGCCTTCGGCCGGGCGACAAGAATTCCCAAAAATGGAATTGTCCTCTTGAATATTCCGGCGGATTTGCTGATTTCAGCGAGTGGAAGTGTTGCTGCTTAGGTCGATCGGGACCGTGACGGTCATAGTTGAATTTGCCGGCAAGGAGCAGACTCGGATGGAAGCAAGTTCTGGCCAACCGACTCGGGTGGAGCCAGAATGGACTCTGAAGGGCCATAATCCGTGAGCTGGGACTACTGGGCTTTCTCGCTCCGAGACTCCAATTGAACCAGAAACGACAGGGGTGTCGTTTCGGGTTCGATCTGAGGTCTCTCGGCTTCAATCGGAGTCTGCCAGGCTTGATTGGTTGCGACATGATGTGACGTATATTTAGCGACACGTGACACGAGGCTACGATGACTGCCACAGCCGAGAAGCCGACTCCAATGGGGGCGGGCAATGATCTGCAGAAGGTGGCCGATTTGCTCGGCGGGCCACGCATCCTGTCGCGCCGGATCACAAGCGCCCTTGACGCCCACGAACTGCTGCTGGACGGCCTGCCAGGCTCTGCGTTGACCCACTTCGTCGGTCACCTCCGTATCATTCAAGCGGTCTCGTTCGAAAAAGCCTTCGGAATGAGCCTTCGCACCTTTCAGCGACGCAAGGTCGCTCCGGACAAACCGCTCAGCCAGGAGCAAAGCGGGCGGGCTTGGAAGTTTGCCGAAATCCTGGCCAAGGCCACGGACGTGTTCGGTTCGCAGGAAGAAGCCGAGCAGTGGCTCGAGCGTCCGGCCATTGGTCTTGACCAGCGTCGTCCGATCGACCTGCTTGCCACTCCGGCCGGCATCGAGCTCGTTGAACAGCACCTCACACGCCTCGCATACGGCGTCTATGCATGACGCCTTCTGTAGGGCCATTGGGAGGCGACAAGCTCATCGCTTGGCACTTCGATCAGGCGCGCTTTGCGTCGACCTGGGGATAGAGGCGAAGGCGCAGGCCAGGTCGGCGGCCGGTGGAACAGCAAAGGCGTTCGCGTTGTATCTCGCCTGGGCGACCCGACAGTCCTAAGCGGCTACCGCCTGAGCGCCAGGGCACACCGGCGCGCCTTCAGAGATGCTGGCCGGATGTGTACCGTCCATAAGGACAGATCTCATAAACAAGCTTTATTCGGCAAGGCGGTCTTCACTGGACGAACATGTCCGTTCGCCCGCTAGTCTCGGATAAGGTCGCTCACAGGTCGGTCTCGAGAGCGAAAGCGGTTATGGCCTATCGGATGCCCAGCGATGTCCACGCCGCAGGAGCCTGGTCGTCCGAGCAACTGGAAGACGAGGAGAGAGCTGGACAGGATCACCGAATTGGACACGCATGTTACATGTACCGCACAAATTGTTCGCAATCGCCCACGGCCGGGCTTCAGGAATAAGTGAGCAAGGCGTCCGAGGAGATGTGCTTGGCCATCTGGGGATGCGATGGCTTCCTATGCTTGATCGCCAGTTCGCCCGGCTCCGTGACCCATTCGGCAGCAATGCTTACAAGCGCAAACGAGGGCAGCAACCTTAGGTCGATTGGATCTGTTTTTGCGCCGCCTTTTTTTATCCGCGTCCGAAAACGGGTCGAGACACCCTTGATTAGATGAAAACTGCCATCAAGGATCTGCTGGTAAGCGCACGTGAAATTCCGAGACGTTGTTGAACGTCCATGAGTTCTTCGGTCCAAAATGTTCGAATGCTAGTAGGTCTGAAGGGACCCTTGTCCCGGAAGTAGGAGTCGCTCTGACCATCATCTATCCGAACGTTATAGTCCGCGTCGCGCTGAAAAGCTGGCTTAGTCAGAGATGGGGAGAAAAATTCAGTCCGCCCGGTTGCTTCAGTCATCTTGGATCGAACCTACCCGCATTTTGCTCCCTAGCGAAAGCTAAATTTGAGAGCTCAACCCACTTGTCCTTTGCTCTTTCGGCGGCCCTCGGTCCGGCCTGTCCGACTTCGGACGTGGCCGCCGTAACGACCAGATCATGTCTGGCTGGAGAACGCGCCCCCATTGTGGGGCTAGACCGTTTAAGCCGGACAGCTGGAATCTTTCCAAATGGAAGGATAGCCGTCGTGCTCCATTTACTTTGGCCCACGTTCTTCCTTGCGATGTCCAATGGTGGATGCTTTCTCGTCCAGTAGACAAGGACCCACGAAAATGCTGACCAATACCCCGAGCCTGGACAAGATCGTAGCTGAACTGGAGTCCCAGATTGCCGAGAAGCAAGCGGCTCTGGACAACGAGCTGGACGAGATCGTCCAGCTCAAGATGCGTCGGGAGCGCATCGTTGGGACCCTCAAAGAGCTCGCTGAATCGATGGACGGCGTCGAACCTCCGTCCAGGGCGGGCTGCCAGATTTCGACCGTGAGTCGTTCGAGCAAAGCCGTGGCAGTTCCGGGTAAGGCTGCTGCTGTCATCGTTGATGCCTTGCGTGCCGCGGGGGCGATGGGCCTCTCTGGAGCCGAGTTGAACAAGAAGGTCATGGACGCTGGACTTTCTGGAGCGGCGGCTGACAAAGCCAAGACGCGTCTTAAACAGGCGCAGACGCTAACCCAGAAGGATGGCCGCTGGCACTTGCGTGGCTAGCGTGCGTACTCAGAAATCAGGGATGTTGGCTTTCGAACGGGCCCGCGGTGTTTTCGAGACGAACATCATTAGTGTCGTTTCGTGCGTCGAAGCCTTCATTCAGGACTGCATGTTCGCGGCGATCAAGGCCCATCCGGAAAAACTGTCCCTCATCGCCGGCAAATCCGGATTTACCTGGATCTTTATCTCAAGCATGACGACCGCGACGATCTCCTGGAGGTGTTTATCGCATTGCGATGCCAGGACCTGATGTTCGGAAAGCCATCCGGTTGTCTTGCCAAGGCCGCCGAGGTTCGATCAATTAAGATCAATCCCGACCTCATTGCCAACTATGTCGAGATGAAAGCCTCGCGCGATCTCGTTATTCATTATCGCGGGCTGATCAACCAACTCTACCTTGACAATGGCGGTCGCAAAGCACGCGGCGCGCTCCACGATGAATTGCCAATCGATGCAGATTATTTTTCAAGGACGTCATCATGAATGCGAAACCTCTTTCCTGCGCGATACAGAACGAGACAGAAAAGAAATGCGGCTGACCCTGGTCGATGTGCTCTAATGGGGGAACGAGATTCCTGAAGAGGCTTTGATTCGTTCGACGGGATGAGCGGCTCCCATTTGGGAAAGCGGATCATGCGTTGATTTTCTAATTGGCACGCTGCATCTGCGCGAACACCATCGTGGCCGCTCGCACTTTCGATCGCGCATGCAGAACAACGTCGTGGCCCACGCCTAGAAGTGACCGTGCCGCGGCCAGGCCGAGCCTGTCACTGCTCCCGTAAATAAAGACCCTTGCCATGCCCAAACTCCTTGCATTGCCTAAGCGCGCAGATAGACACATATAAGGCCGCAAACAGGTCGTCGAATGGCCATTCTCGCCTTCGAGGCTGGCGGGGATGGCTCTTAAATTCGGTTCGGCGTCGTGTCTCAGTGCGTAATACCCTTGAACGTGAAACCGAACCGCAATGACCGCCGATACTCCTCCCGATACATCGTTCTTGTCCTCCGAACAGGCGGACACTAACCGCCTCGTAGACCAATTGCTCGGGACGGCGGTCGCTTACCGGTATGTCGATTTTTGTCGCCTCGCCAGCGGCTCGCTGCCGCTGATCGTCTTGCGCCCTCTGGCAGGGCATGCCTTACGCGAACTCGACTCCCTGGTTCGCTCGGTCCTCGTGACACCCATGGAAGCACGGGCGTCCGACAATGCTGATGAAGTGGAGCGGCGCGGTGAGGCGAGAAAAAAGCTAAAGGAATTGGGTTTTGATGAATCGGCCCTGCAACGTGCCGAAAAAGCGCTGAAGCCGCGCTTCAGTCACGCAAAGCAAATCCGGCATATCGTCACGCGGCTCGGCCTTGCGCCTGACGGCGATGTCGCAAGGCTCTGGATCAAGCTCAATCAAACCTACGGGCGCGTGCACGAACGGTCCTTTCACGCCAACTTGCCAGTCGATGAAACCTTCAAGGCGGAGTTCGTCCGGCCTTTCGAGACGGTGATCCGCGCGCTCATGGTTCAACTGCAGGGGCGCTACGCCGCGCTGATGCACCGCGTGAAAGAGATCGCTGCCGAGCCGCCGTCGCAGGGCGTTCGTCTGTTCGTCAACGAGATCCCGGGCGCGCTGCCGCTTCAAATGTATTTTTACGATAATTTACCTTCGCCAGCCTGGCTTCCGCACCTCGCCTCCGAAGGCCTCGTTGCCGAGCCCCTCCCCAATCTCAAGGACGGCAGCACACTGCGGCTCTGGAGCTGGCCAGTCGGCCGGTATCTAAAGCGAATGGCCAGCTCGGAGGACGACGCGACCCGCATGCAGATCGCGCAGGCCATCCGGGGACTTGCTTCATCCCAAAACGCTGATGTGCAACGCCTCGGCATGGAGGTGATCGAAGCGTTGCCTGCGGCCGAGGGCGCCTCTTTGGCGGATGTCCTCGAAGGCTGGGTCACATCCGCAACGGACCTCTTCACGGCCGCCCCACATAGCATCATCGCCAAATGGGCCGCCGCCGGCCTCGTCGCTCCCGCGGTCCGCGTGACCCGCATCATCTTTCAACTGTTCGATCGCAACGGGCGGCTCGGCGGGCACTTCGATGCGACCATGTATGAGCATTACCTCAACGAGGCCGTCAAAGCCTTGTCGGAAGTTAAGCCGCTCGAGGCGCTTCCCGGCCTCTGTGAACTGCTGATGGAGTCCTCTCGCGCCGACAAGCGGCTGAGCCGGCTCGATGAAGCCGACTACAGCTATTACGTGGCAGGCTCGTTCGAAGGCGATGAGGCTCATGGCCATGATTTCCTCGGCACCCAGGTCATGGCCGTCTTGCGGGTCGCCGCCGCCGCAATCCGCGCTCATCCAGAGGATATGAAGGCCGTCCTCGGTCACTTGGCGCCTTATCAGGCCCGCATCTTCAGGCGGATGCGGCTTCATTTACTGGCCATAGCGCCATCTTCGGCGCCCGATCTCGCCGCGGCAGAACTCACAGATCTTTCGCTGGTCGATCAAGAATGGTGTCGCGAGGAATATGCGGCCTTGGCGCGCGCCTGGTTTCCCCGTCTCTCCAAACTCGAACAGAAAGGGATTCTCGCGCATATCGATTCCGTCGCGGAGACCTATATCGGTTCGTTTCACAACTGGTTCGAGCGGCAGGAAGGCCGCAAAGCCGGTGTGGAGGACGAGCGACGCTATCGAGAAGAGACGGTGCGCGATGCCGTCTGGCAGTGGCGCGAGGCCCTCCCTTCCGACAGGCTCGCGGCGGTCGAGAAAACGGCCGCTGAATTTGGTGATCCAGACGGTTGGCGGCAGCGGTACTTAAAGTTGCCCGAGAGCCCGCTCGCCCAAAAGGCGATGCTCGAGCAGACCCCCGCGGCAACCGCATCGTTTCTCCAATCCTGGCAGCCCGGTGGGACCGAGCGAGGCAGCACGGCGAGCGCCCTGGCTGGTGAACTTCGCGAGACCGTCGTCGTCAAGCCAGACCTGTTCTCGGGCGCAGCCGAAGCCTTCGCGACGTTGCGGCCCTTGTTCATCCGGCATTTCTTCGATGGCTTGATCCGGGCGACCGGGCAGGGCGCCTCCCTTGCCTGGGGTCCATCCCTTGCCCTGGCCGAGACGGTATTGGAGCAGTCGGCGAAGGGCACGTCCCAAGCGACGGCGATCGCCGGCGATGACCCAGATTGGTCATGGGCCCGAAAAGCCATGGTCGAGTGGCTCGCGGCTTCTCTCGCGCAAGGCGCGAAAGGTTTCGCATTTGGGTATTATGAGCGCGTCCGGGCCCTTGTTCTCGCGTTGACCAGTGTCGTGCCGACCGCACCGGACCCCAGCGAAGAAGAGTTTCCACTTAGCAGCGAACGTCCCTACTTTGCAGCTCGGCGAACCCAGATTGGCGCGTATCTCGAACTCGCGCTTTGCTTTCTCTTCTGGAGCAGCAAGCACGAAGAAAGCCCCATCGGCAAGGCGCCGCGCGAGGCGCTCGCACATGATGCCGAGCTGCGCGCCGTGCTCGAAGCGGCCCTTGCTCGCGGCGGACAGGCTGGGCGCGCCGCCCGCGCGATTTTTGGCCGTCACCTCAACTCGCTGCATTACTTCGGGGAAGCCTGGTTACGCGAGCGGATTTCGCTGCTGTTTCCGCCAGAGGATCAGGCCGCCCGCCGGGCGGCCTGGATAGCCCATCTGGAAGATGACCAGCGACCAATCGGCGATCTGACCGATGCCCTTTATGATCTCTACTCCGAGCATATCGCCGTGGCGGGACGCGATGACGAGGCCTTCGGAGGCGAAGGCAGCCGAAAGCGGCTGGTTGATTATCTCATCGCCCTTTATCTTTGGGACCGTTTGCCGGAAAGCCTGCTGCAGGAGTTCTGGCAACGCGTGCCGCCCGCGCTAATGCGTGAGGCCATGTGGTATGTCGGCCGTCATCTCGGCGATGATAATTCTCTTCGCAAACGGGCAAAACACTATTGGGCCCGGCGCCTCGTGCTGGCCGCGCGCGCTGCAGACAAGGCGCCGTTCAAGAAAGAGCTCGGCCTCATCGGCATCTGGTTTTCCTGGGGCATCGATCCGGATTGGTTGCTCGATCAGTTGATGCGGCTCCTTCATGCCGGCTTCGCCCCTAATGACGGCGTTAGCCTGATCGCCAAGCTGGCGGAACGGTTGCCGGGCAAAACCGATGAAATCGTCGAAGCGGTTCGGCTGCTCGTCCGCCATCTTGATGTGCAGCCTTGGATTTTCGGGGCGCAGGAGCAAGCACTACGCACCATCCTCATCCAGGGGAAGGCAAGCGCATCTTCTATCACCGTGGCGAGCGTGAAGGAAATCATCTCGTTTCTGGCCTCGCACGGCAACACCGCGTTTCTGGATCTCTATGACGGCTTAACTGGGCGACCAGCGGCATCTTGATTTACATCTGACCAGTCAAGCTGGCAACCCGATGCGACGCCGAAATACGATGCCGCATGCGCAAAACAATCGCCAATACAGGACAGGGCCCCAACGATCACACTACGCATGCCGAGCTCGTTGATCGCGACTTCCGCCGCTATCATCCGTTTTCGTTCGATTTTGGACTCAACACCCCTGAATCTTGGCGAACCCGAGGATCATTGGGATGAGCAAGTGAAGAGACGCAACGGCGGAACCATGCGCAGCGCATCGAGCTGCTCAAACAGCGATATGGGCCGGAACAGATCGAGGTCGTCGTTTCAAACGTGAGGTATCTGAGCGCGAAGGCGATGTCGTTCCTCACTTATCGCAATCAGCTTCATGAACAGGTGCGGCGCGCGTTTGTGATGGGTGCCTACTACGCCGCCCTCGTCGCCGCTGTAAGCTATCCCGCAAGAGTTCGGCCAATCGCTTCGATCGTCGCTTCACTAACGGTGACGAGCCTCGCTCGATCTCCTAATCCCTGCGCGAGGCAGGTGCGGTTGTATTGTTCGAATTCGATGGCGTCGTGGCCATAGATCCATGTCTTTCTCAGCCAACCAGAAAACTGGTGCTCTATTCGAACCTGAGGAATGGGCAGCATAAATTGGACACTCAAGTATCCGCGAGTGTCCGGATGCCTGAAGGCCTTTTTACGCTTCCCAGTAGCGCCCTCTAAGTAGGTGAAGAGTTCGTTGCGCTTGGCGGCATCGATAATCTGCTTCAAAGCATCGCCGACAGTGTGCTCCTCGCCAAGCTCATCGAGCAGCATAACAATTGACGTGGCTTCGTCGCCAGCTTCGTCCGGAAAAACCCTGGGCGGACGGGAGGGCAGATCCTCGAACCGTTCTACTGCTTTGGTTGCGGAATCGGCCTCCAACGATACCGAAGCACACAGCGCTATGAGCAGCCGCATGGCGGCCGCGGCATCCATGTCTATGGCGTAGGGGCCGCGGCCGCCGACCGGGATTAACCCGGACTTCCGCAACCTCGAGAGGGCGACCGAGACGGCAGCCTTGGTCTCGCCGGTCATGGCGACCATGGTCTCGATCAATTCCGGAGATTTCGCCATTAGACCCTATATTGAGGGGCCATGCGTCCACCCAGACCAACCCCAGGTTCCTCTATAGCGGACTTCCGGGGACCTCGGACAGGCGCCCCTCGCGGTCTCCACGAGATTACTGGCGCTTCTGCCTCTGTTTTGGACTGTTAACCTTGCGGCGCCGGAAACCGGGTTCCGCGCTTATAGACTTGGCCAAAGTGTCGAACAGCGTCAGGTCGACCCCTTTGGCCCACTGGGGCTCGAAATGCTCGATGCGGGCCCGCATCGTGTCCCAAAGGTGGTGGCGAACAAACTTTCGCATGACCACCCTGGTGTCGTAGTTGTCGCCGAAATAAGCGGGTAGGCCGCCAAACATCGTGCGCTCCTTAAGCATGAAGACGATCGCGTGGAAAAACTTCGTCGGCGTCATGATGGCAGGACCACCGCGGATGCAAAGCACCACCTCCGGAATAAGATCCTTGAAGAAGGCAAAATCTGCGCTCGTAGGCTCGTGAGGAGGCGCTGGCAATCGCTCGGCGTTTATCAGATCGCGGTAGCGGGTCAGGCGGCCACGCCTGTACCTATCGAAGACTTTCAAGTCCGCATTGCGCAGGACCTCTGGCGCGTGCTCGTTCAGGATGCGCTTGAACTCGTCCCAAAGATGATGGAAAACCCATTTTTTGACGATGAGTTGCACCTTTTCGGGGTCACCGAAATGGGCCGGCATGATTGCAAAAGGGATCTTCTCGCGAGCCCGATACAAGATTGCGTGCGCTAGCCGTTGTGGGCTCACCATCGCTAGCTGATCCTTGAGAAATAGGAGCTCCGTTGGGAATAGATGTTGAACAAGGCTCCAGGTCTTATCGTCGGGAAAGTGTTCGGGAATGCCGTCGACGTCACTCTGCTTGGGAAGCGCTCGTCGCCAAACCGTTCTCTCTTTCGTCGCTCGTGGGAATCGATCAAGCCTCGATAGGTCAGCTCCCTCCAACGGTGAGGGCGTCATATCTTGAAGCGTCTTCACCAATTCGTCTAAATGCCCGTGATTGGCCAAGCGTGACAGCGCGTGATTAAAGAACTTGAGCGAGCCGAACATCAGCGGCAGATGCGGCATGGGAATGCCCTTGTTCAGCCAGAACAAGAAGCCATGCAGAAACGTCCTCGGATCAACTGGGGCAGGTTCCTTATTAATCTGCAGCGCTTGCTCGGGAATTAGCTTTTTCACCGCGTTCCAGACGGCGTCGGTCGGGGCGTGCTCACCCGCAGTAGCGGAAATCCCATACTTCGCTTTGATCAGCGGCAGTCCCTTGAGCGAAGATGAAGGGCTGCGTCGGTCGGTCGAAAACATGTTCGACTTGACGTCCGGGATCCGTTCAGGAGAGATCTTGTGGAGGGCGTCAGCCACCGCATCCCAGCCCCCGCTCTCTGAAAGCCGTTTCAATCCAGCGAACACCGCTTCGCTAGGGCCGAAGGAGCTGGGCATATGAAGCAGCGGCACCCCCTCCCAGAGATGGAGAAAGGCGGCGTTCACGATATTGCGCTTGTCAACCGTGACATTGCCCCGGCGGCTTCTTGCGACGGAATCAGGCACAAGGTGCGCAATCTTCTCCCATTCTCCGTCGGTAACACTGCGGTGGCCAGCGTCCGCCAACTCGGCGACCCGGCGGACCTCTCGCACGGATGCCCTCCAAGTGCGGACCTCTCGTTCAAGACGAGAACTGAATACCGCAAGATTCTGTTCGCTATCGTCGTGTTCGGATACTATCCTACATTTCAGTTCGATCGAACATCCGGTTTGATCGATATCGACAATCACCGAATGGATGAGCCGCCGTAACGCCGCCACCACCTTGGTGCCGGTCTCGGACGTCGCTTCAAAGCTGTCACTGAAGACGTCGGCTAGCGATGCCAGCAGCATGCGATGTGCCTCGGTGCGTTCGACCGGATCAACCCCTTTCTTGTATTCACGGGCCAACGCAGCCAATTCCGCTAGGCGTTTTTCAACTTTTGTGTATTCGACATTTAGTTTGAGCCGAGCGTTTTCCAGATAGTCCCTCGGATATCGCTGGCTTTCCTCATCCTCGCGGATGCGATCCATTCGGCGAATGATGTTGCAGCGGGATACCTCAAGCTCTTCTATCTTGTCGTCGGCATTCTTCAGACGTTCGTGCACGGCATCGTTGTAAGCGGTGACATACGGAACCAAGGCGTCGGCCGTACCGAGATTCTCAACTAGGAGACGGTGGATCTCATCCTCCACGGCTCCAAGCGTGAACGAATGAGTATTGGTGCAGCCGTTCTTGGTTCGCGCCTTGTTGCAGAGCAACCGCGGCTTCGATTCCTTCCGCTTGAGGGTCGGCGTAATATTGCCACCGCAGTGTGCGCACTTGATCAATCCACGCAGAGGGGCGTGCTTGGAGGTATACCGCGGAATTGCTCGCATCGCGGCAGCCGCCTCCGACCGCTCATTCAGGACCGCTTGCACGCGGTCGAAGAGCTCTTTCGTCACGATCAGCAAGGAGGGGTCGAGCTTCCCGGTCACCCAGTGGCTCAGGGGATGAACCGAGATATTCCACTTCCTGTTCTTCGTTTTATCCTTGTTCCTCTCGATCTTGGTACGCCCATGGATACGAACTCCCCTATAGCGGAGCCTTCGGAGGACGCCATTGGCGAAACGCCTGTTGCCGACCAAAAAGTTTCGCGTCCATCGTTTTCCTCCACGCTCGGCTTCAGGACGCGCGTTGAATATGTCCAAGATCCTTTGGATACTTACGCCTGATGCGCAGAGCTCAAAGGCTTCTACAATGAGGGCTGCTTCCTTCTCGTTCTTTCTCCACCGAACGCTTTGCTCTTTTCCGTCCCAGTACCGTTCGTAGCCGAAGCAGCTCGCGATGCCAAAGGTCCCAAGGGCCGCATTTCTACGCTTGCCCTTCTGGTTACGGTTAACTAAGAGGTCACGGGCAGACTGTGCAGAAGCGCCCTTGTGTCCGATATCGATGATTGTGAGCGCGCGGTTCTCTTCAACATCATGCAGAACGATGTCGAGATCCAACAGCTCTTCGAAAATTTTGAGCGCAATGCTCAATCGTCGTGCTAGTCGGTCCAAGCTCTCGATCACCACATGGGTGAAGCGCCCCCGCCTGGCATCGTCGCGCAGTCGTTCCAACTGCTCGCGTTCGTCGGTCGTTCCGGAAACGCCGCGGTCCTCATAACAGTCGACCAGCTTTAACCGTTTATCCGCAATGTAGAGTTTGCAATCGGCAACCTGACGCTCGATCGAGGTTTCCCGCTGACCAGTGGTTGAATACCGTGCGTAGATTGCGCACAGGCTAGACACCTCGACTGCCTTCTGCGGCGGTAGCGCGGAGGCAGGTGGGCGATAGAGTGCAGGTAGGTCCTCTCCAGTATTGATGTCGATGGGGGAGTCGAGCGTCACGTTACTTGTTACTCTTGCACGGAGAAGGGGAGGAGGGCCGATAGCCGTAGATGGCTTCGCTTCGATGAATGGTGGGCCGGGTCCCGTTGCCGTCGAGGATAAGGCATCGGACATCCTCGCTGTACAACATGAAGATCACGCGGATCAGGACAGCTGGTGTGCGCGCAAGGCGCGACTGATGATCCACAACCAAACGTCGGAAGACGCCGAGCTTGGCATCTTCAAGCAACTGGCGGAGCCTCGGGCCGATCGTGGTCCCGTCGACGCCGTTGTCGACGTAGTCGATTGTGCTCGCGCTGTGAGCAGCAGCGTACTGTCGCCCCGCTGCGATCTGGCCTTCGATGCTCGCCAGATCCCCGATTGAGGAACTTGCGTAGACCGCGAAAATCACTTGCCGGCCCTCTTGGGGAGGACGGCCGAGATCAGCCGGCTGAGCCGCCGGATGGTGGTGCGCGCCGACCTTACCAGTCGGTTCGAGACAGCTACCATAGGGTTCGAGCGCGCCGAGCGGTTGCAGTCCTCGCGGAACTGATCAACGTAATCATCTGGTCGACTGAATTGAACTGCTGCTGTTGACAGTAGTGTTGATGCTCGATCGATACCTGGCGGTCGTTGGGTCGGACATGCCAAGGAGTGCTCGAGCGAGTGGATGGAGATGCCCTGCCTCTCCAATGCGTCGATCACGCCAAAGCGGCCGCTCAACGTCCGCGAGATGCGCTCGAGGTCCTCGACGATCAGATCTCCGAACCGGCCCTGTTTGCCATCTCGAATCAAGCGGGCGAGTGCCGGACGCTTATTCGTGGTGCCGGCCACGCCATTGTCGACGTATTCGGCCACGAGGGTGGCACCTAGGGCGCGGGCGTATTCGGTGCTCCGCTCGATTTGGCGCGCGATGCTGGCCGGGTTGAAGGTCGCTGAACGAGCATAGACCGCGTACGTCTTTGCGTTTTCTTCAGCGGCTGTGGTTGTCCAGCGCTTCGTCCAACGGCGGGTGGGATTTCGGATCTTGCTAAACAAAGAGGGCTGGCGCGACCATTTCCTAGCGTAGGCGAGGATCGACCCAGTGAGGGCGGTATCGTCGGCCGCGGCCTGACGACCGATGGACGTTTGATCAGTCTCGGTCGAATATCGCACATAGATGGCCGTCGTCTGGTCGTTCGATAGTTTTCTCACGATGACATGCTCCTTTTCCGGGGACGCGTTGTAGGGCTCTAATTTGTTCAAGTCAATAGACTTGGATCGATTTGAACCTTGGCGTTTTTCGACTGCTTTAGGTCGAGCCAGGCCTGGTGCCTGGCCAGCGCCTGTACGAGCCGGGACGCCGGAGTTGAGACGAGCAAGTCGCCGTCATCATCCCGGTCTCCACCATGACGTTCGTTTCCTGGCGATGGTTTGGGTCGACGAGACGAACGCATCTTTTCCTTCCTGCGTGTTCGGAATTCGCCTTACGTGTGGAGAGGAGTGACAATCGTGGCCGCCACGGAATCTCAGCCGTGCGGGACTGCGCGCTCTCCCAAGCGGCGCGCCACAGGGCATATTATTTGACCGGCGATGCCTCAGGCGCTCGCTAATTCCCCCGACATTGATTGCAAATAACGGATCAGAGCCAATCTTCTCATTCCGGCAGCCACGAGGGCTTGATCAGGCGAGTGCGACCACGCAAACTGTGCGCCTGGATATGCCTCTCGCAGCTCTTGCAGCCTTTCGATGGCGGTCGCCCCCAACCAGAATTAGGTCCGCTCCCGGTGCTAGTGGCGGAAATTGATGCTGCGCAGAACGCGCAATGTGGAGATCCGACATAATCTCCACCTTCAACGTCACCCCGTGTCCTCCTGGCGCGCGCCTGCTTGGCTAAAATCGGACGAACGGCCACCAAGACGACGGTTTTCCCGTCGTAGATTGTATACAAGCCAAGATGTAGCGAGCTTGGAGCGTTCGTTTGGATCGAGTGGCGCACTTCGTAAGCCGTAGGATAGGACGAGCGCAGCGCCAGCATTCTCAAATGCGGTGTTAAGGAGCACAGTCATTGCCAGGTCGACCCTGAGGCAAATTTCTGGTGGTGCGCGAAGTCTCAAGACAATCCCGCTGGCAGCGGCCGCTCCTCCTCGAATAACAGCGCCCCAGATCGGGAACGCTCTCGCGATCGCCTCGATACATTTCGCGACTTCCTCCCGCTTCAAGTCATCGAAGCGTTCGGCTGGGAAGCTGCGCCAATAAGCAAGCACGTGCATCTTGACTGCATCGTCGCGTTCACGTTGCCCGTCAGTTTTCATTGCCATCCGGGAAGCTCCTTCTTTGTGAAGGCGGTGACAGGAATAAGCGGTCGCTAGCAGACCGATATTTGAGCCGCCGTTAGACGTGGATTGCTGACGAGGGGATCGCGACGTTGAGCCGCCGACGCCCACGGTTCTATTCGCAGAGAGCGTGGATCAACTTCTTCGAAGGTGTCGGTCTTCCTGAAATGGCAACGCACGGCTGTCGTCCGGGCTGTCCGCGTGCTCGATTCCAAGAGACCAGATGAAAGGGCAAACGTCCGCATGTTCAGTGCTCCTCTAAAGGAGCGGTGAGCTCGAGCAGGTGGCAAGCTTGCCGCAACGCCAGCTCGATTTCGTCTTGGGACAGCGATGGGTAATGTCGCCGAACGATCTCGTCGGCGGTCAGCTCGGCGAGCATTGCGATGATCGGTGCGGGAGGCACGCGGGTGCCACGGAATACGGGATCGCCGGACATCACGCCTGAGCGTCGGACGATGACCGGTTCCGTAAGGACATTGCGGGCAGCGTCGTCCTGCTGCTGGGCCGACTCGCGGCTTTTCGCGACCGGCGCTTGCTTGTCCAAAGTGTCTGCAAGCCGTTCTAGGTAGGCGCTGTGCCTCTCGCCTGCTATCTGTGGTGGAATGCCGCAGTGTTCTACTTTCGCGGCTTCCGCAGTCGCGCGGGTGATGAGGACGAGCGCGGATTCGTCTTCTGTTGGTGGCGGATCGAGCTGGAAGGAGAGATGGCGTCCTCGAGCAAAAGCGTCCGTCCGCCCGTCGGCCTCGACTGAGAGCCAAGCGAGCCGAAGCGCGCCTAGTTCAGTATCTTCTTTCGCATGGATGAAGATCGTTCCCATCGTGTCAGCTCCTAGAATGAATTGCATTGCCGCAGGCTTCGAAGCAGGCGCGGAGGTGGATCTGTTCGCCGGCGGCACCGGCGTCGCCTTCAAAGGTTGCGCCGTTGTGGAGATGCGGAAGTCAGGTCACGCAGTGGCGTCAATGTCGATGGCCGTGACGGCGGCGAAGATTCGCAATGACCGCCAAGAGCTCGGTAAGAGGCATGGCCTCCTGCTTTCCAAGCGGGCTAAATTCATGCTCACACCTCACTTTGTCCGAGGGCGGCTCCGTCGCTCGACGCTGCGCCAAGCTGGTAGACACGATTCCAGCTGCGCGCCCAGTTGCGGTTGCGGTCGAGCCAAATTAGCTCCGAGGTGCGAATGAAGCGGCCGTCAATGAAGTGGGGATGGCCAGAGACATGGCCAACTAAGACCATGAGAAGGCGCGGCCGATCGTCGGCAGTTCTGACGTCTGCAATGACCAGTCGCCAACTTCGTAGCTGTGGGGCTTTCGCAAGCACGGAAAGTGACGGTGCCTCGCCCCTCAAGTAGGACTTAATCTCACGCAGCCGCAGTACGTTCACGCCGTCCCCGTCGTCCTCGGTCGACATAATTAGAGTTCTCCGACATTGCTGATTGTGTATGTTCGCAGGCTTATGATGTGATCGCAGGCTCGCGTTCGCCGGTCGAACCGCCGGTGCCCAGGCGTCGAGCGACATTAGTGCTTCAGCGCTGTCGCGTTTCGGGCCTCAAGGGTAGCAGCGATTATCCTCCGCAGCTTTCGAAGCGATAGACCTGCTTGTTCCCAAGCGCGAGCGATGACTGCGAGTTCGTCGGGCGCGAGCGGGTGAACGAATTCTGCCTCACCGTTCTCAAGTGCCATCTCCTTCAGCACGCCAGTAGCAAGTTGCGGTAGGTGTCCCAGTGAGGGCGCCGGCACTTTGATGATGCGGTAGCGGTCCTTCAGGGGCGCTGGTAGACTCTCGATACTGTTGGCCGTAGCGATATGGGAGATCCAGGATAGGTCCAGTTCGCAGTCAAGCGAGACGTCCCGATAGCGGCTGGCTGTCTCGCGCTCCAAGAAGGGTAGGATCGCGTCCCAGAGCCTACCGTGCCGCGTTGCTGTGCCAGATTTTTCGATTTCGTCGACCATCAAAACAGGATTACCCACGCGCGTCTGGTTGACCGCGCGAGCCGGCGCCGAGGGCACGGTGTTGCCCCAGCCCTTCGGAGAGCCTCCGAACATGCTGTCTGAGGCGCCTGAGCCATCATAGCGGTAGACTGGCAATCCCAAATTCTCGGCCAATCGGCGCACTAGGCGTGACTTTCCGGCACCAGCGGGGCCGACCAGAAGGACTGGAGCGACGTGCACAGGCTCCCCTTCACGTACGGAGCGCAAGATGAGATCGATCGCAGTTGTGGCATGGGGATACTCGGACATAAGCGATTTACGCGTCGCGGCGAGGTCGCGGGCAACGACCAATGGCAGGCGCGCATCGACCAGGTCGTTGAACTCGGAGTGATAGTTGTTGAGCTTCGTCGCTCGGCTCTTGGGCATAACAACAAGGCTGGGCGGCTGCGGCGCGTCATTGCGGCTTCGCTCGTGCTTGTTGCTCGCGGTGTGCTCGCTTGACGGCGGTGGCAGCCCGCCCGAAGCATCCAACGTCTCGATCTTGCCGGCGATAAGGAAGATGCTGCGACCATCGTCGACAAAATCGCCCCGAGCCGCCCGCCACCACGTGATTAGCCGGTAAAGAGTGTCGGCTCGGGTTTTTGATACGGTCGGCCAACTCCAAAGATGCTTGAGGGCGTAGGTGAGTTGCGGCAACACGATCTCGAAGGTTTGCGGAATGACCGTATCGGCGGCCAGCATCAGTGCGGCGAGCGCTTCCTCACCGCGGCCGGCAGCGAATAGCAGATCAGCGAACGTCCTGCTGGCCAACTTGCACCGCTCCTTGTCCCCTGACCAGAAATGCGCCGCGAGATCGTCGCGTGGCAGTCCCGGGATGCTGGCAGTGCGCGACCAGAACAGCCTCGCCGCAAGTGGCCAGCCTGTCTGCCACAATAGTTCAACTGGCAATGGCATCGGCGAGGGGCATGTTGCCGCTGAATGTCTCATCGCAATTCCTCGGTTAGTTGAAAGCGAGCAGGGGGTTTGCAAATTGGGACGAGTCGCTACCGCGATCTCCCAGGGAGTCGACGATCTGAACGTGGCGCTGCCGTCGACACACCACGCGAATTTGCAGCTGCGTTTAAAGCGCCGGGATCTCACACCCGAACATCAAAGCCTACGTGGTTGGAGAGGACCTCTCGGTTCATCGTGACATGCCGTTTTGACTGCGCTCGGCGGCGTTGGCTCGCGACTGGATGCGAAGCGCTTGTTCGGTCGGTAAGCCAACCAACTATCGGAAATCGCGCCGCAATGAGCGCCAATGTCGGCGCGACATCTGAGCGCGGCCGACAGTATCAGCGCAGCGGTGAGGTCTCCCTCAAGAGCAACACACAAGACCGCTGTCATGGCAACGTCCAGCGCGACAATCGAGTTGGGACGTCTTTGAGTACGGAGGGCCACGCCAATCGCTACCGCGGGATCACCAGCAGCGCCGAGATGCCAATGAGGCTCGCCAATGATACCTGTACGGGTGAGCACGGTCCGTGCTATGACCACATCGATCTTCTTGAATTCGTCGGCTGACCGCGTTCGCCACCAGGACAAGGGATGAGGGAGCGCGATATCTACCGGCGCTCTCTTCCGCGTCCGACTTGGGACTGGGGCACTGCTCTGGGAGGGAGGTGGTTTCCCGTTCGACCGAGTTGAAGCGTTTGAGCGAGTGTTCCGTTTCATGATCAAGCCTCATATGATGTATCATATAGACAAGAGCGGACCGCCTGCCGCTTTGACGGCGGAGGGACTCGTCGCAGAGTTGGTGTCTCGGAAGTTTCGAGTGTCGCCCCGGGGCGGACGCCCGCATACTAGGCACTGGCGCCGGGCGCGAACTGATCTCAGTTCGCGACGCGGTGTCCAAACAGCCCAAATCCTTCGGGCCATCTGGCTACTTAATCCTTTTCAAGGATTCGAATATATGATCGGGGCGATGCTTGCTTCGGTCTGATGCCGAGCCGCTGGCGCAGTCGCAGGAGCCGCGGTTAAGATTTCAGTAACGATAACACCGACCGACGAGGTTGTCCTCTGTTAGATCGCGTTAACGTTAACAGGCTAGTCACCGCGGCCCAGGTGCGCGCGGCTCGGGGATGGCTGGGCTGGAGCCAGGACGATCTCGCGTCGAAGTCCGGGGTTAGTCAGCGATCGATCGCCAGATTTGAGCTGGAACGTTCCGTCCCCTACGTGAAAACACTGGCTCGGATACGAAGGGCCTTCGAAGGCGCGGGGATCTGCTTCCAATTTGATGGGCTTGTCGCGAAGGGGATTCGAATCCCCTAGGAAGAGGCTAGGGTTGCTCAGTGCAGGGTACCCCTTCCCATCGGCCAAAGGCCAAGCAGCAGCGATCTGAGATCCTCATGGGCCCTTGCTCAAACTGGCGCCCGAAAGAGATATGATATATCATCTAATGTTTTTCGGGATCACTGACCAAACGGTCGCCCCGCGCCAGCAACAACCCCGATCGAGGACCAGATGCTAACGGTTACGGTGACGGATGGCCGCGTGCTCGGCGAATTTCGTTTCGACGAGTCGAATGTTGTCAGTGGCGAAGATGGCGTCGCCGTAGTTTATCGGGACGTCATGAGGTCCTGCACACGCGATGGGCTTTGGCATCGTGTGGCCCACGCAGCTTCTTGGTCGGCTGAAACGGATTTGTTAGGACGGTTGCTGAACGCTGGAGAGACTTGTTCGCGACTGCCCGCGCCGGGCCAATGGCTAAGCGGACCAGACGAGGAAGGGCATGCGAACCCTCAAGAGCAATTCGTCGTTGATGACGACCGCTATCGGCTTGACCGCGATCCCGGTGAAACCGACGCTGAGTACCAGGAACGCGCCCTAATGCTCCGTTGTGACAAGGACGGGTACATCCGATTGCCGCGGAGGAAGCCGTGATACGAGACGGCGATGCACATCTGTAGGCTCGAGTACGACGGGATCGCCATCGGGGCGCGCTCCCGAATACCTACTTGGGCGATCGCGTTTCGAACAATTCAGCGAACTTCACGCCGAGACAAGCCGCTAGGTCTTCGAGCGTTTCAAGTGTCGGGTTCGCGCGCTTGTTCTCTATCAGGGAAACGGCTGTCTGCTTTATCCTGAGGCGGCCAGCCAGTTCGTCCTGACTCCATCCCTTGAGTTTGCGCAGTCGTCGAACATTTCTTGCCAGCGCCTTCGCTGTAGGCGAATCGCGCGCGGGAAAGCGTTCGTCGAATCCTGACCGAGCCATGATTCGCACGGTCAAACGAGAACCTAGCCCGGTCTATCTGATGTATCATATATTTAGTGCTTATCCTAAAGGATCGGGGAGCCAGGGGTCGGGGCATCGGGCCGGGAAAGATTGACGTCTTTTGGGCCATAATGAAGTTCAACGGTTGGCAAAATCTCGGTTTTTCAAGCAGGAGATCATCATTTTGAAGTCGACCCGCGACAGCCCAAGGATACCGATACAACCGAATATCAGGCGTCGTGCGGTCTTGGAAGCGGCACGGAAATTTGGTCTGCTCGGCGGCGAAAACCGTCGGATCTGCGGCCGCGTTTGCCGAGATCTGGTCGTAGCCGCGAAGAAAAAATCAGGCATATCGTCCGACATCGAGCTTATCGAATACGCGCTGGCGGAAGTAGCGCTTGCAGACGACTTCGGCACGAAACTCATCCATCGCAGAGGCCAGCTCGCGAAAGACGGCGACCTTGAGTTCTGATCTGCTCCGTGCGCTGGGGCGGATCGAGCGGCGCCACCCGATCTAGACTTACGAGAATGCGGTGCTTTGAGATGCCCAGGTCGCTGAACGAATGGAGCGATATTACTCCTCGCTTCGTACGGTTATCCGACGGGACTTGCCGGCTTTGGATGGGTGGCCAAATCTGATACCGCCGCTTCGTGGCGTCTTTTCGATGGGGAAGGACAAGGTGATCAGAGCGTCGGAGTCAGTTTCCTCCACCTCAAGCGCGCCGCCGTACGTTTCCAACAGCGCCTGACAATAGCCGAGACCTAGACCTGTGACGGCGTCGAAGTAGTCGGCGTATGGGTGTCCTGCAGGGCCTCTCGCGCGGACGACGAGGTTCGATCCCTTCAGCGCGCCATGGATGGCATAGGCTCACGCCACTTTCGTTATCGAGGATGAAGACCGCCGGCCTCGTCAAACGCCTTCAATAGCGCCTCAGACCACAGTTCCATCGCTTTGAGCTTCTCCGGGATGCGCTGCGCCTGGAAATACCAGCGCCTTCCGGTATCTCCGACCTTGTCCATTTCTGACTTGTGATCGCCTGCAATTTCATGGGCGATCATGAGTGAGGCGACACCGGGAGGGAGATTCGTCTCGTCCAAAATATAATCTCCCAACGTGGAGCGAATAATGTGCATGCTGAAAGGCGGGATGCCCTTCAGGATATCTCGATGATTGCCGCCGTGCTCTTTGCGCAGTCCCCGCATATTCCGGATGTGGTTAGCCAGAGCCGAACCTGAGACAGGAATGATACCGGCGTCCGATTGAACGACCCGCGAAGTGAAAATCCAAGGACTGTTGAGGTTTTTGACCACGCGCTTGCTTGCCTCTTCCACATCGCGCAAGCAGCAGCGGATGATATGCAATCCGAGTGGGGGGATTGGTAAGGTGAACTCGTTCTGGCTTTTCATGACCTCTGGTTGCCAGGTCGCGAGCCCCCAGCCTTTCGGCAGACGAGGGTCCTTGAAATCAATATCCTTGCGGGCGATCCAGGTGCCGGAGCCGCGCCGATGACCGGTCAAGCAATCCCACCAAAACCCCCAGCGGACACCCGGGGAAATGCGCTCGTTGCCCGTTCGTGAAAGACAGAACTTCTCGTGCTCGACGAGGAGCTTGCCAAGATGCTCGACCTTGAAGTCGGCCTTCTTCTTCTTGAGTTCCCTGGTGCGGACGATTTTCTTGGCGACTTCTGTTGACGTCCGTCTGCGCTCTTCTGCTAGCTGCCACCACCTTCGGCCATCCAGGCCGCTCTCCTTGCGTTTGAACTTCTGCGCCCAATTCAGTGCTGCTCGTCCGTAGCTGCGAAACTTCCGGTAGGCGTCAAATCCGTACGCTTCGTGGAGCGCTTCCTGGACGTCCTCGAACCACTGCTCGCCCAAGTGATTGAGGAGCCTATTTGCGTGCTTGGCCACCTCTGGGCGAGCGAAGATTAGCCGGACATCGTTCTGGGTCTCGTTCGATGGGTACACAGGCTGACCGCGAGCGTCCTCACGCATGCCCGAGATGTACGTCTTGTACCCTTCGACAAGCTGGTCCCAGGTCCAGCAAGGCTTCTTTTCCGGCTCCTCGACTTGGTTGCCCAGTTTCGCCCATTCGAGCTTGGCACTCTGGCGGGCGTCCCGCAGGCCGAGGTCCTCGTCGCCCACTTTGCTCGCCCGCATGCGCCGTTCGGGGAGGCGCTTGCGGTGCTGCGGCGGCATCGCGTTGCCGATCTTAATTGTCTTGTCCCGGGTCTTGACCAGCCAGGACAAGGAATGGCCGCGGACCCGCAACACGAAGTACGGCTGACTTTCGTCGCAATAATCAAAACGCGCAGTCTTTCCTTCGAGCGCCTTTGCGACGGCTTCGTCGACCACCTTGACGGTCAGCTCGCACCTCTTCGAGAACCTGCTCTCCGCCATAATCGAGTCCTTGGAAAACGAATTTCGGGCCGATCGTACCACGTTCGTGCCAGCGGAACCAAGGATTCGGACCGGATTGTAGCCCCAAGGATTGAAATCCCGCCGATTCCCTCAAAAAAAATGAAGAAAACGCACCAGTGAGGCTGCTAGACCATAAAAGGCGGGTAATCATAATCCTGGGGTCGGGGGTTCGAGTCCCTCCCCCGCTACCAAATCCCCGCTAAGCTGCTGATATTACCGGAATGCGAGTGCACTTGGCCCGATGCTGACGGGTTGCATCACCTTGGCCGCATAGCTCTGACGTGGCTGCTGGTGGCCGGCGTCGCTCGTGTGCTTCGATCCGTAACCAAGCGTAGAGTGTTGGGGAATGTCCGACCAGCTTGAACTTGTCGTGCTTCATCGAAGCGGCTGCGATAGCCCCACGAAGATGGAGAGGTACACGTTCGATTTTGTCGTCAACGGGCAATCTCTCCTTGCTGTCACCGGCGCGTCCAACTTCGATTTGTCCGGTTGTCTTTCGGTCCCTCAACGAGAGCCCGAGCTTGCCCTTCGCCTCAACGACGAATTCGCGCAACGTCTGACGTCCGTCCCGGTCGGCGGCAGTCACCGCGTCGCCCTGTATGTTTGCCCGGAATGCGGAGACTTCGAGTGCGGAGCTATCACCGCGCTCGTGTCGCGGAGCGATGGCTTCGTGCATTGGTCCGACTTTGCCTATGAGAATGGAGACGACAGCGAAATCAAACTGTCGACGGTCGGCCCCTTCGCGTTCGATTGGATATCCTACGTGGCTGAAATCGAACGGGCTTGCGCTGGTTGACGAGCCCGTAGGATGGAAGATCCAGCGAAACCCATCAAGCATTCATGTCGGATGTGATGGGTTTCGCTTCGCTCTACCCATCCGAGCTGCTGATCGCAATTATCGTCGACCAATATTGGGATCTGTTGAATATGCTATCCCTGTGAGGCGGGAGCGCATCATGTTTAAGACAGTTCGCAAAGGCGTCTCACCTTTTCGCAGAAACTTGACACCGAAAGATTCGATTTTTCTTATTGCGCTTTCCTCACTCACTACGCTCAAACAGAAGACATCGATCTTCGGCCATCTCCGGGTAATATGCTCACACAACCAGATCCCGGCATTTCGACTGGTGGTTTTGTTCTCTAACGCCTCGCCCGGTGGAATCATTATATCTACAGTTGCGAGATCAACCGATTCGCGTTCAAGGATTTCTATTGCTGATTGCACATTTGTTGCCTTGAGAACTCGATAACCCTCAAACTCGAGAGCGTCGGCAAGCGCTTCGAGCAAGCCTTGTTCATCATCGACGAGAAGAACGGTTTTTTGGTTCACGGAATCTCGCCTTTCCTTCCAAGCCTCGAACGGAAAGAGTTATGGTGAAGACTACCTCATCTCGTCCGAGCATCTGCGCAGAGATTGTACCTTCGTGAATTTCGACGATCCGCTTAGCAATAAAGAGACCGAAGCCTGTTCCTGCCGGGTATTTGTTCTTAGCTGAATCGCTACGATATCCTCGCTTGAATACATCAGCGACTTGTGCTGGGAGTGGAATCCCATGATTGCGAATTACAACTGATACCGAGTCGTGGTCCTTATTGTATTTCCCACCTATCAAGATCTTCGAGCCAGGGTTTGAATACTTGACGGCGTTCTCGATTACGTTGCTCAGAACTTGATTGATCAATGGCTTCATTACCAGTACTTCTGATGCCGTTTCGAAATTGGTCTTGTCCACCGCAATATCGATCTCTTTATCCCATCCTAATGGTTGAAAATCGTCGGCCAAGTTTATCGCCAACCTACAAAGCGATACTGGTTGAAGCGGCTCTTTAAGAGCCGTCAGCGCATGATCTCCTTCCAGGTTGGACATAAGCGCGAAGTTCTTAGCCAAGTGTACGGCGATTGTAGATTGAGAATAGACGGACCGCATAACCTTCTTGGCTCGATCGATATTGGTCATCCGGCCTGAGGTGAGGTTTTCGATGTGCCACTTTATTGCATTGAGTGGAGCGACCAGTTGATGTGAAATGTTTTGTAAATAGTTGGCTTGCTCAATTTTAACGGTGTCGAGCTCCGCCTGCAGAGCAGTGCACTTTCGTTCGAGGATTTCGATCGTGCGCTTGTCGTCACGCTCCGATGACATGTGCAAGTTCCCTCCTCATGTCTTCTCCGGCGGCTTCAACGCCGTTTGAAATATCGATGTAAACCACGCCGGACAGGTCGCTCGGGAGATCGAGCTTTCCCTTGTAAAGCAAGATTACTCGACCAGAGCTGCGGCCGAAAATTCCAAGAAAATATCCTAGCTCAAATATTACATTCTGGCGGGCACGACGCTTTTCATCGTTTGTGCCGTCGCCTTCAGATACCTTGTCGTCTGGAGTAAGAAGCACGAACGCTATGTCTGTGGTCGATGCTAACGACTCCAGCTTTTCGATGATGGTGCGCCCAAGCGAAGGTTGTTCGTGCAGGATGATGGGCTCGGGTAACCTCAGAACGTTTTGAAGGTAGTTCTTTAGCGCAAGTTTCTGGGTGGTGTCGTGGCCGTGAACTATGAAACTTCGTGCCTTGGAAGGCCTGATGCTATTGTCGCCTGTTAAGGACTGAATTGCGAAAAGCAGGTCGCTGAGGCTCGGGGTGTTCCACTTGGACAGAAATCTTGAGTGACTATCCCTTGTAATCGCATCAATTAGGTCCGAGTCATTGGTAGCCGAGAAAACCAGAACAGGAAGGTCGCTTTTTCGCTCGCGTATGCGCCGAAGCAGCTCCATTCCAGTCGCGCGATTTCCACTTGCAGGAGGCGGTTCGCGTGATGATCCACGTTCCATAATGATGTCCAAGATCACGAGATCGGCCTTGGCAATTTCGTCGATGGCGCCTTGCGCCGCTTCAAAGGAAGGAAGCCGCTTTGCGTCGAAACCACGAAAGCAAAGGCTCTCGACGATTAGTTCAGTGGAATAGTCGTCGTCGATTACAATAATCTTAGGCACAAAATTCCACCCCATTTTATATTTTTGTCATAACCTGTCTCTTGCGGTGGCACGCAAACCAAAAATATGGCTCGAATAATCGCCTACTAGCATCTCCTGTCAATCTCTCACTTGGGATTGTGTGAGCTTGGAATGAGGTGCCAAACAGGGCTCGTCGGGCAAAACACCCGCCAACCCCGTCAACCCCTCCCCACAAAAATATTCCTCTTTACCGAAATTCGGATATATCGTATATCCCCGCCCATCCCGGCTCATCCTGAGGGGCGATCACGTCGTCGTCTTGTTCGCGAGCCGGGGTTGCGGTGGACGCGGCAGCGTCGGGCGCGAGAGGCGCGGGCAGGGAGGGTAGTCCCCGGTGAGCTCGTGGCCGCGCGCGGACGAACGGCGCTGCTAGGTTTCGTCTCGTCTGCAAGTTTCCGGCCCTGTCGACGGGGCTCGGGAAAACTGCGGCGAAATGGCGGGCCGTGCGTACGGCTAAAGCGTGTGGTCCTGACCGTCGTTGCCACGGTCAAGCTCTTGCGGAGGCGGCTCTTGCGTCAACCGGCGCAGCGGCCGGTGAATTCCGAGGGAGTGAGGGAGGCCAAAGGAAAGTTCGGCTCCCGGGAGAGCGCGCCATAAGCCGTCCGACCATCGCGCAGGGAAGGCCGAGTGATCGGCACCACCTGTATGCTGCTGTGCGGTTCTTGTTGCGTGTGCATTTCGCGCAGCAGACCGCAGGTGCCTGTCGGCACCCGGCCTTCCCTGCGCCCTCTTGATCGAGAGGGTGGAGTGATCAAGCAAAACTCGGGCGAAAATCGCCGCGAGAACGCGAGGACTTGTCTGCAATCTGAAATGCATGCTGGAGACGGCGAACGCCAGTTTTAGCGGGCGCCTCAATTGGAGGACTGCTCCTCTCGGCCTCGAGCCCGGTCGATGGACGCGCGCTCGGGCTGCCACGGCCAGCGGCCTTCAATCTCCAGCGTCAGCGTCCAGCTCAGGAAGGTGCGGACCACGACCAATCCGGCCAGCAGGCCGAGGCTCACGAAGGTCAGCTCGATCGCGATCGTCTTCACGATATCCGCCGCGACCAGCACTTCGAGGCCGAGCAACAGCGATCGTCCGATGCTGATCTTGTAGCTGTCGTAGCGGGACTCGACGTTTGGTCCAAAGATGTATCGGGCCGACCAGATGATCCCGACGACGATGATGAACACCCCGAAAATCTCGATGCCGATGCCGACAAGGTGGATCCACTGGCTGGTGGCGGTCTCGAACGGGGGCACGTGATCGGCGGCGGAATTCATGGTTCAGAATCTTCGTTGCGCGCGCGGCGCGCCGTCGCGACCAGCGTTGCGTCCGCCTCATGAGCCCTCATTGATCCACGCTCGCGTCACGCACCGTTGATCAAGATCAACAAACCGCCCGCAAGGCGCGGGGATGCTGTCCCATCCCGGGCGGCCCGGTCGGCATTCGGGCAGCGTGAAAGGAGGAGGCGGCATGCAG
This sequence comes from Bradyrhizobiaceae bacterium, assembly GCA_003963435.1. Lineage (GTDB taxonomy): Bacteria > Pseudomonadota > Alphaproteobacteria > Rhizobiales > Xanthobacteraceae > Bradyrhizobium. The sequence goes on along the minus strand of RXJC01000004.1, from coordinate 42,892 downwards.
CTCTGGCTGATACCCACGCTCTATGCGATTGCGAGCGTCGCGGCCGGCTTCCTGGTACCGCGCCTGGAAGCGACGTTCCTGGCCGTCAGTCTCAATCTGTCGACCTCCTCCGCGCAGGCCTATCTGTCGGCCGTCGCCTCGGGCATGATGGCGCTCACCGGCATCGTGTTCTCGATCGCCTTCGTGCTGGTCCAGTTCAACGCCGTGGTCTATTCGCCTCGCCTCGTGGTCTGGTTCGCGCGCGACCGGCTGCTGTTTCACTCGCTTGGCATGTTCGTCGCAACGTTCATGTACAGCCTCGCCACGCTGGCCTGGGTCGATCGCCAGGGTACTCAAGGCGTGCCATTTCTCTCTGCCGCGATCGTGGCAGCCATGCTGATCGCCAGCGTGCTGATGCTTGCGCAGCTCGTCCAGCGCTTGAACAATCTCCAGATCATCCGGGTGCTGCAGGCGCTGGGCGATATCGGCCGGCAGGTCATCGTCGGCACGTACCAGGCGGTGCCGTGGCGCACGTCCGGCAACGCCGCGCCGGCGCAACAACCCGCCTGTGCGCCGGCGCTCACGGTCAAGCATGTCGGCAATCCGCAGTCGGTGACGTCGATCGACATCGCCAGGCTGGTGGGCCATGCACGCCGGATGGACGGTCTCATCATGATGGAGTGCGGGGTCGGGGATACGTTGCTCGAAGACAGCGTGATCCTGCATGCTCACGGAGCGCGTGCGCTCGTTGGAGAGAAGGAGTTGAGTGCATGCGTTCATCTCGACGAGCAGCGCACTTTCGAGCAGGACCCGAAATACGCGATGCGGCTGCTCGTCGATGTCGCGATCAAGGCGCTGTCCCCGGCCATCAACGACCCGACGACAGCCGTGCAAGCGATCGACCAGATCGAGGATATGCTGCGGCGGCTGGCCAAATGTGATCTGGAGGCGTGTCGGGCTTACGACGAAAGCGGCGTTCTCAGGGTGATCTACCGGGTGCCGACCTGGGAGGATTATCTCGCGCTGGCCTTCGACGAAATCCGCCAGTTCGGATCGACCTCCATTCAGGTCATGCGCCGCCTGCGCGCCGCTCTCGCCGAGCTCGGCGACTGCGCCCGCGGGGAGCACGCGAAACTCGTTCGCGACTATCTCGGTCATCTCGATTCCGGGATCGAGCGGTCGAGTTTTGATGCGCAGGACCGCGCCGCGGCCCGCATCGAGGACCGGCAGGGTCTCGGCTTGTCGCACCACCACGGCCTGGCGAGCCCGGCAGCCTCGGACGAGAAGGGGCGGGCCGTTCCGTGATCACGCGAGCAACCGGATTGACGCGGGCGAAATTGCGAGCCCCGCGCGTGGCGGCCGCGGCGGGCATCCTGTTCTCGCTGCTGCTTCTCGCGGTGTTCTGGTTGATGCGGCGGTCCGTGCCGGCCGATCCGCTCGAGCCGGGTGCGTGGCTGCACGGCGGGACCAGCAACGTCGCCTTGGCATTGAACCTCGTGCCCTTCGCGGGCGTCGCATTCCTGTGGTTCGTCGGCTTTCTGCGCGACCGGCTCGGCGAGCGCGAGGACCAGTTTTTTGCGACGATCTTCTTCGGCAGCGCCGTGCTGATGCTCGCAATGTTGTTCGCCGCCGCCGCCGTCATCGGCGCCGTCATTCTGGCCTTTCACGCGGCGCCGAACGTGCTGATCAATTCCGCGACCTTTCATTTCGGCCGCGGTCTGGCCTACGGAATGGTCAACATATACCTCGTCAAGACCGCCTCCGTGTTCATGATGACGACGTCGACCATCGCCCTCTACACGGGGCTCACGCCGCGTTGGCTCGCCTATGGCGGATATGGCGTCGCCGCCATCCTTCTCATCGGAAGCTACTACATCGACTGGAGCCTCGTCGTCTTTCCGTTCTGGGTGCTGTTGGTGAGCATCAACATCTGGCTCAAGAAAGACGGGGGCGAGGTGCGCCCGTGACGCCGCCGCGCCAGCATCCCGCGGGAGGGGGATTGATGGTGTCCGCCGTCGGCTTCGACCCGACGTCACCACGGCAGGTCTGCTGACGCTGTCTCTATCGGGCCGACCGTTGACCTAAGTCAACGTATCCCGGCGCCCTCGCGCTCTCAATGGATGCGCGGACGAGAGAGGTCGGAACATGTCGATGGAAGCTCCAAATCTACCGGGCGGCCCCCTGTCCGGGCTCGTGGCCTCGGCGGTCGAATATCTGGTCGACGCAGGACAGCGCAGCGTGCTGTTCCTGGACATCATGCGCCGACGCGGCGACCAATATCGCGAGCACATCGCGCAGACGGCTCCGCATGTCCTGCAATATGCCGCCGAACTGATCATCGATGGCCGCAAGCTCGACGATCCCGTCAATTACGCGCTGGTCCGCATCATTCCGCCGAAAGGCGTCGAGATCGATCCCGAGCGGCGGCCGTTCATCGTCGTCGATCCACGTGCCGGACACGGCCCGGGCATCGGCGGCTTCAAGGCCGATAGCGAGATCGGCGTCGCCATGAAAGCGGGTCATCCCTGCTATTTCGTAGGCTTCCTGCCCGAGCCGATGCCGGGGCAGACCATCGAGCGCATCGCCCGCGCCGAGGCGCTATTCATCGAGAAGGTCATCAGCCTGCATCCCAAGGCCGATGGCAAGCCCTGCGTGATCGGCAATTGCCAGGCCGGCTGGGCCGTCATGATCCTGGCGTCGTTGCGGCCGGAGCTGTTCGGGCCGATCATCATCGCCGGCGCGCCGCTCGCTTATTGGGCGGGTGTTCATGGCAAATATCCGATGCGCTATTCGGGCGGCCTGCTGGGCGGAAGCTGGTTGACCGCGCTTGCCAGCGATCTCGGCGCCGGCAAGTTCGACGGCGCCTGGCTGGTGCAGAACTTCGAGAACCAGAATCCGTCGAACACGTTGTGGACCAAGCAGTACAACGTCTATTCCAAGGTCGACACCGAAGCGGACCGTTATCTCGAATTCGAGCGCTGGTGGGGCGGCCACGTCAATCTGAACGCCGAGGAAATCCAGTTCATCGTCGACGAACTGTTCATCGGCAACAATTTGGCCGCGGGCAACATCGAGATGTCCGACGGCAGGAAGGTGGACCTGCGAAACATTCGATCGCCCATTCTGGTGTTCTGTTCCGAGGGCGACAACGTCACGCCCCCACAGCAGGCGCTGGACTGGATCCTGGATTGCTACGCTGATGTCGACGAGATCAGGGCTTACGGCCAGACCATCGTCTATACCGTCCACCAGAGCGTCGGACATCTCGGCATTTTCGTCTCCGGCGGCGTCGCCAAGAAGGAGCATGCGGAATTCTCCGAGAACATCGATCTGATCGATGTGCTGCCGCCGGGACTCTATGAGGCAACCTTCGAGGCCAAGGACGAGGAGACGACGAGCTCGGATCTCGTCGTCGGCAAGTGGGTCATGCGCTGCGAGGCGCGGACGCTCGACGATATCCGGGCCATGGGCGGCAATTCACCGGAGGACGAGCGGCGTTTCGCAGCCGCCAAGCGTGTTTCCGAGCTCAATCTGGCGGCTTACCGGAAGTTCGTCCAACCCTGGATCAAGAACGTCGTGAGCCCGCAATTGGCGGAGACGATGCGCAACCTGCATCCGTTGCGGATGCAGTACGAGGCCTTCAGCAGCCAGAATCCGCTGATGGCAACGGTGAAGTCCGCTGCGGAAGAGATCGAGGACAAGCGCAAGCCGGCGTCGAAGGACAATCCGTTCCTGGCGTTCCAGGAGCAGATGTCCAAGCAGATCGTCCACGCGCTCGACAGCTGGCGTGACGCAACGGAAGCGCTCAGCGAGACGGTCTTTCTCAATCTCTACGGATCGCCGGCCTTGCAGGCGGCGCTGGGGATCGATCCGAAGTCCGAGCCATCGCGCCGGCGGGAGATGTCCGCCGAGCACCGCGCCATGCTCGAGAAGCGCATCGCCGAACTGAGGTCCAGGATCGGCGAGGGGGGACCGCGTGAGGCGGCGATCCGAAGCCTGCTCTATATCGGCTCGGCGCGCGGGATGGTCGATGAGCGCAGCATCGAGGCGCTGCGCCGCGTGCGGCGTGATCATGGAGGGCCTCGCCTGTCGCTGGCCGAGTTCAAGATGCTGGTTCGTGAGCAGTTCTTCATGCTCCTGCTGGACCAGGAGGGTGCGCTCGCGGCCATTCCGAAGCTGTTGCCAGATGACGTCAATCAGCGCCGGGCTCTGGTTGCATCCATGCGCGAGGTGCTCTCTGCCAGCGGCGAGGTGACCGGCGAGCGCGCAAGCCGTCTCCAGCGGATTGCCACGCTCCTCGGCGTCGAGATGGAGGAGGGGAGCGCGACCAAGGTCGCCCCTTTCGACCAGGCGAGAGCGTCGTAACGGCAGTCAAAAGGATCGGGAGCAACATCATGTCGGCCGATGCCAGCCAATCGCAGTTCTCCAGCAAATATGACCGCCTGATCGCGGCCGCCAAGGCCATCCCTCCGGCTCCGACGGTCGTGGTGCATCCCTGCGACGAGACCTCGCTGCGTGGCGCCGTCGACAGCGCGCGAGCCGGCATCATCCGGCCGATCCTCGTCGGCCCCGAAGGCAAGGTCAGGGATACCGCCAGAAAGTTCGATCTCGACATCTCGGGCTTCGAGGTCGTCGATGCCGCGCATAGCGAGGACGCCGCCGCCAAGGGGGTCGAGCTGATCCACGCCGCCAAAGGCGAGCTGCTGATGAAGGGCAGCCTGCACACTGACGAGCTGATGCGGGCCGTTACGGCCAAGGCCGGAGGTCTGCGCACCGATCGTCGTATCAGCCACGTCTTTGTCATGGACGTACCGGCCTACGCCGAGACCTTGTTCGTGACGGACGCCGCCATCAACATCTTTCCGGACCTCGACGCCAAGCGCGACATCATCCAAAACGCGATCGATCTCTATGTGGAGGCCGGCTTCGGCAAGGCGCCGCGCGTCGCCATCCTGTCGGCCGTCGAGACCGTCACCACCAAGATTCCGTCGACGATCGAGGCGGCCGCGCTCTGCAAGATGGCCGATCGGGGTCAGATTACCGGCGGCGTGCTCGACGGCCCGCTGGCTTTCGACAATGCGATCGACCCCGAGGCGGCGCGCATCAAGGGCATCAAGTCCGAGGTCGCCGGCAGGGCGCAGATCCTGGTCGTTCCCGATCTCGAGGCCGGCAACATGCTGGCAAAGAACCTCGCCTACTTCGCCAAGGCAGACGGGGCCGGCATCGTGCTCGGCGCGCGCGTGCCGATCGTCCTGACCTCGCGAGCCGATACGCCGCGCGCGCGGATGGCGTCTTGTGCGGTGGCGTCGCTCTACGCCAACGCGCGTCGCCAGCATGCTCCAACGATAGCCGCGTGACTGCCATGGATACGATTCTCGTCGTGAACGCCGGCTCCTCGAGCGTCAAATTCCAGATCTTCTCGGTCGAGGGCGAGGGCCGGCTGCGGCGGCAGATCAAGGGCCAGATGGACGGCATCGGCAGTCGCCCTCGGCTGAAGGCTAGCGGCGCGGCGGGCGATCCGCTCGCCGACCGCGCCTATCCGATCGAAGCGGTGCCGGACGTTTCAACCGCGATGGGCGTTGCCGGCGAGTGGTTGCGCGAGGAGCTTCGCATTCATCCGATTGCGGTCGGACATCGGGTGGTTCATGGCGGTCCGGACTACGACAAGCCGGTCCTGGTCGACCACGGCGTGGTGGCCCGGCTGGAGCGGTTCATCAACCTCGCGCCGCTGCACCAGCCGCACAACCTGGCCCCGATCCGCTCGATCCTGACGAACTTTCCGACATTGCCGCAGGCCGCGTGCTTCGACACCGCATTTCACCGAACGCACGGTGCTCTCGCGGACTACTATGCGATCCCGCATCGGCTTCATGCCGAAGGCGTGCGGCGCTATGGCTTTCACGGCCTGTCCTACGAGTACATCGCGAGGACGCTGCCGAGCGTCGCCCCAGAAATCGCAAAGCGCCGGGTGATCGTCGCCCACCTCGGCAGCGGCGCCTCGATGTGCGCCATGAAGAACGGGCGTAGCGTCGAGAGCACCATGGGTTTCACCGCCCTGGACGGTCTGCCGATGGGAACGCGGCCGGGTCAGCTCGATCCCGGCGTCGTGCTCTACCTGATGGCCGAGAAGGGCATGTCGGCGGCGAACGTGCAGGATTTCCTCTATCGGGAATGCGGCTTGAAGGGCCTCTCTGGTATCAGCAACGACATGCGTGAACTCGAGAAGAGTGACGATCCCAAGGCCAAGCTCGCGATCGACTATTTCGCTTACCGGATCGGCCTCAACACCGGCATGCTGGCAGCCGCCTTGCAGGGCCTGGACGCCTTCGTCTTCACGGCCGGGATTGGAGAAAATTCTGCAACAATTCGCGCCCGCGTGGTCGAGCAGCTTGATTGGCTCGGTGCCGCGCTCGATTCCAATCAAAACTCGGGCCACGCGTGCCTGATCTCGCAGCCCCGCAGCCTCATTCCGGTCTACGTGGTGCCCACCGATGAGGAGCTGATGATCGCGCAGCATACGCTGTCGCTGCTGATGAACACGCCGTCGAGCAACCCCAAGCAGGAGAGGGTGTCATGATTCCCGTATATCCCGATACCAAGGTTGCCCTGAAAGGCAAGAAGGGGCTCGTGGTCGGCATCGCCAACGATCAATCCATCGCCTGGGGTTGCGCCAGGGCGTTTCGGGCGCTCGGAGCCGAGCTCGCGGTGACCTATCTCAATGACCGTGCGAAAAAACACGTCGAGCCGCTGGCGCAGGCGCTGGAGGCGCCGATCTTCATGCCGCTCGACGTCATGGTCGAAGGGCAGACGGAGCAGGTCTTCGAACGAATCGCGAAGGAGTGGGGTCAGCTCGATTTCCTGCTGCACTCGATCGCCTTCTCGCCCAAGGAAGCGCTGCATGGCCGTGTCGTCGACGTCGGCCGCGAGGGCTTTCTCAAGACCATGGAGGTCTCCTGCTGGTCCTTCCTGCGGATGGCTCATCTGGCCGAGCCCCTGATGAAGAACGGCGGCACCATGTTCACCATGACCTATTACGGCAGCCAGATGGTGGTCGAGAACTACAACATCATGGGTGTGGCGAAGGCGGCGCTGGAATCGGCGGTTCGTTATGCCGCGGCCGAGCTGGGCCCGAAAGGCATCCGCGTGCATGCGATCTCGCCGGGACCGCTGGCCACGCGTGCAGCTTCGGGCATTCCTGAATTCGACGAGCTGATGGACAAGGCGCAATCGAAGGCGCCAGCTCGCAGCCTGGTCAGCATCGACGACGTCGGCAACGCTACCGCATTCCTGGCGCTCGACGGCGCCAAGCTGATGACCGGCGGTGTGCTGTACATCGATGGCGGCTATCACATCATCGACTAGGTGATAGCACCGCCTGGTCGCGCGAGCACTCAGCGGTAGTGCAGCGCGATCAGTTCGGCGACACAGGCCGGCTTCGCGCCGCCTTCGATTTCGATCACGAGATGATAGTTCACCCGCAGGCCATCGGGTGGTACATCCTCGGCCTCGGCGATGGTCACGCGCCCTCGTAACTTGGATCCCGCCGGAACGGGCGCGAGGTAGCGGATCCGATCCGCGCCGTAGTTGAGTGTGTTGCGCAGGCCCTTCAGTCCGATCACCGAGCGAATGAACAGGGGCGCCAGCGCGAGCGATAACAGTCCGTGGGCGATGGTCTTGCCACCCGGCATCTCTTTCCTGGCGCGCTCCTGGTCGACGTGAATCCATTGCTCGTCGCAGGTCGCTTCCGCAAACTGGTTGATCCGTTCCTGGGTGATCTCGAGCCAGTCGCTCACCCCGATCTCGGTGCCGACGGCCGCTTTGATTTCCTTGAAATCGTTGAATATGCGCATACTGCCTCGCCGGTTCAGATCTTCATTTCGAGGACGTGGTCGCCGATGAGGAGCTCGGCATCGGTGACTGCCATGACCTCGCCGACGCTGACGCCGGGGGCGGTCTCGATCAGGGTGGCCCTGCCGTCGGGGAAGCCGATCACCGCGAGATCGGTCACCACCAGGCTCACCGGGCGGTCTGACGTCAGCGGCAGGTTGCACTGCTTGACGATCTTCGATTTGCCCTTCGCAGCATGCTGCATGGCGACGATGACCCGTTTGGCGCCGCTCACCAGATCCATGGCGCCGCCCATGCCGGGCACCATCTTGCCGGGGATCATCCAGTTGGCGAGGTGGCCGCGCGCATCGACCTGCAGGCCGCCGAGCACGGTGACGTCGACATGACCGCCGCGGATCAATCCGAACGACATCGCGCTGTCGAACGTGCTCGCGCCCGGGAGGGCGCTGATCGGTCGGCCGCCGGCATCCGTGAGCAGGGGATGCTCTAGTCCCTGTTCGGGAATGGGGCCGGTGCCGATCAGCCCGTTTTCGGACTGGAAGAACACCTTCAAGTCGGGGGAGACATAGTTGGCGACCAGTGTCGGAATGCCGATGCCGAGGTTGACGAGATTGCCGGGCTTGAGCTCGCGCGCAACCCGCCGGGCGATGATCTCCTGTGCATCCATGATGTCACCCGTTCTGGTTCGTGATGAGATAGTCGACCAGCGGCGCCGGTGTCATGACATGATCTGGCGCGATGACCCCGACGGGCACGATGTGCTCCGCGGTCACGATCACGGTATCGGCCGCCATCGCCATCACCGGGTTGAAATTGCGGGACGTCAGCGCGTAGGAGAGATTGCCGAGATAGTCGGCGAGGAAGGCGTGCACCAGCGCAAACTGCGCGCGCAGGGCGGTTTCGAGCAGATACGGCTTGCCGTCGACCTCGATCTGGCGCTTGCCTTCCGCCACCAGCGTGCCGACACCGGTCGGTGTGAGCACTCCGCCCAGGCCGCAGCCGCCAGCGCGAATGCGCTCGGCAAAGGTGCCTTGCGGAATGAGATCAACGGCGACCTGGTTCGTCAGCATCTGCTGCTGCGCCTTCGGATTGAGGCCGATATGCGTCGCCGTCAGTCGCGAGACCAGCGTCGCGTCGAACAGCTTGCCGACACCCTTGCCGGGCGTGGCCGCGTCGTTGCTGATGATCGTCAGGTTCTGCTTCCGCTGCCGCACCACCTCGTCGAGCAGCCGCTCCGGGGTCCCAACACCCATGAAGCCGCCGACCATGATGCTGGCGCCGGTGGGTATCATCGCAACGGCTTCTTCAACAGAAACGGCCTTCATGGTCGGAACTCCAGTCAGTTCGTCGGTCGAATGTTGGCGGCCGGCCGGTGTACTCCGTTGATCTGCGTCAAGGCTTCGCGTCATTCTCGTCGCGCGAAATGCCGACACTCTCGAGCATCTCGCGCCACAGCCTGCGCACCTCGGCGTGGCGCCGTTCGAGCGCGGCGCTCACGGCGTCGCGAAACGGCACGAGGCTTTCACCCTTCAGGAACATGATTTGCGCCTGCAGCAGCCGGCCGCTCTCGAACTCGACGCGCCGCAGCGCCATCGCGAAAGGATCGTTCGGATTCGCCTCCGCTGGAAGCAGCGCTGCCGGCCGGATGCCGGCGTGAACGGCGTGAGCGAGAGCCGCGAGATCGACGGCGAGCGCCAGCGATGGATCTGGAATGCCTTCCGCAGGCGAAGGGAACCAAGCGGTCTCCCAGGCCGCAGCGAGATATCCCAAGGCAAGATCAGGCGTCCAACTGGTTGCGCGCAGGAGCAGGGATATGATCTCGGATTCGTTGTAGAATTGCGCGTTAAGCTCGGTTTGCCAGGCCGATTCCAACCTGACAGGCAAGGCGAGAGCGAAGCGACGCCCAAGCGCGCCATGGGCGGAGATCAGGAAGCTCGCGACGCGGGTCTGCTGCCGGGCCGGCACGCGGCGATCGGACTCGAGCGGACCGAAGAAGGCGCTCATGTGACCGCTCCATGCACGGGGACCGCACGCAGATGATCGTAACCGGCGGGAAACGGCACGAGGTCGCCACCCGCCTCCTCGGGGGCGATCCAGACGGCCTTGTTGCCGTGCCAGCGCCCGGCCAGGACGTCATCAGCAAAGCGGGCGAGCAGATCGGCGGTCAGCGCCGGCTTCTCCAGCGTAAAGGCATGATAGGCCCGCGGGATAATGACTAGCGAGCTGTTGGGAATCCGAACGCGCAACGTCTCGTGCAGCGCGCGTGGCGTGAGGAAATCGAACTCGCCGTTCAGGATCATCGTGGGCACGCCGATCGACGCCAGTTGCGGCGTCAGCGGCTGGAAGTCGAGGAAGGATTCCATCAGGTTCTGCAGGGCGTAGACGTCGTTCACGAGCCAACCCTGCCGCTTCACGCTGTCGAGCTTGTCCAGCACCGGCGCCAGCCAATGGTCCGAGACGTTCATCGGCAGAAGCAGATCCTGGAGGTAGCTGGTGCCGCCGAGGATCAGGCCGGTGCGCAGCGCGTTGCCGAGCAGGAAGAGTTGCGGTGGCAGCTCGGCAAAGCAGCTCATCGGCACCAGCCCGGCCAATCGGTCGCCATGAGCAATGGCATAGCGCAGCGCGATCAGACCGCCGAAGCTGATGCCGCTCAGGAACACCGGCCCGTTGCCGAGCTGCTGGATCAGCAAGTGCAGGGCCGTAACCTGGTCGTCCTGGCTGATGAAGAGCGCAGGCTTGTCGGATTCGCCCTGACCGAGCAAATCGAACGTTGCGACGCGGAAGCCGCGGGCGATGAGCGCATCGCGATAGGCGGCCCACAGCTCGGCATATTGCGTCAGGCCGTTGACCAGCACGTAAGCCGGTGCGTCGGCAGGGCCGTCAAGCTCGTAGCGGATCCGATACGAGCCATGGCTGAGAAAGGGCATTGCGGCGATCCCGCGGGTCATTCGGTGCCGGAACATCCTTGGTCAGAACTTCCGCAATCCATTGAGTTAAGTCAAAGGATGCCGCGTGCTCGCTCCTAGCCTTCGATCAGAACAATTGCCGGAGGATATCGCCATGAAACGGAGCGGGGCTATACGCCGTCTTGTCGTGAGTGTGGTGCTGCTGCTGATCGGCACATCGTTCGCGCTTGCGCAGCCATTCACGCGCCGCTCGTCGCAGATGCAGCATGACGAGTTGAAGAAGACCTATGAAATTGCGAACTTCCGCCTCGGCGGCAAGTACGACCTCGCCGATCCCTCGAAATGGGAGAATGGCGGCGAGGGTGGCGTCACGCTGGAGTCGCTAGGCGCCGGCAAGCTGCGAACGGCCTACATCGCGATCGGCAATGCCCGCCGCAACGCAGCGGGCGAAATCACCAATGCGGTGATCGTCAATTCCTACTATTCCGGCGACTCCACCGACATGTACGAGCAATGGGTCAAGGGCGCTGCCTTGTCGGGCGGCGTGCCGATCATCGGTCCGGGCCGGCCGATCGATACCGATCGCTATTATGTCGTGATGGTCGATCCGCTCGGCACCTGGGGCGCGAGCAAGCCCTCCGACGGGCTCGGGATCAAATTCCCGCAATACAGCTACTACGACATGGTGCAGGCCAATTACCGCATGCTGCGCGACGGCCTGAAGATCGCTCACGCGGCGCTTGTCACGGGCGTTTCGATGGGGGGCACGCAGACTTATGTCTGGGGCGTCATGCATCCTGAGTTCATGGGTGGGCTGATGCCGATCGGCGGCACCACGCAATCCGACGCGGAAGACCCGGTCGGCAATTGGACCTTCCAGTTGATGACGGCTGCGATCGAATCCGATCCGGTGTGGCAGTCGACGAAGGGGGACTACTACAAGCTGCCAAAAGAGAAGCATCCGATGCCGGGCGTGGCCTTCGGATGGTCGGTCCTCGGGCTCACAGGCTACGACTTTGCCTTCCGGACCAGCCAGAGCTTCTCCGCCGTGCAGCCGGAAGTCTTCTACTGGGATCCGCCGAACGACAAGGCAGGCAGCAGCGTGATCACGCGAGCCAAGCTCTATGACGCGGTGGATCTCGTCTGGCGCAACCGTGTCGGCGAGAATCACAACGTCAATCCCTATCTCGGCCGCATCCAGGCTCGCACGCTGGTGATGCATATCACCAACGATCAATGGCTGAACTACAAGTTGGCTGAACGTGCCGTGGACCGCGTGCCCGGCGCACAGATCATTGCCGAGGAAAGCCCGGTCGCGCATTACGGCGTGTTCTCGATCATCAACCATCGCAAGAACGACCCGAAGTTCGTCGCCTTCATGGATGATGTCGCGAACCTCGATCGCGCGCAGAAATATGTCGACAAGAACTATCGAGTGCCCGGCGTCGCGGAGAAGATTGATCCTGCAAAGTCGTTCTGGAAGGACTACGTCACCTATCCATATCCCGTGAAGTTCGCCAACGCGAAGGACAAGAGCGGCAACTCCTGGCAGATCGGCTACATGGACGAATACGCCGGCACCGACAAGGATCCCAAGGTGCTGGTGATCATTCACGGCAAGGGCGCGTTCGCCGGGCACTACGGCAACGTGATGCAATATGCCTTGCGCAGCGGGTTGCGTGTGATCGCGCCCGATCTGCCGCACTACGGCATGTCCGGGCCCGGCAACCTCGACAAGAGCCCGGCCCGCACCATGCAGGATATGCGCGAGGTGATCTATGACCTCGTCGTCAACCAATTGGGCGTGAAGAAGGCCTATTATCTCGGCCATTCGCTGGGCGGCCAGTTCGTGATGGGCTACGCCTTGACCTGGCCGGATGCGGTGCAGGGCCTCGCCCTCGAAGCCCCGTCCGGGCTTGAGGAGTATCCGCGCGACATCACGATCGGCAAGGACAAGAAGGCGAGATTGTTCGATCAGGCCTTCGACCACGACTTCGACAAGTGGAAGGCAACCTGGGGTCCGACCGGCATCCTCGATGCCGAGGTCAAACGCTCGGAACAGAGCGTCCGCGACTTCTTCTACTTCAAGAAGCGCGATCCCGAGACCAACGTGGTCTCGGCGGCCAAGAGCGGCTACTTCTTCAGCGACAGCGAATATGCCCGCTTCCACACCGAGCAGCGTGTCGGTCTTATCAAGGGCAACCCCAGGGAGCTCGAACAGTGGTGTAACGTCTTCATCTACGACATCTACACCATCGGCGCCGAGCTGCAGCAGGATGATCCGAAGAACCTCTATAAGCGGCTCACCCAGATCAAGGCGCCGATCTTCCTCTCGTTCGGCGACAAGGAGCCGTTCATCCCGACGCCCGCCTTCAACGGATTGACGGATCTCGGCCGCGACGCCATCACACCCTTCATGTCGCGCATGACCAATGCGGGCAATCGGCCGATCTTGAAGATCTATCCGGAGACCGGGCACTTCATCCACACGGACAATCCGGTGGAGTTTCCGGCCGACGTCGTGGATTTCGCGACCAGGGGAACGGTGGATACCTCTTCTCCGATGGGCACGGATCGCATGATCAAGGGCGCGGTGGTCTCGGCTTTGCCGGTCGCGCCGACGCCCCCGGGCGCGGCTCCCACGGCTGGCTTGAACAAATAGGCCCTCGATCATGCCAAGAGTGCAGGCGGGCGACATCCAGTTGGGCTGGCGGGAGTGGGGACGAGGCGACGTCACCGTCGTCTTCGTCCACGGCAATCTCGCCAGCAAGGACTGGATCGAACTCGCCGCACCGCTGTTCCCCTCCGGGGTCCGCGTGATCGGGATCGACTGGCGCGGCTGCGGCGACAGCGACCGGCCCAAGCCGGCGGCCGACTACTCCAATTACGCGATGCAGCAACATGCGCTGGATCTGCTGGCCGCACTCGACGCGCTCGGCATCCAGTTCTGCCATCTCGCCACCCATTCCACCGGCGGCATCATCGCCGCGCGGATGTTGCTGATGCAGCCGCAAAGGTTCGGGCGAGTGTTCGCGCTCGATCCGATTACGCCGCTCGGCATGGCCTTCAATGCCGGTCAGATCGAAATGTTTCGCGCGATGATGGCGAGCAAGGAGGTGACGCGCGCGGTGATGGCGACTGCGGCGTCCTCATTGTTCGTTCCTGACAGTCTTGCGCCAAATACCGTGCCGCGGTTTCGAGAGGGGCTTGGAGATATCCAGCGCTTGTTCGAGCGCATTCTCGAGCAGACCTTCAGCGTCTCCGAGGGCATCTGGATCGGCACACCCGTCAATCTCAACCGCGAGTGGGAAAGCAAGGAACTGGAGCGTCGCATGGCCGAAATCCGGCATCCGCACCTGGTGCTGTGGGGAGAGCGGGACGGGTGGATCCCGCCGGCTGACCTGAGGACCATGGCGGCCGCGATGCCGGACTGCCGGCTGGTGATCGTGCCCGGTGTGGGCCATTCGATGAATCTCGAAAATCCGGCGCTCTATGCCGGCTATTTCGGTGCCTGGTTCGGAGGACTAGCGAGATAGCAGCATTGCTATCGGTAACGACGGCACGAGGACAATATCATGGCCGGCACGACCAAGCTCTCGGTTGAGAAGGCGCTCGAAAAGCTGCGCCGCGACGAACTGCAGAAGACCGGAACGGAGCAGCGCGATGAGAAGACCGAGGCGCTCCAAAAAGAGATCAAACGCATGAGAGCGCAGAGGCAGCGTCTCGACCCGACCTCGCACAAACGCAGTTGAGCTTCGTTCGGTCGGATGGCAGTCCAATTCCTGGCTGGCGGTCTCGTCAGCGCGATCAACATCATGATCCATGCGATTGTGACGGTCGCTGCAATCGGCATCGCTCGGGCCGCCGGGTTGAGGCACACCCACCGGCCGAGGCTGCACCTGATGGCCGTCATGGTCGCGACGGCAGCGGTGCTCATGCTCGCGCACACCATGGAGGTCCTGGTCTGGGCGCTCGCCTATTTGATCCTCGCCGCTGCGCCAGCGGAATCCGATCTGCTCTACTTTGCCTTCGTCAACTACACCACGCTGGGTTACGGCGATATCACGCCGGTCCTGGCTTGGCGTTTGACCGGGCCGATGACGGCCATGAACGGGATCCTTCTGTTCGGCTGGTCGACCGCCGTGCTGTTCGAAGTCTTGCGCAAGACGCTCGAGCACCTCGCCGCGATCGGCGCCGTCGGTCTTAGTTCTGCAGATCGATAGTGGCGAGCTTTTGACGGTCCGACAGCACGATCTGGCGCTGCGTGGTGCCGACAAAATCGATGATGCCGAACTCGTGGAGCCGGGACAGCGCGCGTGACACCGTCTCCAGCGTCAGGCCAAGATAGTCAGCTATATCGCGTCGCGACATCGGCAGCGCTATGACATCAGCCCCAGTCAGCCGCTGGTCCATCTCCAGGATGAAAGCGGCGACCCGCTCCAGCGACGTCTTGCGTCCCAACAGCAGCATGTGATCTTCAGCGTGCTGGAGGTTCGTCG
Source organism: Bradyrhizobiaceae bacterium (assembly GCA_003963435.1). Classification (GTDB taxonomy): domain Bacteria; phylum Pseudomonadota; class Alphaproteobacteria; order Rhizobiales; family Xanthobacteraceae; genus Bradyrhizobium. Next base: position 27,660 of record RXJC01000004.1, on the reverse strand, counting down.
TCGTCATGTTGAGCAGGTTGTTGGCAACGACCGGATCGCTGTCGGCCACCAGCTCCAGCGTTTGCCTGCGGATCAGCCGGACGGTGGTGTCCACGATCGCCTCTGCCGTAAAGCGGTGTGAGCTGCCGTTTTCCAGTCCGAAGATATCGCCGGCAAGGTGAAACGCGCCGATCTGCCGCCTCCCGTCCGATAGGAGCTTGTAACTTCGCACCGCACCCGTCTTGACCTGATACACGTAATCGGCGGCCTCCTTCTCGCCGTAAATCTCGGTGCCTTTCTTGTAAGTGAATTCGCTCAAACTGACCGTCGGATTCAAGCCGCTGGTCATTCCCAGGTCGCGAAGTGAATTGGGGCGGCGCGTGGGATCGGTTGTGGTGCGCACAAACATGGGCAACTCCTCAACGGATTGCTGAATTGTCTCAGATCAGAATTCCATTGCGGGGAATGCGCCGCGCTGTTTGTCCCACTCCCGCCGCAGTTGATTTACGACTAAAGAGGCTATTCCCGTCCATTGTCTCTGGGGACATTGTACCTGAGGACAGGGTCTGAGGTCTGAGCGCGGGATGAGGAGGCACGACCTTTGAAGCTGTGTTCGATTTGAACCGTTTTGCTAAGCACGATGTCGTTCATATGGATGGAATTTCCTTCGGATTTGATGGGCGTCGCGCTGCAAAGCACCCCCCGGCTAAGAGGTAGAATTGCCCGGCTTGGTTCATGTGGTGGACGACGATGCATCGTTTCGGACGGCGATAGAGCGTCGGCTGAGACTGGCGGGTTACGACGTTGCGACATATTCGTCGGCGGAGGAGTTGCTCGGGCGTCTGCCGTGTGATGAGCAGCCTGCTTGTGTGCTGCTCGACGTGAAGATCCCGGGCTTGAGCGGTCCCGATCTGCAAAGCCGCCTGATCGAGATCGGTTCTACATTACCGATCATCTTCGTTACCGGCTACGCGGATACGGCGACGACCGTGCGCACGATCAAGGCCGGTGCCGAGGATTTCCTGACGAAGCCCGTGTCGTCAGAGCAGTTGATCGAGGCGATAGAACGCGCCATGTCGCGTCAGAATGCCACGCAGGGCGAGCGCAGCAAGCTCGACGCGTTCCGGGTGCTGGTCTCGTCCCTGACCCCGCGCGAACGGCAAGTGTTTGATCTGATCGTGCGCGGCAAGATCAACAAGCAGATTGCTCACGAGCTTGGAACGACGGAGCGGACGATCAAGGCGCACCGCCACCAGGTGATGGAAAAGATGCGGGTCCATTCGTTCGCAGAACTCGTGTCGATCGCGGAGCGGCTCGGGTTGATCGATCCGGGCGCCTCGAAGGACTAGGCATGCCCCCTGTACGAAGGGGCAATATCACGGGGCATTGACGGGCCGTGGTCGACGATGACCCGTCCTGCCGAAGAAGCATGAAGCGGCTTCTCCGCGAGCCGCTGCAATCGAGGTTCTGTTGATCTTTATCAACGCTCTAGCGACGGGATGAACTCACGTTGGGCTCGATCGCCATCAAATTGGGAGATGAGCATGACGGGAATTGCCAAGCGCCTCGGGCTGATCGCGGCGGCATCGCTTTTCGTGGCGACTCCGCTGTCGCTTCAGCCATCATCGACCGGCCTGGTCACCGTATGGCTGGATAGCGCGGAAGCCAGAGTCGGGCGGCCGCTGACGCCGATGAGCGTGGCGGGCGTCAATCGTCGGGTGCATCGCCGTGCCTATTACGGCGCTGCCGCCGCGGGAGCTGCGGTCTATGGTACCCATCGGTATCGGAGAGCCTGCGGGTACTATCCATATCCGCCCTGTTACTGAGGTTCGCGGTGAGGCTCACAGCTTGAATGGCCAGCAATGGTCATGAGCGCTGAGCCCTACTTCGTGCCGTTTGTAGCTGCAAAACAGGAGATGCTCATGAAGGTGTCGTCCAAGTTCTTCCGATCAGCCACCCTCGGCGCAATGGCGTTGAGCGGGTCATTGGCCATTTTGACTCTCGCGGTCAGCAGCGGCCCGGCAGCGGCCGTGGTGTATTGCCAGTACGTCGACTATCCGCCGAGTTGCGTCGCCAGACCGGGTGTCGTGCTCAGGCCGCGACCGGTCGCCCGTGCCGCCGCCCGCGAAGCAGTGCGGCCCGGAACTCCGATGAATCGCGGCGGTCCGGTAAACCGGGTCGGACGCCGCTGATCCGGCGCTCCAGCCTGCGTCAGGACAGAACCTCGGCTTCGAGCCGGGGTTTTGTTTGACCGGTCCGACAGGGATCACTGAGGAGAATTACGTAGCCCCCGCTAAACTTGCGTCAGATCAAATTCGCTGCCCCGGCCCCGATCTAGCCTTCGCCAACGCGTGCGGCGATGTCCAGAACGGACACCAGTGGAATGGGCAGCATCATGCTTTTCAAGACACTCACGTTGCATTCACTCATCTACATCGCGGGCGTGACGACCGCGATGGCCGTTCACCAGGCCATTCCGCTGCCTGGCCTTTCGGAAGCACCTCAGTTCTCCCTCGAACAAAGCGCAAATCACTCGGGGAAAAGCGACAGGCTGCCAACGGTGCAATTGAAGCGGAGAGCGCTGGACAAAGTGCCGGTGCGTCTGCAACCGCGAGACCTGCTCAAATCGGGCAACGCGGTCTGCAAGCCTCCCATCGACGTGCCGGGTCGGTGCTTTGCGGAGGCTGCGCCAGTCCAGAGGACGGGCTGAGATCTTTCGCGAAGGTGCATGCCGTCAGGGCGAGATCTCGATCGTCGTATTCTGAACTCCCTGAGCCAGGATCAGCTCGAACAGCGATTGCGCCTGGTCGGGCGCCAGCCGGATGCAGCCGTGGGACACGGGACGCCCGAGATTGCGGACTTCAAATGTCCCGTGAATTGCGTATCCACCATGGAAGAAGATCGAATAGGGCATCGGCGTGAAGTCGTAGAGCTTCGAGTAATGCATCCGCTGGAGAGAATAAGGTCGGTATGTGCCGGTGGGAGTGCGGTAGCCTCGCCGCGCCGTCGAGACCGGCCAAGTCGCATACTCGGCTCCATCGACGCTGACCTGCATCGTCTGGGTGGAGAGCTGAACCCGCACCGCGACGGCTGCGTGAGCGCTTTGGCCGGCGAGGCCGAGGAGCAGAAGGACGGTCAAGATCAGGAATGAAGGTAATCGCGCAGGCATTTCGTTTCTTTTCAAGCATTCGCGGATTGCGACACAAAGGTGGCGCTCCGACGTGATCAGGCCGATCGCTTGCCAGCATTGAGCACCCGGCAAGGTCGCATTCCCAGAAGTTGCTGCAAGCTAAGTGAGTTTCGGCGTGCGTTGTTGATCCGACGCAAGTCCACGCCCTTGAAGCTTCCTATCGGTTTTTGGCAATCCGGCACTTCGGAGGTGTTTCGATGCTGAATTGGCAAGCGCGTGGCGGGCCCCTTCCGGGCAAATACGTAGGTGGCACCTTAGTTGCTGCAGATCAAATCCGCTCGGCTGTGCCCTGCCTAGCATTCATAGATTGTTAATTCAGTCGGAGTTTTTCAGATGCTGCTCAGGACCAACACCTCCAGCATCCGTCCGGTTGACGGGCATCTCGCAGCTCTCGCCGGCGAGCGCGTGGTCTGCAGTGAATTCAAGTACCGCAGGGGGACGGAAGTTTTCGGCGAAGGCGAGGAGGCGGAGTACGTCTACCAGATCATCTCCGGAGCGGTGCGAACCTACAAGCTGCTCGCTGACGGCCGCCGCCAGATCAATTCCTTCCACCTGCCGGGCGACATGTTCGGGCTCGAGAACGGCGCAACGCATCGGTTCACCGCGGAGGCGGTCATTGAGACCCGGGTCCGCATCACGAGACGGCGCGGCCTGCTTGAGACGATGCAAAGCCGGCAATCCGGCGCTTCGAGCTTTCTTGGTTTGGTAACGCGGAATCTTCAGCATGCTGAAAATCATATGCTCCTGCTCGGCCGGAAGACGGCGCTGGAGCGGGTGGCTGCGTTCTTGCTCGAGCTCGACGAGCGGCTCGGTCATCCCACGATCCTGGTGCTGCCCATGAGCCGTCGCGACATTGCCGACTATCTCGGATTGACGCTCGAAACGGTCTCGCGCGCGTGCTCCATACTGCGCGACCAGAAGATGCTGAGGTTCGACGGGGCGACTCAGCGGCAGATCGTGCTGCTCGACCGCAAGGGACTTGCCGAATACGACGCGTGAGAGCGAGCGTAGCTCGTCACTCTTCGACGTCTTGCTCCAGCGTCTGCGCCGGCGGTCCATTGTGGGCAGCGCTGAATTGAGCGAGCGGCAGGGAGGTCGACAGCGACAGCAGATTGGAATCGACGACCTCCAGAGTCAGCGTCTTTCCCGTGTCCATCTCCTTGACCAGCTTCGGGCTCGCCACCTCGGCTGCGATGCAGCCGTTGCCGACGCACCAATTGTAGGGAATCGGATGATACGCGCCGGTGTCCACCTTGAGCTTGGCTGGTGTTGGCAGGTACATGCCGACGGGCACAAAGATCTGCAGGCGCGCATTGCCGCCCTTCTCGCGTTCGATCAGATCGATCCGAACCGCCAGCTGTCCGGTCTCGTAGGTGCCCGAGATCGAGGTCCGGCAAAGCAGCGGCGCGCCCGCGGCCTTGAAGCAGAGCTTCTTCCAGTCGCCGTATTTGATGTCGTTTGCCGTGCGCTGTCCGCGCGGCGCGATCTCGGCAAGGGCGGGCGCCGCTGCGCAGGTCGCCGACAGAAAGGCCGCAAGAATCGCCTTGGTGGGATACGCTGGCCGTGCCGTTTCGCGGTGAGAGCGTGCCATGTCGTGTACTCCGGTGTTCTCGTGGCGATTACTTGAGTTTGTCGAGAAAAGTGGACACGAGGGGCGACCAGATCGGAATGGCATCCGGCGAGCCGATGAAATAATGCCCCTCGTTGCCGAACGGCGGCATCAGGTGGTATTCGGCCTTGCCGCCCGCGGCCGTGAAGGCCTGATGCATCCGCTGCGACAGGGCCGGCCCGAAGAACGTGTCGTTCTCGATGTAGATCCAGAGCATCGGCACCCGCGAGGTGCGGCCGAATTCGCCCGTCGTCTCGACCAGCTTGTCGGGCGCACAATTGTTGTTCGGCTTGCCGTCGACCCGGCCGCCGCGGCCTGCGGCGAAGGTGATGATCGCCTTGACCTGCGGCGGGTTCAGGCTCGACAGCGCGATCGAGGCCCATCCGCCGGCGGACTGTCCGACCACGATCACGCCGTCGGGCAGGACGCGCTTCTCGGCAACCATGTACTGGATGATCCAGAGGTCGGCCTGGGCGACGGCAAGACCGGCGTCGCGGAAATTCGGATTGGCGCACTTTCCCACTTTCGAGAAGAACGGACCGTAGATCCCCCGTTCGGGGATATCGATCGCGGAGGCGCCAAATCCGGGGCCGACCGGCGCCACCACGAGATAGCCTTGTCTGGCAAACCATTTGGCGGCATCACGAAACTCGACCAGCGGAAAGAAGCTGCGCTCGGTCGGGTTGAGCGAGACGCCGTGGTTCATGATCACGAGCGGGAAGGGGCCTTCGCCCACGGGGCGCGCCAGATAGGCAAACGTCGGGAGCGGCAGCGGCAGTGCCCAGACCTCTTCCTGAATGCGTCGCTGCGCTTGGTCATCGGCCTGGGCCATCCCGATCCAGAAGGCCGGTAGCAGCAGCACCGTTCTTAACAGCGCTTGGATCAAGGAATACGAGCGCATCGCGTCCTCCTCATCCGGTAAAAGTGGCCGCCACGATGATAGGTCCAAGCACCGTCAGGACGACGTTACCCACGGCATAGGGCACGGCGACGCCGAGGACCGGGGTCTGGCTTTCGGCGACCTCGCAGGCACCTGTCACGGCAGCGTCGACCGTCATCGCGCCCGCCAGGGCGCCGCAGGTGATGACCGGGTTCATGCGCAGCACGTGATAGGCGAACAGCGTCGCCACGATCAGCGGCACCAGCGTGACGACGAGGCCCATGCCGACCAGCAGCACGCCATGCGCCTGGATCGCGATCCAGGCCGCATGGCCGTTGCCAAGTCCAATCGCGGCAATGAAGCCGCCGAGGCCAAGGTCGCTCAGCGTCTGCTGCGCAGCGGGCGGCATCGCGCCCATGGTCGGCCGGCGCGACCGCAGCCAGCCGCAGACGAGGCCCGCGATCAAGGCCCCACCTCCGCCGCCGAGCGTCAGCGCAATGCCTCCGACCTTGAAGCTGATGAGGCCGGCCAGCAAGCCGGCGGCAATGCCGGCCGCGAGAAAGGCGATGTCGGTACGATCGCCGGCGCGCAGGATCTGCCCGACCTGCGCAGCCGCGCGTTCGATGTTGCGGCTGGTGCCGACCAGCGTCATGACGTCGCCGACATAGATGCGCGTGTCGGGACTGAGCGGCACCTCGCGCCCCATCCGTGTCAAAGTCCGCAGGAACACGCCGCGCGCATTGCTGCCGACGCGATCGGCGACGTCCTGGACCGAGCGGCCGTGGAGATTGCGATTGTCGACCAGCACGTCGACGACATTGCCCGGCATGGCCTTCAGGATCTCGTCGGCGTCGATCTCGGTGCCGAGCACCGGCCGCGCTGCAACGATCACTGCAGTTCGTCCGGCGATCACGATGTCGTCGCCGGCCTGGAGCACGGTGTCGAGATGCGGCTCAATGTCGGCTCCCTGGCGCACAATGCGCTCGATGACGGTGCGGCTGCCGATCTCCTCCTCGATGGCCTTCACGGTTCGGCCCGCGGCCGCCGAGACGCGATAGGCCCGCGCCTGGAATTTGCGATAATGCAGGTTCTCGGTCTTGGGCGGCTCGCCGCCGGAGAGTTCGATCTCCAGCTTCTTGGCTTCGTCCTTGAGGCTCACCCCCATCAGCTTGGGCGCGACGAACGGGACGTAGATGAGGGTCAGGATGTATCCGAGAACGTAGGTGACCGCGTAGCCGGCGGCGATATTCGCCTCTTGCTGCTCGAGCAAAGCTTTCGGCAGACCAAGGTGCGCCAGGGCGCCCGAGGCCGTGCCGATGACGGAGGATTGCGTCAACGCACCTGCCGCGAGGCCCGAAGCGGTGCCCGGATCGAGCCCCACCGTAAAGGCAAACGCCAGCACGATGATCAGGCCCGTTCCGCCAAGCACGAGCGCCAGGGCGACCTGAGCCAGAGTGCGGATGCTTAAGGAAGCAAAGAACTCAGGTCCCGATTTGTAGCCGATCGTGAACACGAACAGGCTGAACAGGATGACCCGCAGCACCGACGGAAACGCGAAGCTGCCGAGTTGACCGATCAGCACGGCGACGATGAGCGTGCATGCCGTGGTGCCGATCGAGAAGCCGCGGACCCTGACCCGGCCCAGCAAGGTCCCAAGAGCGACTGCAAGCAGCAGAAAGATTTCGGGAGCGGTGGAGATGATCCACCTGATGGTGTCCATGGTCGCCAATCCCCAGCGCGTTTGTTCCGGATGGAAATTGAATCCTCAAAGCCCTCGGAGGCTTGATTCAAGTCAAGCCTTCTCTGCGCCCGCGCGGCGTCAATGGACCAGCGCCAGACCGGCGGCACACCGCGTATCGGATATGAGCTCACAGGACATTGCCGCGACTTCATTGCTGCGCCGCGACGAAACGATCGCCATCGCGCTGCTGCTGGCCTTCGCTGGCGGCTACCTGGACGCCTATACCTGGATCATCCACGGCGTGATGGCGAACGCGCAGACGGCGAACCTCGTCTTTCTCTGGGTCTACGGAATGGCAGGCGACTGGGCGAAGGCTCTGCATTTTATTCCTCCGATACTGGCCTTCGCGGTCGGCATCGTGATCGCCGCCTGGCTGCGCCGCGCTGCGGGAGGGAGAGCCAGCGCCATCAGTACCTTGGTCGAGATCCTGCTTCTGATTGGTATCGGCATTCTCCATAATCGAATGCCCGAGATCGCCGGAACGCTCGGAATTTCGCTCGTTGCCGCGATGCAGGCCGCGGTCTTCACCAGGGTCGAAGGTACGACGTACAGCACGGTGATGATCACCGGCAACATGCGCCAGGCGATCGAGGGCATTTTCGCGTTGGCTTCCAGCGGTGCTGCGGTGGGAGCGTTGCGACGGTCCGGCATTTTCACGGCCGTGTGCGGCGCCTTCGGCCTTGGCGCGGCCCTCGGTGCTCTCATGACCGAGACCGTCCCGGATCTCGCGCTGGGGCTTCCTGTGGTTGCCTTGCTGATCGTGCTGTTGCGCTGCGAAGCCGCGCCGTCCGAGGCAAGCTCATGAAGCCGCCGTCTGGACCGTGGCTCGGGTGGACGCGTTTGTTTCCAGCGTTTGGCTGGCTCTCCGGGTATCGGATGGCGTGGCTGCCCTCCGACACGGTGGCAGGCGTGACACTGGCTGCGTACGCAATTCCCGTGTCGCTGGCCTATGCGGCCCTTGCGGGCTTGCCGCCGCAGATCGGCGTTTACGGCTATATTCTCGGCGGTATCGGTTACGCGCTGCTCGGATCCTCGCGCCAACTCGCCATCGGACCGACCTCGGCCATCTCGTTGATGATCGCGGGCACGGTCGGCTCGCTCGCCGCAGGCGACCCGGCTCGCTATGCCCAGATCGCCAGCCTCGTCGCCTGCGCCGTGGCGCTGCTGTGCCTGATCGCCTGGCTGTTCAAATTGTCCAGTCTCGTTCGTCTGGTCAGCGACAGCATCCTGGTCGGTTTCAAGGCGGGCGCCGGGCTCACGATCATCATGAGCCAGTTGCCGAGCCTGTTTGGCATTTCCGGCGGCGGCCGCAATTTCTTCGATCGGGCCATCCACATCGCTGGCCAGCTTGGCGATACGAATCTGCTGGTGCTGACGGTCGGGGTCGTTGCGCTTCTGCTGTTGCTGCTCGGCGAGCGGCGCCTGCCGGGCCGGCCGGTCGGCATCACCATCGTGGCCCTCTCCATCGTGGCGGCCACGCTGCTTGGGCTGCCTGCCATGGGGGTGCCGGTCACCGGCAAGATCCCCGAGGGTCTGCCGGCCCTTGCCGTTCCGACCTTTGGGCTGGTTGAGCCCGAGGAGCTGTTTCCCATTGCGGCGGGTTGCCTGTTGCTGGCCTACATCGAGGGTGTATCGGCCGCGCGCAGCTTCGCTGCCAAGCACGGATATGCGCTGGACGTTCGACAGGAATTTCTCGGCTTGGGCGCAGCGAATCTCGCCGCGGCATTCGGGCATGGCTATCCCGTCGCCGGCGGGCTGTCGCAATCGGCCGTGAACGACAATGCCGGGGCACGGACACCGCTGGCGCTGGTGATCTGCTCCGTCACCTTGGCACTGTGTCTGTTGTTCTTCACAGGCCTGCTGACCAATCTTCCCAAGGCGGTGCTGGCCGCGGTCGTCTTTTCCGCGGTGTACAGATTGGTGGACATCCCGGCGCTATGGCGGATGTGGAAGGTCAGCCGGATCGATTTCTATGCGGCAGCCATCGCGCTGATTGCGGTGCTGCTGCTGGGAATCCTTCAAGGCGTGCTGCTCGCTGCGATCGCGTCGATCTTCCTGCTGCTGGCGCGGGCGTCGCAGCCGAACATCGCCTTTCTCGGCCGCCTGCCGGGAACCGGCCGTTATTCCGACAGCGCCAGGCATGAAGGCGTGGAGCCTCTGGTCGGCGTGATCGCGTTCCGTCCCGAGGCTTCGCTGCTGTACATCAATGCTGAGACGATCCTCAGCGCCGTGCTGAGGGTCCTGCGGAACTCAGTCGATATCAGGCTGGTCGTCTGCGATCTCTCGGCATCGCCCTATATCGATCTCGCCGGCGCGCGCATGCTGCGTGATCTCTATGACGAACTCGCCTCCCGTCACGTCGCGCTCTGCATTGTCGGCGCGCACGCGCAGCTGCGTGATCTCTTGCGAGCGGAAGGGTTGGCCGAAAAGACCGATAGCACACAATGGCTGCGGACGCTCGACAGCGTGCTGGGCGGCAGCGACACGAACGGCGTCTGACAGTTTTTGCGCTGCGAAATGGAAGCGCGGTGCCGAAGCCTTTCAAGATCATTCAGACCGTTGACTTGGATCAATGGAGGGGAGGGCCGCGAGGCCACGATCCCGCATCACAATTGCCCTGGGATTGGGAGAGCGACATGTCCAAGGATGCCAACTCCGCAGAGAAGCGCATCGATCGATTCTTTTCGGGGCCCGGAGCGCGGGCCGACGATTGGCGCGATCTCGTGGAAGCGGCGAAGATCTGGACGCGGGCCGGCAATCGCGCGGCTTACGATGCGGCGCTGGCCGAACTCTCGGTCACCGAGGAGTTTCACGGCTATCCCGGTCTGCACCTGATGGCAGCGCTGCGGGAAGCCGCAGCCGCGGGCGACGGGTCCACATCGTTCGCGCTTGCGACGAAGATCGCCCAGGCGCTGGCGACGCGCTCGTTCCGTCAGCATGCCGGCGACTGGAATGCGAAGGACGAGGGCAATGGCGATGTGCCCGAGCTGGTGCCACCGTCGTTTGGCGGACCCACAGTGCGCCGGCCCTATTTCGAAACCCTCATCGTGACCGGCGTGTCGTCCGGCCAGTGGCCGGCACTCGCCGCCGAATGGCGCAAGCTGCGTCGTCCGGTCGACGGCTTCATCTATGAGCCCGTCATCGTCGGCAGCCTCGAAGACGCGTTCTGCGCGACCATGCTCAATCCTGATATCGCCGCGGTCATCATCAACGAGGGTTTTGGCCTGCGGTCGCGCCACGATGCGCCGGTCCTTCGCTCGATCATGGCCACGGCCGGTCTCAAGGACGAATCCGACGCCTCCGCACTCCGGCTCGCCCAGATCATCAAGCGGGTCAGGCCGGAGCTCGACCTCTACATGATCTCGAATCGCGACGTCGAGGAATTGGCGGGCAATCCCGACGCCAACGTCGTCCGCCGCATCTTCTATTCGGTGGAAGAGCTGCTGGAGCTGCATCTGTCGATCCTCGAAGGCATCCAGGACCGTTACGACACGCCGTTCTTCGACAATCTGAAGAAGTATGCGCAGCGGCCGATCGGGACGTTCCACGCACTGCCGATCGCCCGCGGCAAGTCCATCTTCAAGTCGGACTGGATCCGCGACATGGGCGAATTCTACGGCCCCAACCTGTTCCTGGCCGAGAGCAGCGCGACCACAGGCGGCCTCGACAGCATGCTGGAGCCGACCGGCAACATCAAGAAAGCGCAGGAGAAGGCGGCGAGGGCGCTCGGTGCCGACCGCGTCTTCTTCGTCACCAACGGCACTTCGACATCGAACAAGATGGCGGTGCAGGCGCTGCTTGCGCCCGGCGATATCGCGATCGTCGATCGCAACTGCCACAAGTCGCACCATTACGGGATGGTGCTGGCTGGCGCGCAGCCGCTCTATGTCGAAGCCTTCCCGATGACGGAATACTCGATGTACGGCGCCGTGCCGCTGAAGACGATCAAGCAGGCGCTGCTCAATGCCAAGGCCGACGGCCGGCTCGACCGCGTCAAGATGGTCGATCTCACCAATTGCACCTTCGACGGCCACATCTACAACACGCGCCGCGTGATGGAGGAATGTCTCGCCATCAAGCCGGACCTGATCTTCCTGTGGGACGAGGCCTGGTTCGGCTTCGCGCGCTTCTCGCCGTTCCTGCGCCGACGCACCGCGATGGGCGCCGCCAACGAGATCGAGGCGTGGATGCACGATCCGAAGTCCGTGGCGGCTTATGAGAAGCAGCAGGCCGAACTCGGCAAGAACCCGTCGGACGAGGTGCTGCTCAAGACCAGGCTGATCCCTGACCCGCGGCAGATTCGCCTGCGCGTCTACCAGACCAACTCGACCCACAAATCGATGTCCGCGATCCGGCAAGGCTCCATGCTCTCGGTCAAGGACGTCGAGTTCCATGCGGTCGAGCAGCAGTTCAAGGAAGCCGTGTTCACGCACGCCTCCACCAGCCCGAACCAGCAGCTCATCGCCAGCCTCGATATCTCGCGGCGGCAGATGGAGCTGGAAGGCTACGGCCTCGTGGCCAACGCGATCGAGATCGCGTTCGCGATCCGCCACGCGGTCAACAACAATCCGCTGATTTCGAAATACTTCCGTGTGCTGGGCGCCGACGCCATGGTGCCGGCCCAGTACCGCCAAAGCGGCTTTACCGACTATCTCGCGGCCGGCGTCAACTGGGCGAATACGCTGAGGAGCCTCGACGAGGACGAGTTCTGCCTCGACCCGACCCGCATGACGCTGGTGTGCGGAACGGCCGGCTACGACGGCACGCAGTTCAAGGGCATTTTGGCCAGCGAGTACAACATCCAGGTCAACAAGACCTCGCGTAACTCGGTCCTGGTCCAGTCCAACATCAATAACACCCGCAGCGACGTCGCGCATCTCATTCGCGTGCTCGCTGAGATCGCGGGTGAGATCGATCGCGGGCTTGCCCAAGGCGGCGCCAATGCGCGGAAGACCTTTGAGGCACGGGTGACGAGCCTCATGAAGGATGTGCCCGATCTGCCGAATTTCTCGCACTTCCATCCGAGCTTCCGCGGCGATGCCGGTGGCAAGACCAACGAAGGCGACATCCGCACCGGGTTCTATGCCGCTTATGACCCGGCGGGTTGCGAGCATCTCCGCCTGAACGATCCCGAGATCGACCGGCGGCTGAAAGCGGGCCCCGAGCTTGTCTCGGCGAATTTCGTCATCCCGTATCCACCCGGCTTCCCGATCATGGTGCCGGGCCAGGTCATCACCCAGGAGACCATCGACTTCATGCGCAAGCTCGATGTGAAGGAAATCCACGGCTACGACGCCAAGGAAGGCCTGAAGCTCGTGCGCACCGAAGCCCTGGCGAAGATCGGCAGGCCCAAGCCTGCCGCGGCGCCGAAGCTCAAGGCCGCATCTTAGAGGGGACCGGACATGCAGGGCTTTTTCACATTCCTTCAGCAGTATCCATTTCTGCTGCTGTTCTTCGTCGTCGGCCTCGCCGTCTATATCGGCCGGGCCAGCATCAAGGGCTATGGTCTCGGCATGGTCGCCGGTGCCATCGTGGTGGGGGCGGGCCTGTCGGTGTGGGCTTCGACCTACGGCGTGAAGCTCGAGCTGAACAATTTCGCCAAGAGCTTGTTCTACTATCTCTTCATGTACGGTGTGGGCTTGCGCGTCGGCCCCTCCTTCGTCAACAGCCTGAAGGGCGACGGCCTCAAGTTCTGCATTCTCGCCGTCGTCTCGAGCGTGCTCGGCCTTGCGCTGGTGGTCATCGGTGCGAAGCTCTTTGCACTGCCACCCGGTGCGGCCGGCGGCATGCTGGCGGGATCGCAGACCATGTCGGCCGCCATTGGCTCGGCGGAGCAGGCGGTCACATCAGGTGTCGTCAAGCTGCCCGCGGGGATGAAGCCGGAGGACGCATCGGGCATGATCGCGCTGTCCTACGGCATCACGTACATCTGGGGCACCGTCGGCATCATCCTGATCTGCAAATATCTGCCGCGCTGGTGGGGCGTCGACGCGAAGGCTGCTGCGAAGCAGTATGAGCAGGAGTTCGGCGTCAAGGATCTCGAAGGCGGCGGCCTCACCGGCTATCGCCAGTTCGGGCTGCGTGCCTATCGGTTGGAGAATCCTGCAACCGCCGGGATGAGCATCGCAAAGTTCCGGGCGATGAATCCGGAGTACCGCATCGTGAACGTGGGCCGGAACGGCGAGCCGCAGGGTGCCGACGCCGACCTCATACTGCAAAAGGGCGACATCGTCGCCCTTGGCGGCTCGACCGAGCATCTCACCGACAAGATGGGCCTGATCGGTCCCGAGGTCGCCGACGCCAAGACGCTCGGCATTCCCATGGACCAGGCGGACATCCTCGTCACCAACAAGGACATGGTGGGACGCACGTTCGAGTCCTTCCGTGACACCGCGATCGCCGGCCAGTTGCAGGTCACCAAGGTCGAGCGCGGCGGCGTGCAGATCCCGGCCGGCCTGAAGACCAAGCTGGAGCGGATGGACATCGTCTCGGTGGTCGGCCTGAAGTCCGCCGTCAACGAGCTCGGCGACATGTGGGGCCGTATTGCCAGGACCAACACGTCGACCGACCTGCTGACCCTGTCGGTCGGCATGATCATCGGCTTCCTGATCGGGATGATCGAATTCCCGGCGTTCGGCGCCAAGATCGGCCTCGGCAACGCGGGCGGGCTGTTGCTGTCAGGCGTGATCGTCTCCTCCATCGTGTCGCGGCTGCGCTTCTTCGGCAACACGCCGAACGCGGCGCGCAACGTGCTGGAGGATCTCGGCCTCGTCGTCTTTGTCGCCATCGTCGGCGTCAATGCCGGCGCGGGTCTCCTGGCTCAGCTCACCGGTGCGGTCGCGCTGAAGATCTTCCTGGTCGGCTTCATCGCCTGCACGATCCCGCCGTTCATCGTCTGGGCGATCGGATTCCACGTCTTCAAGATCAATCCCGCCGTCTTGATGGGCGGCGTGGCCGGGGCGCGCTCGCACTCCGGCCCTTGCCGGGAGGCTGCGGTGGAAATTCAGAGCTCCGTGCCCTGGATCGGTTTTCCGGTCGGCTATGCCGTCTCGGGCATCCTGCTCACCGTGTTCGGCTACTTCGCAATGCTGCTGGCTCAATAGCGAGCCAAACTCAGGGGAAAGTCATGAAGAAATTCGTTGCCATTGCTGCTCTGGTTCTCGGCGTCGCCAGCTTCAGCGCGCCCTCGCGCGCCGAAACCGGCAGCGTCGCCGTGGTCTTCACCAAGGGCGGGTTCATCGTCGGTGTCGGAGGCGGCGAGGGCGTGCTGCACCTGCGCGGCAAGAACTATCCCTTCACGGTCTCGGGCATGAGCGTCGGCTTCACGATCGGCGCCTCGACCACCAAGCTGGTCGGCCGCGCCTTGAACTTGCGGGGGCCGGCATCGATCGAAGGCTCCTACGTGGTGGGCGGGGCCGGCGGCGCCGTTGCGGCCGGTGCCGGAGCGGTCCAGCTGCAAAACGCGAACGGCGTGATCCTGCAGCTCAGCGGGCCGAAGGTGGGCGCCGAGGTGTCGGCGGCCGTCGGCGGAGTCACGATCCGGCTGAAATAGATTGGTGACGCAACAGAATAGGCCGCGCATCGCGCGGCCTATTCTGGTCGATCTGGACCCCTTGTTCAGTAGCGTTCTTCGACGAAGTTCACGCCCTTCAGAGCAGCCTGATCGTCGTAGCGTCCTTTGCCGGAGCGCTTCGGAAGCTTGACCTTGTCCTTCTTGATGCGCTTGTAGGGAATTGACTTCAGAAGGTGCGCGATACAGTTCAGCCGCGCCCGCCGCTTGTCGTCGGAGCGGACGAGGGTCCAAGGCGCATGCTCGGAGTTGGTCGCCTTCAGCATCAGGTCGCGAGCTCGCGAGTAGTCGTACCAGCGTCGATAGGATTCCAGGTCCATCGGGCTGAGCTTCCATTGCCGCAGTGGGTCGTCAATGCGCGCCTTGAAACGGCGCTCCTGCTCGTCCATTCCCACTTCGAGCCAGAGCTTGATCAGGATGATGTCGCCATCGACGATGTACCGTTCGATCTCGGGGCACAGCGACAGGAACCGCTGATGCTGGTCCTTCGAGCAGAATCCCATCACATATTCGACGCCCGCGCGATTATACCAGCTGCGGTCGAAGATCACGATCTCGCCGGCCGCCGGAAAGTGCTGCATGTAGCGCTGCAGGAAGAGCTGCGATTTCTCGCGATCGGAAGGCGCCGGAAGGGCGGTCACGCGGAACACGCGCGGGCTGACCTTCTCGGTGATCGCCTTGATCGTGCCGCCCTTGCCGGCCGCGTCCCGTCCCTCGAACAGGACGATCACCCGAGCCCCGGTCGTTCTGGTCCATTCCTGGAGGTGGCATAGCTCAACTTGGAGCTTCTTCAGCTCCTTCTCGTAGACTTTGCGCTTCATCCGCGCCCCGGCCCCGTCGTTTGCCATGCACTACCTTTCGTCAGATCGGCCCCAGGGGGCAAGGATCAGCCACCCCAGGAAATCGTGACGCCGATGTCGCCCGGCATGCCGCCGGGGAAATCGATGATCTGGTAGCTGATGCGATAGCCGCGCGGCTTCAGATAGTCCGTCCAGAGCTGGAAGATTTCCTTCGGGATACCGGTCAGCGTCTTCTCCCAGCCTGCTTCCTGCTGGTTGATGGCGCGCCCCTTGTCGGTGCACAGCGTGTTGGGAAAGCGATAGACCTGCACCTCGGTCATCCCGTTTCGCACTGCACGCTGGATGATGGTCGCGGCGAGCTGGATCTTCTCTTCCTCGGTCTTGCCGGAGGGTTTGCTCAGCCGCTCGATCAGGGCGTGCTTTTCGGCCTCTGCCGCGGCGGCCAGGCGGGCATATTCCTCCGCCTTCTCGGCCTCCTTGAGGGCCGCTTCCTTGCGGATTTGCGTGGCGTTGGGGATCATGCTGTCGAGATTGGCGGACATTGCCGATGTCTCCTGCTGCTCTGCTTCAGTGCTTGAGCAAGGCTAGGTCGGACGGGCGCCATTCCGTTGATTCAAATCAAGCAAAGCAGGGTCGGCCGTCGCCAATCTGCTATAAGGACCGCGGCAGCAGGTCCCTGATCAGGAGAGCACGTTGAGCGAGCAGCTTCATCCGATGGCACCACACCATCTGCCCTTCTACATCATCTCGCCTGGCGAAACCGACGTGCTGATGATCGTGACGGGCATCATCCTGATCGCGGCCGTTTTCGCGGTGGGGCTTTTGTACTGGCATTTGCACAGCCTGCCCGAGCGCATGGCGCACAAGACCCAGAAGCTGCAGTTCGAGATCGTGGCCGTGCTGGGACTGATCGCGCTGTTCACGCATGAGCATCTGTACTGGATCGCGGCCCTGATGCTTGCGCTGATCGAGCTGCCGGACTTCGGAACGCCGCTGCGCAGCATTGCCGGCTCGGTGGAGAAGATCGCAGACAGCACAGCGCCGAATACCACGGATGCCGCATCGCAACCAGGTACGGCCGTGGCCCCTGCCTCGATCGACCGGAACGAACAGGACGTGGACGCCGACCACAAGGTGCGCAGCCATGCTTGAGCTCATCATCTGCTCGCTGTTGACCATTCTCCCGGACTACCTCTATCGGCGCTTTGCGCAAGGAAAGCGGTTCGGCAAGGAAATCACGCTGTTCTCCGTCTGGTACGAGCTGCGCTGGGGCATCACCGGTTGCCTGATGCTGACCGTGGCGTTGATCACCAGCGTCTTCTTCTTTCATCCGGCGACCTCCAACGCTGCGTTATTGTTCCGAACCGTCCCGATCCTGCCCGAGGGATCGGGCCGTGTCGCCGAGGTCAATGTCGGCTACAGCCAGGCCGTGAAGAAGGGCGATGTCCTCTTCAGACTGGACAATTCGAAGCAGACGGCAGCGCTCGAAACGGCCAGGCGCAAGGTCGCCGAGATCGATGCTTCCATGGCGTCCGCGAGGGCCGACGTCGCCAAGGCTGAGGCGCAGATCCAGGAAGCCAGGGCCAGCTATCAGCAGGCCAAGGACGAGCTCGAGGTCAAGACGGAGCTGCAGCGCCGCAATCCCGGCATCGTGCCGCAGCGCGACATCGAGAAGCTTCAGGTCGTGGTCGAGCAGCGTCAGGCAGGGATAGATGCAGCGGCCGCTGTGAAGGAATCGGCGGCCTTGCAGGTGTCGACGCTGCTGCCGGCGCAGAAGGCGAGCGCGGAAGCGTCACTGGCCGAGGCGCAGGTCGACCTCGACAAGACCTTCGTCCGTGCCGGCGTCGACGGACGTGTCGAACAGTTTCTCGTTCGCACCGGCGACGTCGTCAATCAGCTGATGCGGCCCGCGGGAATTTTGATTCCTGAAGGTTCCGGCCGCAAGGGGCTGCAGGCCGGCTTCGGCCAGATCGAAGCGGGTGTGATGAAGGAGGGCATGGTCGCCGAGGCCACCTGCGCGTCCAGGCCGTGGGCCATCATTCCCCTGGTCGTGACCGCCGTGCAGGATTACATCGCGGCCGGCCAGTTTCGCACCGGCGAACAGCTCATCGAGGCGCAGAACCTCGCCAAGCCCGGGACGATATTGGTGTTTCTCGAGCCGCTCTACAAGGGCGGCCTCGACGGTGTCACGGCCGGCAGCACCTGCATCGTGAACGCCTACACCAGCAATCACGACGAGATCGTCGACCCCAAGACCTCGACCGGCAGGCGTATTGCCCTCCATGCCATCGACGCGATCGGATTCGTCCATGCGCTGCTGCTGCGCATCCAGGCGCTCTTGCTGCCGTTCAAGACGCTGATCTTCAGCGGTGGCCACTAGAATGCAGCGATGGGCAGGGTATTGAATCTGCCCGTCCGCAGAGAAAGTGCTCTATGGTTATTCGATGAGAATGGCCCATCAGCATCCGCGCTGGCCGAATTTCATGCGCCTGGATCTATTCCGCGTGCACCGACGTGCGTGGGCCGGCGCGGTTGTCGTGTTGGTCGCCTGCTTCGCCCTTGGCTCAGCTTGTCTCGCGGACAATGTTAAGAAAATCATCATCCTTCATTCGTTCGGGCGCGATTTCAGGCCGTGGGGGCAATATGCGAAGAGCATTCGCGAGCAATTGGGCCGGCTATCTCCGTGGCAGCTGGACATTCAAGATCATTCCCTGGTTTCAGCGCGGTCGAGCAATGAAAATCCCGAGCCCGCCTTCGTCGCGTATTTGAAGGAGTTGAACACCGTACATCCCCCCGATCTGATTATTTCCATCGGGGCTCCGGCAGCAAATTTCGTCCAGCGAAACCGCGAGGAGTTGTTCCACGACACACCGATGGTGCTGACGGCCGTCGAGCGTCGCCGTGTGGATTTCGCGAGCTTATCCCCTGAAGACACGGTTGTCGCCGTCGCACACGACTTCCGGCGATCTTTCGAGACGATCGTCGAGCTTCTGCCCTCAACGAAGAGAGTCGTCGTGATCAATGGTGCGTCGCCAAACGAAAGAGTCTGGCGCGCCGAAATCCAAAAGGATGCAGATCTATTCAACGGCAGGCTTGAGTTCATCTGGTACGACGGACTGGCGTTTGACGCGATACTGAAGAATTGCGCATCCCTGCCGCCCGATACTGCGATCTTCTGGCATCTCATGAACGTTGATGCGGCGGGCGTCGCTTACGAAGGCGATCGGGCGCTTCAGGCACTCTTTGAAGTGGCAAATGCTCCGATCTTTTCTTACGACGATGGCTTTTTCGGACGGGAGATCGTCGGCGGTCCCATGTACTCGGTCGAGGAGATCAGCCGGCTGACCGCGACCGTTGCCGTGCGAATCCTGGGTGGCGAGAAGCCTGCCGATGTGAGGCCCGCCGCTGTCAGATACGCTGCTCCGAAGTTCGACTGGCGCGAACTGCAACGCTGGGGCATCAGCGAGAATAAGTTGCCGGCAGGCAGCCAGATCATGTTTCGGCAGCCGGCGCTGTGGGAAGTCTATCGTTGGCAGCTTGCCATGATCGCGGCAGTTATCCTGATCCAGGCCGGCCTCATCAGCGGCTTGCTGCATGAGCGGCGGCGCCGGCGGCTGGCGGAGGTCGAATCGCGGCAGCGCCTTGCCGAACTCGCCCACCTCAATCGCTACTCGGCGGTCGGCGAGCTCACCGCGTCGATCGCCCATGAGCTGAACCAGCCGCTCGGCGCCATTCTGACCAACGCAGAAACGGCGGAGCTGATACTGAGACGCGGCTCGCCCGACCTTGTTGAGATCAGCGAAATCATCGCCGACATCAGGCGTGACGACCAGCGCGCCAGCGAAGTGATCCGTCGCTTGCGCAGCATGCTGAGGAAAGCGCCGTTCGAGCTCAGGGATATCGAGCTGAGCGTGACCGTGCGCGAGGTGATGGGGTTTGTGCGTGACCTCGCAGCATGGCGCAATATCGAGCTGAGCTTTTATGCGCCGACCGACACTGACCTGCACGTCAAGGGCGATCCCATCCAGCTGCAGCAGGTGGTGCTCAATCTCATCCTCAACGCGCTGGATGCCATCTCAGAGGTTCAGGCAGGCAAGCGCGAGGTCAGCGTGATCATGGCCCGCGTGGGCAACTTTGCGGAAATTCGCGTTGGGGACACGGGGCCAGGTATCGCGGTTGCCGATCTCAAGAGCATTTTTGATCCGTTCTTCACCACCAAGCCGGAGGGCATGGGGATGGGCCTGGCGATCGTCCGTACGATCGTCGAGGCCCACCGCGGCACGATTTCCGCGGAGAATCAGCAGTTCGGTGGGGCGCTGTTCACCGTTCGCCTCCCGCTCGCGAGCTAGTATCCCGCGTTGCAGCAGACGACACGCGCGTTTCGTTGATTTTTGTCAATGAACGTCGGTCTCTCGATCTCATGGTCTCGGCTGGATTGAGATGGAGGATGCGATGATCCGCTGCGGCAAGACGTTGATGGCGCTTGCGCTGTTGCTGGGGATGCCCGTTTGCGTGTCGGCCCAGACGACCGACAAGCCGGTCGCGGCCGCCCCCCAGGCGCAGCCGGCGAATCCGGCCGCGCCGACGGCCGAGCTTCTGAAACCCGAGCAGCTGGAGGCTCTGGTCGCGCCGATCGCGCTTTATCCCGACGAACTGCTCGCCAACGTGCTGGCCGCCTCGACCTATCCGCTGGAGATCGTGCAGGCCGACCGCTGGCTGAAGGAGCGCAAGACCCTGAAGGGCGACGCGCTGAAGACAGAGGTGGACAAGCAGGGCTGGGACGACAGCGTCAAGGCGCTGGCCAGCACCGCCGATGTCCTGACCATGATGAGCGATCAACTCGACTGGACCAAGAAGCTCGGCGACGCCTTTCTTGCCCAGCAGCCCGACGTGATGGACGCCATCCAACGGCTGCGCAACAAGGCCTATGACAACAAGAAGCTGGTCACCACCAAGCAACAGAAGGTCAGCGTCCAGTCTCAGGAAGGCAAGCAGGTCGTCGTGATCCAGCAGGCCGATCCCGCAGCGATGTATGTGCCATATTACGACCCGGCCACCGTCTATGGCAGCTGGCCTTATGTGGAATATCCGCCGTATTATTGGGGCTATCCGTCCTATATCGGCGCTGGAGTGGTGGCGGCGGGCATCGCGTTCGGCACGGCCTGGGCGATCGGGCGCTGGGGCAATTACTGGGGCGGTGGCTGCAATTGGAGCAACCGCAACGTCTACGTCAATCACCGCACCACGAACATCGGCAACGGCTGGCAGCATAATCCCGCCCATCGGCAAGGCGTGCGCTACAGCAACACCAACGTTCAGCAGCGCTTCGGCAATAACAATCTGAAGGCCGGCGCATCGGACCGGATGGACTTCCGCGGCCGTGACGGAAACCAGGTGCTGCGTCCCGATCAGGGCGCGGGAGACCGGGCTGGAGATCGCGCAGGCGACCGGGCCGGTGATCGTGCGGGTGACCGTGCCGGCAATCGGAGCGATCGGCCTGGCAGCGGCGACCGTGCGGGGGCCGCGGACCGCGCCAAGAGTGGTGCAGCCAAGAGTGGTGCAAAGGGCGGTGATGACCGGGGCAAGGCTGCTGCCAAGGGCGGCGGCGATCGCGCCAAGGCCGCGAACCGCGCCGGCGGCAGTGCAGCCAATCGCGGTGGCGCGATGAACGTCTCGTCCGGTCGTTCGGCGGCTGCGGCATCAGAGCGCGGGCGATCGAGCATGGCGAGCATGCCGCGTGGCGGTGGCGGCGGACCGAGCATGGCGGGCCGCGGTGGCGGAGGCGGCTTTGGTGGTGGCGGAGGCCGCGGCGGTGGCGGCGGCGGCCGGCGCTCGGATATCGCGCTGAAGCACGACATCGTCCTGCTCGGCCACCTCGCCAACGGCCTCGGCTACTATCGCTTCAGCTATATCGGCAGCGACAAGGCCTATGTCGGCGTGATGGCGCAGGAGGTCGAGCAGGTGATGCCTGACGCTGTGGTCCGCGGCCACGATGGCTATCTGCGCGTCTATTATGAAAGGCTTGGTCTGACGTTTCGCACCTACCGCGACTGGCTCGCCGGCGGCGCGAAGATCCCTGCGGAGGTGATGCCATGATCAGTATGAAATCGCTCCGGCGCGTGGTGTTGCCGGGCATGATCGTATTTGCGCTGATTGGTTCTGCGGCCCAAGCCCAGCAATCCTACAAGACGCCGGAGGACGCGGCCGCGGCGCTTGCCGCCGCAGTCAAGAGCGGACCCCGCGATATCCTGAAGGTGCTCGGCAGGGCGGCCGAGGATATCGTCTTCTCCGGCGATGAGGTTGCCGACAACGACATCCGCCAGCGTTTCAGCTCGATGTATGACGCCAGGCACGGCATCAAGGCTGAGGGCAACAAGAGCGCGACCCTCATCCTGGGGCCCGACGAATTCCTGTTCCCGATTCCGCTTGTCAACACCAAGGCCGGCTGGGAATTCGACACTGACGAAGGGCGCATCGAGGTGCTTCGCCGCCGCATCGGGCGCAACGAGCTTGACGCGATTCAGACCGCGCTCGCTTTCGTCGACGCGCAGAACGAATATGCGGACAAGGACCGCGGCGAGGGCGCCGGTGTCTACGCCCAGCGCATCGTCTCCTCGCCCGGCAAGAAGGATGGATTGTTCTGGCGCGACGACAGCGATCCGAGCCCGCTCGGGCCACTGGCGGCGCAAGCCTCGAGCGAGGGCTACAAGGCCGGCGAGGGCATGACGCCCTATCACGGCTACTACTTCCGCATTCTGAAGGGGCAGGGGCCCGACGCCCCCGGCGGCGCCTTGAACTACGTGGTCAAGGGCAAGATGATCGGCGGCTTCGCGCTGATTGCGTGGCCGGCCGAGTACGGCAATTCCGGCGTGATGACCTTCCTGGTCAATCATGCCGGTGTCGTCTACCAGAAGGATCTCGGTAAACGCACCGACTTCGTGGCCAAGCGCCTCACGCTGTTTGATCCCGACCAGACCTGGAAGAAGGTCGATGCGGCGAAACCGTGAGATGAGGGGCGCGATGCTGCGGTCGATCATCCGCCTTGCAGCGATCGCCCTGTTTGCCGTCGGCATTGCGGCGAGCCCCGCGTTTGGGCAAGCTGCCGGTCATGTCCGGGTCAAGATCGTGAAGGCGGGCCTGCTGGTTGGCGGCGGCGCCGGCAACGGCGTGTTGACCTATCGCGGCCGCACCTATCCGTTCCGCGTCACAGGAATAAGCCTCGGCGTCACGGCCGGCGCGACGGCCGGCCGCCTGGAAGGCTGGGCGTCCGGCATCAGAGACGTCCGCGACTTCGCGGGCACCTATAGCTCTGTTGGCGGGGGTGGCGCTCTGGTCGCCGGCGCCGGTGGTGTCCACTTGCGAAACGACAACGGCGTCGTGATGGTCTTGCAAGGCCCAAAGGCCGGGCTGGAGATGGCCGCCAACCTCAGTGCTATCGTGATTTCGCTGAAGTAGCAGCCTGTCGGGTGGCAAGGCGCCTTCGTGGTTACGATGGCTGGGCGATCGCGTCATTGTCGAGGAGTTCGGCCCTAAAATGCCGGCTCGAATAAAGCGAGACGTCCTGGGGCATCGATCTCAAATAATTTCCTGATGTACTGCCACGATTCGGAAAGAGGCTGCGACCAGCGAACGGTCCCGTCCTTCCGCACGTATTCGGCGAAAGATCGCGCCGCTCCGCCGCACGAGTTTCTATTCAGAAGAACGTAACTGTGGCTGACGCACGCGCGACCTTCTGACGCATGACCTGGTGTGTCGTTGAGCGTCTGTTGTTTCAGCTCGAGCATGGCAGGTGCACGACGCGCGTGCGCTCGCGAGCAACTCGCGCAACCTTCGCAGCGAGGTGACGACACTTGCATACCGTTCGGCGCGCCATGTCATGCAGAACGTCTTGCGTGGCTGTTCGGTCTTCGTCGTTCAAGGATTGCATCAAATGCGAGCGATCGCCGCGCCTGCAACTCGCATTCTGCCTATGGGCTACATCACACATTTGAAATCAGCAGTCTCACAAATTGCTGACACGGCGCCAAGCGAGTTCCATTGCTTTGTCTAACTCAGATTGTATGGTGTCCATAAGAGCATTCGGGACTGATCGGCGATGTGCGGCCAATCGGCGCTGTCCGTATCTTTAGTGATCATGATCATAAGAAGAGTGTTCGCCCCTAGATAGACTGAGGGACAGAGGACAATGACCGAAGGAAAAGGACAATGTCGCTGCTCCAGATCAATCTCTTCGGCGGTGTCGAAGTCGTGCGTGCTTCCGGCGAGTCGGTGTTGATCCCCAGTCGCAAGGCTGCAACTCTTCTTGGCTATGTGGCGCTCAGTTCCCCTCGAGCCATTTCACGCGGCAAGCTCGCGACGCTGTTGTGGGACGGTCACTTCGGCGATCGCGCGCGCGCCAGCCTTCGACAAGCTCTGCTCACATTGCGGCGTGAGTTGCCGCAATATTCCGATGTGATCTCTGCCGATCGCGGCGATATCCGCATCTGCCCGAATGCCATCAGCACCGATGTCGGGGAATTCGAGCGGCTCCTGACGGGAAGCGATCCCGAACGGTTGGCCCGCGCGGCGATGCTTTATCGAGGCGACCTTCTCGAGGGCATCAGCTCGACCTCATGCCAATTCGAAGCCTGGCTATCTGCCGAGCGCCAACGACTGAGGACACAAGCGATGCAGGCGCTCGCGGGGCTGCTGGACGCCGGCGGACGCGAGCATATGGACATAGCGATTGCGCTCGCGCTGCGCATTCTTGCGATCGACCCGCTTCAGGAGGAGGTTCATCGCGTCGTGATGCGCTGCTACACGCAGCAAGGTCGCCGTACCGACGCGTTGCGTCAGTACGATCTTTGCCGCTCGGTGCTGTGGCGCGAAGTCCGCGCGGTGCCGGAGCAGGAGACCGAACGGCTGCAGCGTGAAATCCGCCG
This sequence comes from Bradyrhizobiaceae bacterium, assembly GCA_003963435.1. Lineage (GTDB taxonomy): Bacteria > Pseudomonadota > Alphaproteobacteria > Rhizobiales > Xanthobacteraceae > Bradyrhizobium. Next base: position 2,970 of record RXJC01000004.1, on the reverse strand, counting down.
CACGTTCCATGCGGCCCCCTTGAAATCCGCTTCACTCAAATTGCATCGGGCCAAGAACTTTGACGCAACTTTCACGCTCGACGTGACGCCTGCATCACGATCCCTGTCTTAGCCTTAGCCGCTCGCACAATCGTGCGTAGTGATCCCGCCTCTCTATGGAGAGCGCGTGTCGCTCGCGGGTCAGGCACTTCATCAGGAGATTTTGATCATGACTGGAATTCAGCAACAGACTGAGGACTACGGCCAATTGGACCCGCAGGGCATATTCGGCTCGATCCTCGGCGGTGCGGCCGGACGCGTCATCGGCAACCTGCTCGGCGGCAAGAGAGGAAAGAATATCGGCGGCGTCGTGGGGAACATCGGCGGAGGTTTCCTGCCGTTTTCCGTCGGTCCGGACATGCCGCAGGGTTCGGTGCAGGTCTCCGACATGGAGCTGCAGAGCTTCTGGAGCGTGCTGAAGAAGATCGGACAGGGCGTGCAGACCGGCCTGAATGTCGGTCACCAGCTCGGCGTGTTCAGCGCCGGCCCCGGCGATCAGCCCGCCGCGGCGCAGGTCTCCGACATGGAGCTGCAGAGCTTCTGGAGCGTGTTGAAGAAGATCGGTCAGGGCGTGCAGACCGGGGTGAATATCGGCCACCAGCTCGGCGTGTTCAGCGCGGGCCCCGGCGATCAGCCCGCCGCGGCGCAGGTCTCCGACATGGAGCTGCAGAGCTTCTGGAGCGTGCTGAAGAAGATCGGGCAGGGCGTGCAGACCGGTGTGAATATCGGTCACCAGCTCGGCGTATTCAGTGCCGGCCCCGGCGGTCAACCTGCTGCGGCGCAGGTCTCCGACATGGAGCTGCAGAGCTTCTGGAGCGTGCTGAAGAAGATCGGCCAGGGCGTGCAGACCGGTGTGAATATCGGCCACCAGCTCGGCGTGTTCAGCGCCGGCCAGCCCGGCCTGCAGCCGGCAGCAAGCGCCCCGCCGACCGACATGGAGCTGCAGAGCTTCTGGAGCGTGCTGAAGAAGATCGGGCAGGGCGTGCAGACCGGGGTGAATATCGGCCATCAGCTCGGCGTGTTCAGCGCCGGCCCCGGCGATCAGCCTGCTGCGGCACAAGTCTCCGACATGGAGCTGCAGAGCTTCTGGAGCGTGCTGAAGAAGATCGGCCAGGGTGCCCAGACCGGCCTGGATATCGGTCGCCAACTCGGCGTCTTCAACGCCGGCCAACCCGGTGGCACGATGCACTAGACCCAACGCGTAGCGGGCGGGCGCAAGCCCGCCCCTCTGCGCACAGATGTGGATGGAAACCAGATGGCGGATTCAAACGCGTCGCAGCAATTCATCGTGCAGGGAGACCCGGTCCAATCCGGTCAGCTCAACGAACACTTGCAGCGTGAACCCGGCGTGAAGCGAGTCGCGCAAGTCGCTCCCGACGTCGTCATCCTTTCGATGACGAAGACACAGGCCGATCGCCTGAAATCGACGTTTGCCACGCTCGTGGTCGAACCGGATTCAGCGCTGAAGCCATTCGATGCCGACTGACTGATTTCGGTGGGCAAACATTGGACACGCCAAACATCAAGGAGGCCGCAGATGGCCACAAGAGGCAAATCAGGAACTTCCGCGCACGGTGAGCACGGCGCGACCGAATCGGCGGCAATCGGCAACGGGGCGGCTTCGGAACACGGCGCCGGCCAGTCACCGGCACCAGGGCAGGGGTCCGCGACGCTGTCATCGCGCCCGGCGCAATTCATGATCGCGCCGCAGCAGCGACCCGGGCTCGAGACCTTCAGCATTGATTTTCTGACCCAGCAGCTCACCAACAGCCCCGACATCGAGGTGGTGAAGACGGTGTCTCCGCCGCGCCTGTTCGGATTTCAGAGCGCAGAGCTTGGACAAGTGCCACTCAGTCCGCTGGTCCTCGCCAAGATGACTCCCGACAAGGCCAAGTTGCTGCAGACCCAGGCAGGAGAGCGTTGCGCGGTGGAACGTGACGAGCGGCTGGCCTACATGCTCGATCCGACCACGCCGCAGCTTCCCAATCCAGGGGTGCTGACACCGCTGGCCGACGGCTTCACTGCGACGATCGAAGTCTTGGGCCAGGACGGCCCGCTGTCCGAGGCCGAGGTCTATGTGTTCGGCAGCATGTGGCCGGCACAGGGCATCACCGACGCCGCCGGCCGTGCCACGGTGACCCTCCAAGGCGAAACTCCGGAGACCATCCGCTCGATCCTCGTCAAACCGAAGATCGACTACTGGACCTTCTGGCTCGATCGTCCGCAGCTCGTTCCCAACAGCGTCAACCGGATCGCCGTGAGGGCGCTCGGCGCGGTCTTGCGGAACTTCCCCGGCCAGCAATTGATGGGGTGGGGGGAGCGCGCGATGGGTCTTGATCGTCTGCCGCCGTCCTTTGATGGCGCCGGTATCAAGATCGCGATCATCGATTCCGGCCTGGCGCCAACGCACCGCAACCTGCACGGAATCACGGAAGGCACCAGCATCGTCGGCAACGACAAAGCGGCGTGGACCGTCGACACGATCGGCCACGGCTCGCATTGCGCTGGAATCATCGCCGGCGGCCCCGTCGGCCCCGGCGGCGGAATCCGCGGCTTCGCTCCCGCGGCAGAAATCCATGTCTGCCGTATCTTCCCGGGCGGCCGGTTCAGCGATCTCGTCTCTGCGCTCGATTACTGCATGGAGCACGGCATCGACGTCGCCAATATGAGCCTGGGTGGCGGCGAGCCTTCCCGGATCATCGAGGATCGCATCATCCGGGCCAAGCAAATGGGCATGGCCTGCATCATTGCCGCGGGCAATTCCTCGGGGCCGGTGCAGTTTCCCGCTTCGACGCCGCATTGCCTGGCGGTCGCCGCGTTGGGCAAGTGGGGCGAGTTCCCCGATGACAGCTATCATTCGCAGCAAGCACTCGACGGCTTCCAGAGCCGCGACGGATATTTCCCGGCAAAGTTCTCCTGCTTCGGGCCGGA